>CAKOHI010000001.1 GCA_934085585.1 uncultured Bacilli bacterium
GAGTCTGGGCCGTGTCTCAGTCCCAGTGTGGCCGATCAACCTCTCAGTTCGGCTACGCATCGTCGCCTTGGTAGGCCATTACCCCACCAACTAGCTAATACGCCGCAGGCCCATCTCCAAGCGAAGCTTTAAAGGCTTCTTTACTCCGTAGAGCACATTCGGTATTATCAGTCGTTTCCAACTGTTATCCCCATCTTGGAGGTAGGTAACCCACGTGTTACTCACCCGTTTGCCACTAAGGGGAAAATCCAAGTCCAAGAAAATCCATTTTTTGTGCAAGCACTCCAAATTTCAATTCTTTTCATTGGGCCCCTTCGTACGACTTGCATGTCTTAGGCATGCCGCCAGCGTTCATCCTGAGCCAGGATCAAACTCTCAATAAAATTGATTTATAACAATCGTTATTTTTAAGTTTAATCAAAGCTACTCAAAATTGACTTTTTTACTTAGTTTTCAAAGATCATTTTCACACCCTTTTTGCTGAGTGCATAGATAATATATCAAATCCAGAAACGAATGTCAACAAAAAATTGCAAATTTTTTAAATTTTTTTCATTTTTTTTGATTTTTACCGTTTTTTAAGGGTTTTCCTTATATTTTATGCTTAAACTTTTTTGCATATTACTCTATTTTTTTATTTTATAAAACAAATTTTTATAATAATTAATTAAATTTTTATCAAATGGCCCTATATTATTTTTCTTCATATCGATAAGTTTTTTTAATTCATTTTTCACAATATAATCAATTTCATCACTATATTTCATTTTCTTTTTATGATAATTATATTCACTTTGATCTAATATTTTATATCCACCATCAGGAAAAACTCTTAAATCTAAATCATAATCTATATATTTTATGACATTTTCATCTATAATATATGGTGATGCTATATTACAATAATAAAACAAACCAAATGATTTTAATTGAGCTATGCAATTAAACCAATGATTTTTATAAAAAAATATTATGGCTAATTCTTTTGTTTTATAGCTATTATCTTTTTCAGCAACATTAACCATACTATTTCCACAGACAATATATTCATCTTTAATATCTAGAATAATCGTTTCATCACTTGTCTGATATATTTTGCCATTGTGTTTATAACAATGTATTTTAAACTTATCTCCTATTTTCATATTTTTCCTTATCTATAATATATAATGCAAAAAGAAGCAACTTACATTGCTCCAATTATTTCAATAGCTTTATTTTTTTGAGAATCTATCGTTGCAATTTCATTTCCATTTTCATCACGTTCATATGTTAAAGACACTATATAATCAGGAATTAATCCCGTTTCATCTATACAATCTCCATTTGGCCTTAACCATCTAGCTGAAGTATATTTTGCCATTGATCCGTCTTCTAGGTCGATTGTTTGTTGTACTTTTCCTTTTCCATAACTTTTTTCACCCACTAAAATAGCACCGTAACTGTCTTTTAGGGCAGCGGCTAATATTTCGGCTGATGAAGCCGATTTTTCATTTATCAATATTACTATTGGATATTCTCGTGATGTATCCGTTTTGTCGTAATAATCTTCTTTTTTATCTTTATTTTCTAATGAATATATTAACTTTCCTTTTTTTAAGAATAGGCTTGCTGTTGTTTCTGCAGAGTCTAAGTACCCTCCAGAATTATTTCTTAAATCTATTATTAATTTTTTTATTCCTGCTTCTTCTAACTCGTTTAAAGCAGTTTCGACTTGACTAGTTAATGGTCTTGAAAATTTTTGAATGTTTAGATAACCTATGTTATTATCTAATACTTCATAAGCTATCGCAGGTTCTTCAATAGTATCAATTTTGACATTAAAGGACATTTGTTCCCCGGATCTTTCTATAATTATATCAACACTTTCTTTTTCTGTAGACCTTATTAAAGCTCCGACCGCTGTTCCATTTGTGTCATTTAAAGCCGTTCCATCTACACTAATAAATTTATCACCAACTTCTAATCCAGAACTTTCAGCTGGACTATTCTTCATAATTTTAGTAATTACTCGTGATTTATCTATTTCAACTCCAATTCCTTTATATTTTCCCAATAAACTTTGTTCTAATTCTTTTCTTTGTTCTTCTGTTAAATATGTTGTATAGTTGTCTCCTAAATAATTTAACATTCCATTAATTGCTGAATCTAACATTTTTTCTTTGTCTATATCTTCATAATATTCATTTATTATATTAGAATATGTTTTTAAAAATTCTTTGAGAGCTTTATCTTCTGCTAGCCCATTATATGATAAATTATAATTGTTAGTAACTATTACACCTGCTGTTATGGCAGATACTATTGATGTTATACATACTATTATAATAATACTTATTAAATTAAAACCTTTGTTATTTTTCATTGTTATCACCACTTTTATTTTAGCATTATTTTAAAAAAAAGAAAAGTTTAAAACTTTTCTTATAGGCCTAATTCTTCTTTAATTGTGTCAAGTGATTCAATATATTTGTCAACTTTGCCATTTTTTACTTTAATTAATGTTAAATCACCAAACGCAAATTCATTAGTTGCTTTAGCATCTGGGTTGCTTGCTTTATCTTTTCCAGCATAATATTCTTTATTAAATTTATTGTTTAGATCACAATAATACACTGGTAATGATTTTTCTTTATTCATATATGTAGTCATTAATGCTGAATAGTAAACTGCCTCGCTTATTGTTCCATCATAAATAATTACATAGTAATCACTATCACTTTTTCCTAGCATTGTACCTACGCTTACTTTGTCATAGTTGATTTCTCCTGCTGTTACTTCATCTTCTTTATCAGTATCTTTGTTTTTATCAATTAGTCTTGTTACAAAATATACACCTAATACAACTATTATTATACTAAATAGGATGATGATAAATCTTTTAACTTCTTTTGATTCGTCTGTTTCATATTTGTCGATATTCATTCCCTTTTTATTTTTTTTATTAACTTTATCGTTTAATTTTACAGTTTTTTTTGCCATTTTCTGTGCCTCCATAAAATTATTATACATAATTATGCTTTGTTTTGCAAGATAAACAGCTTTTGAAACACAAAAATGTAGACAGTAGGCCTACATTTTATTTATACTATAATTCTATTTTACTAAACATTATTATTTATAATCCTATTTTGTAGAAATAACAGTTTTAGAATTACCTAAAGATTTTGCTACACTTACCATTTCACTTCTAGATAAATCACTACTTACTAGATAGTAACTGATGTTATCACTATTCCAACTTATGGAATTTGAACTTAATGCTGCGATTGTTTTATCTAATAATAAAGGATCTCCGAATACAGGTATAACTTCAAAATCATTTGCTATTTTTGATGTTTCTTCTACGATAACAAAGTTCTTGTCCCCACTAAATGTAAGTATAACACGGTCTCCAGATGCTGTTTCCACAGTTTCTGAACTTTTTAAATGTGTATTTGTTGGTATATAAAGTGGATAAATTATGCTATCTAGAGTACCTGTCGTTTTATCGCAAGCCCCACCTTCACATTTTTTACTTTCTTGACAATTTTCTCCGACACAATTTTTGTCGTTATTATTATTATTACTATCTGTTTTATTATCAGTTGTTTTATTATCTTTTGTATTATCATTATTATCTGTTTTATTCTTATCTTCTTTTGTAGTATCAATTAAGTCTTCTAGCAAGAAATCATCTTCTTTTAATTTTGCTTTTAAATTAACGCTTTTAAATATTACCTTGATTTTTACAATATCTTCATTATTAAATACTTCAACCCCAGTAATATTCATATCTTTATCAAAATAAATTTTTTGATACGCAAGTTCTTCATTATTCGGATAATTTACTTTACTTTTTATAATATATCCTTTTTCTGTTTTTTCAAATGATTTTTCACTATCGTTTTTTATGTCTGTTACTAAATTTTGTAATAAATATGCTTGAGAAGAATTTTCTGGCCAAACACTATCGAATTTAAAACTCTTGTTTAAACTTGGTGTAACAACATATAATCCTTCTTTATTTTTCAATATTACTTGTTCATGATTATTTGTTTGATTAACTAATGTAACTTTATAAAAATCATTCTTTAAAAAATTAGCGTCAATATTATAAGTAAATAATTCTTCGCCGCTACTAATTTCCATTGTGCCATTTAATTTATATGATTTGCTATTTTCAACACTTTTTGTAAAATCATTTACTGCATCTTCTAATTTGTAGCTTCCACATCCTGTTAAAAATAAACACATCATTATTAATAGCACTAAATACTTTTTCATTACCAAATCCCCTTTTCTAATTAAATATATTTTTTCTATTTTAAAATATGTATGTATATTATTCATTTTATTGTTCAAAATATTATTAAAGGGATGTGAAATTATGGCAATACTACAAAAAACAGCTTTAGTATTTACTATTATAGGTGCAATAGTATGGGGAACATATGGACTATTCGATGTAAATATTGTTGCTAAATTATTTGGTAATATTAATTTTATCGAAAAAGCTATATATATTATTGTTGGTGTTTGTGGATTAATAAATATTGGTTTATTATTTACAAATATTGAAGACGATTAGAACAAAACTTAAATTTTTAACGAAATTCAAGTATCTGTGTTACCTCACGGTAACACATTTCTGTTTCACTGAAGATTTAGGTTTCTCCACAGACCAATTTCGAATGGTCGCCACCCTACTTGTTTTTATTTTTTGTTTCATTTATATTTCTCAATTACTTTTTTACCTTGCCAATTTGATTTGTATTTTAAGACTCGTATGAATTCTCTGATTGGTAAGTTTTTTAAGTGTTTGGCTATTTTATGGATTTGATACATACTTTTAACATCTATTGTTTCTACAGCTACAATGGCATTTTCTTTTAATATTTTATTTGCAAGTTTATATATCATATGTTTTCTAGCATTCTTAATTTTTAAATACAATCTTTGTATTTTTAATTTTACTTTCCTCATATCTACTTTTTCTTTCAGCAAGAATATTATTATAAATATATTTAGTACTTCCAAAAGTTTTTTTAATTAATTCTCTTTGTGAATCTGTAGGATAAATTCTTAATTTGTATGCTTTATAAGTATTCATATGCCCCCTTGGATAATTTGATTATATCATATGTTTGGCCATATATCAATGCTTTTATTTAAAAAAATAGATGACTTTCCTAGTATATAAAAAAAATGTTAGCCATGCGCTAACACTTTTATTTTTGGGTGATTTTTATCTTTATCTTACTTGATACAACATAAGTTACAAGTGGATTATTGTTATTTATCTTAACTTCAACTTCATGTTCACCAGTGCCTAATCCTGCTAAATCAATGTAAGCACTGACTTTATTTTCATCATCACCATTATTAATTTTTTCAATTACAGATGCCACACCTTTTACTTGAACTGTTACATTTTGAGTATCAATTAGGTTTGCTGTTAAACTATCACTTAAATTAATCGGAGTAATATTATTACTAATATCTATTGTCTTTTGTTGTTCTTCTCCGAATGTTGCTGTTATAGTTACCTTTTCAGCACTCATTTTACGAACTCCGTTTGGTTTATTTATTGTAGCATTATATTTTTTAGTTCCTTCTTTACCTAATCCATCAACATTTATTGTTACAGGTACACTATTAATATTTTCTAGGTCTGCTTGATCTCCATAAATAGTTATTGAATAATTTGAATCACCATTTATTAAAATTGATGCAATTGATTTACCCGCTACTAATTCACCAGTTGTTTCTATTCTTATTGGTACAGCTTTTGAATAACTTTCCAAAATTACTGTGGCACTAATTGTGCTTGGTACTATTTCAACATTATTTAATTTATTTCCTTTTGAATCATATGCCACTAGTTCAACATTATCAATATCATATGTTCCAGCTTCACTAAAGTTTTGTTTTGCTAAATCAATTAATGCTTTTACAGATGCAATTTCTGCTAGAGCATCACTTCCACCTTTTACAACTACTTCTGTTTTATTTAAAGAAACAGATTTAACACTTAATTTGCTATCTAGGGCATTTATATTAAGTAAATCGTATGTTAATGATTTAACTTGACTTTCTTTATTTTTTACTATTACTTGTACATATGAAGGGTCTAGCTTATATGTTAATGAGTCAATTGGTTTAGAATATGAAAAATATACTTTATAAGGATTGTCACTTGGTGTATATTCTGATAAATCTAAAACTACTTCATATTCTCCGAGTTGCTTTGCTAAATATATATCACTTTTTCTACCTGTCAAGGTAATATCTACGGTATCTGGAACCCCTTCGATAACATAAGCTTCTTCATTATACTTAACTACGACTGGCACTCCACGAATTTCTTCAGCTTCAGTTTTTACTAAATTTATAACTTTAGAATCAATTAATAAAAACATTATTACTGCTAAAAATAAAGATAAATATACTAAAAAATTAGGCTTGTTTAATAATTTATCTAATTTTCCTTGATTCTTTTTAAACTTTTTGGATAGATAATAAATAAATCTACTTATTGGTACAACTATTTTTTGATCTATAAATTTAAATATTTTTCTGAAAAATCTGGTTATCATTCTTCGTCACCTTCACTTTCATCGTCTGCTTCAAAGAATACTTCCATTTTTGGTTTTAATTCATCTATTAGCATCATTCTAAATTGATCCGGATCAAGATTATAATGTAGGTTGCTATCTACAGCAATTGATAATCTTCCAGTTTCTTCACTAACAACTAGTGCTATTGCATCACTTTCTTCAGCAATACCTAAAGCTGCTCTGTGTCTTGTTCCAAGTCTTTTTGAAACATTCGGATTCATACTTGTTCTAAATACTGCTCCGGCACAAGTAATTCTGTCCCCTTGAATAATAACTCCGCCATCATGAAGTGGTGAATTTGGGAAGAATATTGTTTCAAGTAAAGAATCTGAAATATCAGCATATACTTTCGTAGCATTTTTAATATATTCTTCTAATGAAATTTCTCTTTCAATTACTATTAATGCTCCGATTCTATTTTTGCGTAAATAATCTACTGAACGCATTATTTCATAAACAACTTTTTCTCTTTCATCAACAGTTAATATTTTATGGCGTCCTAAAAGTTGTGTTCTTCCTAAAGATTCTAATACGCTTCTTATTTCAGGTTGGAATATAACAATAATTGCAAGTGGTCCCCATTGAATTGCATATTCTAATATTACTCCGACAGTATATAAATTTAATATATCACTTAATACTTTAATCAAAAGAATTATAAATACTCCTTTGACAATTAATACCATCTTAATATTATTTTTAACGTTTTTTAATATATAATAAAATGCTAGCCATACTAGACATATATCTAATAATTTTGTAAAAATTTCCCAGACTGTAGAGAGATTCATTTAAACACCTTCCTTTTAATTAAAATGTTTTGCGTATTAATTATACCAAAAAATATAAAAAATAAAAAGGGGTAATCCTTTTTATTTGACATCACTAATATTATTATTTGTATTAATATTGTTATTATTTACATGATTTTGCATAGGCTCATTTTGCTTTTCATTTGACATATCTAAAGAGTTTATTGAAGAGTTATTATTTATTTTAAATACTGGATTTTTAGATTTTTTAATATTAACAAAATAACCTATTAAAGCTAATATTAAAATTACAGTAATAATATCTATTATTAAATAATTATTTGTTATAAATTCTAAAAATTTTTCCATAATCTTCACCAGCACTATGCTACCCTTTCTTTTTACTCAATAGTTAAATTTTCATTTAATGGTTGTATTTGAATAAATGTATTTCCGTCATTTACTTTTAATTCTTCACCATTCATATAATAATATTTTGTTTGAGCTTGTCTTGATTCTTTAACCCATTTTATTGGAATACTGTATCCATCTGAAATGTAGTAACCTTCACCAGAACCAATATTTTCCAAATTTTGACGACCTTTTCCTGAACCATCATTTAATGGAGTATTCTTTACTTGATATGTAATAATATTTTTAAAATGATATTGTTCTTTTGTTACATAATCTGTATGTTCTTTTCCATTTACACTACGTAAATAGTATTTGTTTTCTTCATCATATTTATAACTTGTTACTGTACCTCTTGAATATGTTATTGAAACACTGTTAGCAACTTTTGCATTTTCCATTTTAGACATATCTATTTCATCTACGCTATAATTTAATAATAAGTTGTTATTTCTTTTAGTTCTTAATTTTCCAAGACCATTATTTAATTTTTCAATACTTGTAAATAGTGTGTGTTCACTTGCCACATTAAGACTTTTATCTCTCCATCCAGTTTTAGAATTATCTACTACTATACGATCAATTCCTAAAGCGGAAAAATCGCTTATAGCTTGAGGACTTTGACCATGATGGACATATATCGCATCATTTTCAAGTGCATAATCTAGAAAATAATGTCTAGCACTTCTGATAGATCCAATTCTTGTTGTTGATTGGTCCATAAATAAAGCAAGATATCGTGTAATGCCACCTTCAACAATAATTTCATACATTATATAAGCATCTTGTAATCCACTTTGTAAAGGTCTTGCTGTTACTATGTTATTTATCATAATGGCATATGGCCTAGATGTAGAATCTTCATTTACTATTTTTAATTTTTTCGTTTCGTTCGTATTTGTCTTGCTACCACTCGTGGACCTCTTATCTTCTTCCTCTTTTTTTCCACATCCAGTTATGGAAACACATGTTATTATAACAAGCAATACTGCAAATATTTTTGAGAATTTAGATTTCATTAAAACTACCTCCTTAATCTATTATCTCTTTCTAAATCCCTTTTCTTAATAGTTTCTCTTTTGTCATAAAGCTTTTTACCTTTTGCTATGCCAATTAGCACTTTGGCTTTGCCTTTTTTCAAATAAACTTTTAATGGGATTAGTGTATAACCATCACGACTAGTTAGTTCTGATAACCTTTTTATTTCTTTTTTATGAAGTAATAGCTTTCTTTCACGAGTTGTTTCATGATTAAAAATACTTCCTTCATCATATTTATCAATGAACATATTTATTATATATGCTTCATTTTTTTTAATTCTTATATAACTATCTGTTATATTGGCAGAACCTTTTTTTATAGATTTAATTTCAGTTCCTACGAGAACCATACCCGCTTCTATTTCAGATGAAACAAAATAGTTAAAATATGCTTTTTTATTTGCTATTTCCATCTGTTTCTCCTTTTACTAATTCAAAATCTATTATACCTTGATTTTTATTAGCATTGGTTACAACAATTCTTACTTTATCTCCGATACGATATTTTTTCCTTTTGTCATTACTTATTAATGATAATAGTTCAGGAACATATGTGAAAAATCCATCCAGGGTACTTATATGAACAAGACCTTCGATTAAATTATTAAGTTCTACGAATAAACCAAAGTTGGTAACACCACTTATGATACCTTCATATTCTTCACCAATATGACTTTCCATATATTCAGCCATTTTCATATCAAGAACATCTCTTTCAGCTTCAATAGCATTAACTTCTGTTTCACTAGAGTGATCAGCTACATCTATTAAATATTTTGCATTAAAATTGACAGTTTCTAAGTCAATTCTCTTTTCAAAAAGATATGTTCTTAAAAGTCTATGAACTGTAAGGTCTGGAAATCTTCTTATCGGACTAGTAAAATGTGTATAATTTTTACTAGCTAGACCAAAATGTCCGATGTTATTTGTACTATAAATTGCTTTTTTCATACTGCGTAAAAGCATGTCAGAAAGAATTATAAATTCATCTTTATCACGTAATTCATTTAAAATACTTTGCATTGTTAATGGTGATATCTTTTTCATATTAGTATGAATTTGATAACCCATTTGTTTAATTAAATTACTAAAATCTTCAATTTTTTCAGCGTTTGGTAAATCATGAACACGATAAATGAATGGTAAATCCATATTACTTATGTGAGTTGCCACTGTTTCATTTGCAGCGATCATAAAGTCTTCGATAAGTTTTTCACCAGTTCCTTGAACTCTTTTTACTATATCAATCGCTTTGCCATTTTCATCTTGAATTACTTTTGCTTCGTCAATACCAAAATCTATATAACCACGTAATGTTTTTTCTCTTCTTAAAATTTTGGATAGTTCGTGCATTAGTTTTAATGTGTCAACAAATTCTTCATATCCTTCAGGAACTTCATTTAAATCTAAAATCTTATTAACATTTTTGTAAGTCATTTGTTTTCTAGATTTAATAAATGATTGAAATATGTCGTAAGATTTTACTTTTCCAGATCCATCAATAGTCATTTCACAACTGATTGTTAATCTCACTACTTCTGGATTTAAGGAACAAATACCATTTGATAATTGATGAGGAATCATTGGAATAACAGTATCTGCTAAATAACTTGATGTTCCTCGGGAAAAGGCACTTTCATATAATTCTGTTCCAACTTTTACATAATATGATACATCTGCAATATGAACACCAAGGTGATAATTGTTACCATCAAAACTTACACTTATGGCATCGTCAATATCTTTAGTATCATCTCCATCTATTGTAAATATCATTTCATTTGTTAAATCTTTACGACCAATTAAATCATTTTCACAAACTTCATCAGGTATGTTTTTAAGTTCTTGTTTTACTGCTTCGCTAAATTCTGTTTCGATACAGTGTTTAGCTGCAATTGTTAAAATGTCAACTCCAGGATCATTTTTATGCCCAATTATTTTTTCTACTTTACCTAAAAATGTTCTATTTCCAATTTCTTTAATAATTGAAACTATTACTTTATGTCCTTCAACACAGCCTTTCATGCTTTCTTTAGTAAGTTTAACAGCGATATTTAATTTTTCATCATCAGGCCTAAAAACTAATGTTTTTTTATCTTTTACCATTTCCCCAACAACTGTTTTTAAATCTCTTTTTAATATATTTCTTATATATCCTTCTGGTTCTGGATCATTAAGTCTAGTTTTAATTTCTACTTCAACAAAATCTCCGTTTATAGCTCCGTTTAAATCATTACTATGAACAAATATATCTTCTGGTTCACATTCTACAAAACCATTGCCACTTTTATTAATTTTTAATTTTCCTACTTTTAATGATTTTGTATTATTTAGTAACATATATTCTCTATTTTTTGACATATGCAAAACACCTTCACTAACTAATTCGTGAAGGGTATTTTCTAACTCATTTACCCCATTTAAATCTGTTAAATGAAGTTTATTATTTATTTCATTTATACTTTGGCCTTTTGTTTCGTCTTTTAATACTTCTACAATTTTTTCCTTCATATTTTCTATCCTTCTTTGTGTGTACATATCATTTTATTATCTTTCCAAGATATTTCTATATAGCTCTTTGTATCATCACTAATTTTTTTCTTCGTCAAAGGATTTTTTAAATCTTTGTTAATATAACCTCGATCAATTAATTTTTCGTATTTTACTTTACATAAATACTCGAACCCATTGCAAATTTCTTCGGTATAGTTTTCATCTTTAGCTAATTGGCAAGCATAATTTTCTAATTTTTTATGATATTCATCCATTTGTTTTGATTTTATACCACCAAAAATCAGAATAATTGCCAAGAAAATTGTAATGGCTATAATTAATATTAGTAATATTGTTAACACCCTTTTTTTATTCTTCATAATTATCACATATAAAGTATAACATATTTATTCTTATTTAACTAGTCTTTATTTTACAACTTTTTTCATTATTAGCTAAAGAAAAGTTAATTTCCACACCTTTTATATCGGTATCTTCTGTTACTAACTTGTTACTTGATGGATTTTTTAAATTTTTACTAATTAATCCAGCGGTTAATAAAGTATCAATATTTACTATTTTAGATTCATTAAGATTATTTATTTCTGCATAAACACATGCGGCTTTTTCAATTGTTTCATAATAATCTTTTAATTTTTTATCATCTTCATTTTTAAATACCTTACTCATGCTTACTCCGACTGTTACAGATATTGCTGCAACTAGGGCGATAACTACTAAAATTTCAATTAATGTAAATCCTTTTTTTTCCATTTTCTTCTCCTTAATATTTTCTAAATAAATTATACTATATAAATTTATAAATTGCATTATTTTTAATAAATTTAAAAGAAGCATTATTTTTGCTTCTTACTAATTATGTTAGACTTTCAACTTCACCATTGTTTTCATATTTATAAATGTTAAAATAAAAACTGATAAAATTGGTTCTTCGAAATCTGGTGGGGAGTAAAAATTGAATAAAGTCAATTAAAACCTAAATATAACAAGTATTTTAACCATTCATTTTAAAATGCTTGTTTTTTATTGCTGATACACCTTTATTTTTATATTTTTTTAATTCTTACTTTTTTAGTTTTTTTAATCTTTTCATATTTTTATTATTTAAAATATATAATAATCTAAGTCTAAAAAAAACAAAATCTTTATATCCAAATCCTACTCTTTTAATCACTTTTATTTTATTATTTAATCCGTCTGTAAATCCGTTTGAAAATCTTTTATTAATTACATATATATTCTAACCAATTTTCTATTGTATTTGCTGCCTCGTTCATTTCTTCTATGTTTTGTTCTCTTACTAAAGCTATCCAGTTAATTAATTGATTTTTTATATTCTCATATGTAGCGTGATGTGTTATGTCTAGAAACAATTCTTTTAATTGATATGACATTTTTAATTCTTCATCAATATCAAGCATACTTTCTCTTAAGCTAACGTTCTTTTTATTCTTTAAGTATTCTATATTCTTTACTATTATAACCATAATTATCTTGCAACCTAATTCTGACTTTATCTAGCGCATCCATTATATATCTGGTATAATGAAATGGGTCAACCGCATACTTTGCTTTGGGAAACATTATTGTGGTGACTATTCGGTATGATTCATACATTTCTGATATGACATACTCAACTGAATGCCTATTTTCACAATATGTAAAATATTGTATTAGGTATTCTTTTTTTCTATTTGAAAGTACATCCAACGTTTTTTATGTATTGGGTCATTTAATACAAATGCATATTTTCCTTCTTTTGTATCTGCTTTAAATTCATCAAATGATATAACTCCTTCATCTAACCCCATGATTTTTCTTAGCTCAATCACTAAAAAATTTCACCTCTTTCTATATTCATTATCACATATAAAAAGAGATGATTAAATACTTTCATCATCTCCCCATCAGTTTTCGAAGTTTTTCTATAAAAACTCCCCACTACTTTTCGAAGAGCCGATAAATTAGTATTATCATCTCCTTAATAGAATTTGAAAAGTTATTATTTTAAGAATAATATTAAAGATATAACAAAGAATAATATTCCTAGTATCATTGTAATTCTTGTTATTACTAGTTCTAGTCCTCTTTCTTTTTGGTGCATAAACAAATTATCATTTCCACCAGTTATTATTCCACCGGCATCACTAGCTTTGTTCCCTTGTAAAAGAACTATAGCTATAAGTAATACAGATATTATAAGTAATATATTTTCTAACATTTTAACACATCCGTTTCATTAATAATCTATCACAAGTTTATGAACTTTGCAATAATTATTTATCTTCTTCCTTTGTTTTTCTAGTTTTTTTCTTTGTTTCTTTGACTTCTTCAGTTTTTTCTTCCTTTTCGATTTCATCGATTGGTTTTATTTCTCCAGTTTCTACGATTGATTCAATTTGTTCTTTTGTGATTGTTTCATATTTCATTAGTGCATCGCTTAATGCAAATATTAAATCTTTATTATCACCGATAATTTTTTTAGCTTTTTCATAACAATCTTCGATTATCTTACGAACTTGTTCATCTATTTCTAAAGCTACTTGATCTGAGAAGTCTCTTGATTTTGCATAATCTCTTCCTAGGAAGACATTTTCACTCTTTTCTTCATATTGAACTGGGCCTAAGTCACTCATTCCGTATTCAGTTACCATACTTCTTGCAATACGTGTTGCTTTTTTGAAGTCATCGCTAGCTCCGGTTGAAATTTCATTTAAGAACATTTCTTCACTTACACGTCCACCAAGTAGACCTGTGATTTGAGCAAGTAGTTCATCTTTAGTCATAACGGCAATTTTTTCTTCTTTTGGAAGCATCATTGTATATCCACCTGCCATACCACGTGGTATGATTGTAATTTTATGAACTTCTTGAGCATCTTCTAGTTTAATACCAATAACAGCATGTCCGGCTTCATGAATTGAAACAAGTTTCTTTTCTTTATCTGTTATTTTTCTAGTTGTTTTAGCCGGCCCAAGTAAAACTCTGTCTGTTGCCTCATCTATTTCATCCATCGTAATAGCATTTTTGTTACGACGAACTGTTAATAATGCAGCTTCATTTAGTAAGTTTTCTAGATCAGCTCCAGAAAATCCTGGTGTACGTAAACTTAAATTATTTAAATTAACGTCTTTTCCTAATGTTTTATTTTTAGCATGAACTTTTAAAATTTGTTCACGTTCATTAGCATCTGGAAGACTAACTGTTACTTGTCTATCAAAACGTCCTGGACGAAGTAATGCTGGATCTAATACATCTGGTCTATTTGTAGCAGCTATAATTATAATTCCTTCATTTTCTCCGAAACCGTCCATTTCAGTTAATAATTGGTTAAGTGTTTGTTCTCTTTCATCATGTCCACCACCAAGGCCTGTTCCTCTTTGACGGCCTACAGCATCAATTTCATCTATAAAAATTAGGCATGGAGCATTTCTTTTAGCTTCTTTGAACATATCACGTACACGAGAAGCTCCGACACCTACGAATAATTCTACGAAATCTGAACCACTTATAAAGAAGAATGGTACATTAGCTTCTCCAGCAATTGCTTTTGCAAGTAACGTTTTACCTGTTCCTGGAGGGCCTACTAATAAAACCCCTTTAGGAATTCTAGCACCCATTTTTTCAAACTTTTTAGGATTCTTTAAGAAATCTATTAATTCTTCAACTTCTTCTTTTTCTTCTTTTAAACCAGCTACATCTTTGAAACTCTTTTTGTCATTGTCATTGCTTAAACGAGCTTTACTTTTTCCAAAATCCATGGAATTCTTATTTGAATTAGCTAGTTTAGTAAATAAAATGTACATAACCACTACCATCAAAACTAATGGCAATACATTTACTAGTATATATAAGAAAACACTTTCTCCTGGATCTGAATTTGTATCATATTCTTTTACTTCATTTGTTTTAATTAATGCTAAAACTGTATCAAGTTCACTTCCAACAACTTTAGATTCAAAACTTTCAGTTTTCTTGTAACCATCTAATTTACCTGTGATTACATAAATACTTTCATTACTTTTCGGAGTTACAGTTACTTCGGTTACATTATTTTCTTTTAGTTCTGTTATTAACTCTCCGGTTTTTAATTCATGAACTTTTGTACCTTGCATATTTAAGGCAAATAACACTAGTGCTATTACACCTGCTAAAACTAAATATGGTAAAAGGTTTTTAAAATTGTCATTTTTATTTGTTTTTACATTCATTTATTAATTTCACCTTGCCTTACATCTAATTATTATATCATATTTTTCTGATTTGTCTTTAGAAAATTGTGATTTTTTTATATTTGGTACCCATAAAACTGTATTATTGGTGTCAACTAGAAGTGGATATGTACTTCTTTTGTCTTTAGGTACTTTACTATTTATAAAAATATCACTAATTTTTTTGCTTCCATTTAGGTTTTTTACAATCATTTTATCTCCGGGCATCATCGCTCTTAACTTTAATGGTAATTTAATTTCTTTACTATTTAATAAAATACATGAATTTGAATTATCTATATCTTTATTATTATAGTAAAATTTAAAATCATCTAGAACAATGTCTTTATCTAAAATTATTTCTTCAAATATTTCTGTCTTTTTTTTCTTTAAATAAATATTGCCATAACTGTTAATACCTTGATAGTTATTATTTAAATCTATAGTCTTATTATTTTGTTTATAAAGTTTTAATAAATTATTCATTTGTTCATCAGATATATCAAAATAATCATAGTTTTGAACCTTTTTTACTAAAACTTCAAGACACTTTCTTTTAATAAATAAGCTTTCATTTTTTAAATTGTTAATAACTATCTTGTTATCCACAATAAAATTATTATTACTAATATAAGTATTAACAAAATTATCATATTCTATTAACTCTTTAGAAAATTTTAAATATTTTTCATGCACTTTTGGATTTTCTTTTTTTAAAAAAGGTAATATTATATGTCTATATCGATTCCTTGTATGCTCTAGTTCTTCATTTGTTTTATCGATAGCATATAAAACGTTTTCATTATTTAGATAATTCATTATATCTTTTTTTGTAACATACAAAAGTGGCCTTAATATTTTTTCATTATTATATATAGCTATTTCTTTAATTCCTATATAACCATTTAGGTTGCTTCCCCTGGTTAATCTCATTAGAATTGTTTCAATTAAATCATCTCCATGGTGTGCTGTTAATAAAATGTTAGTATTATATTTTGTTAACAGTTCAGAAAAGAAATTATATCTTCTTTTTCGAGCATCACTTTCTGTAAAATTCGATGTTAAGTACTCATTTATTTCTAATAATTCAAAGTTCAAATTATTTTTTTGGGCATATTCTTTAACCATGACTTCCTCAGAATCACTTTCTTTACGTAACTTATGATTAACATGGGCAACAACTATTTTTAAATTTAATTCCTCTTTTAATTTTGTTAATAAGTCTAAAAGACACATAGAGTCTGGGCCACCACTACAAGCTACAACTACAGTTTCATTTCTTAAATTATTTTTTAAAAATTCAATAACCTTTTTCATCGTAACTCCTTTAAATTATATACTAGCATTTCTTTAATATTTCCATCAAGTATTTTTTCTGGTTCATTACTTTGATAATTACTTCGATGATCTTTAACCATTTTATAAGGTTCTAATATATAACTTCTTATTTGACTTCCAAAATTTATACTTGAAGCTTCACCTTTTATAGCATTAATTCTTGCTTCTTCCTTTTCTAATTCTATCATGTATAATTTATTTTTTAATATTTTCATTGCTTGATCTTTGTTATTTAATTGACTTCTTTCATTTTGACAAGTTACCACAGTTTTTGTTGGTAAATGTGTTATACGTACTGCACTATTGCTGGTATTTACTGATTGTCCTCCGGCCCCGCTTGAATGATATACATCAATTTTTAAATCTTCTTCTTTAATGTCAATATTAATTTCTTTTTTTATTTCAGGCATAATGCTTACAGATGCAAAGGATGTATGACGTCTTGCACCAGAATCAAAGGGAGATATCCTAACTAAACGATGAACCCCATTTTCTTTTTTTAAGTACCCATATGCAAAGTCTCCATTTATTTTTAGAGTAATACTTTTTATTCCAGCTTCTTCACCTTTTTGTTCATCTATAACTTCCCATTTATATCCTTCTTTTTCACAAAACCTTTCATACATTCTAGCAAGCATACTTGCCCAATCACAAGATTCTGTTCCTCCGGCTCCAGGATGAATTTCTAAATAAGCATTTAAAATGTCAAATTCTCCACTTAAAGTAACAGTTGTTTCTAATTCACTTATTTCTTCATTTAATGTTATTAACTCATCACTTATCAACATTAAAATTTCATTTTCATCAGTTGTTAATAATTCTAAACTATCATTAATTTTTGTTGTTAAGTTATTGTATAATGCTACTTCTTTTTTTAAGTTTGCTAAATTTTTGTTAATTTCGTTGGCTTTATCAATATTTTGCCAAAAATTTTCTTTTTTTTGTTCTTCTTCAAGAGATTTTATTTGTGCTTCTTTTTTTGATAAGTCAAAGATACCTCCCTAAAGATGTTAGTTTTTCTTTATATTCTTTTAATTTTGTTAATAGTTCTTCTTTCATAGAATTTTCCTTTCGAACCTTATTTTATCATAAAATTTATTAAAAAACTAGTATATTAAAACCCAGCAAATTACTGGGCTATATTTTAATTAAAATATTTTTTTCTTTTAGCAATACTTTTTGCTACTAATATTAAACCAATTACAGATGTTGATCCTACTAGTAAATCTATAACAATACTATCTAATGTTGAAGGATTTTCAATTTCTGTTTTGTCTTCAATATTTTCTATTTCATTTTTAATATCTTCATAAACAAGAGCATATGTTGAGAACTTATCTGATTCAAATGTTATAATATTTCCTTCAAGTGTTGTTGGTAACATTTCACTTTTTCCATCATGATATCTAACAATAAAATATTTTCGTGTATAGCCTTCACTAACTTTAGTTATATCTTCTGGTAAAGCCATATTAAATTTTATTTTATTATTTAAAACATTTAAGGTGCCTAGTTTTTCTCCGGTAATGTTATTTTTTACATTTAATGTTATATCGAAGAACGAAACTACTTTAATATCATTTTTTTCTTTAGCAAGTTCTTTAATACTTTTTGTTGCATCAGCTGGTGCTTCTTCCTCTTTTTGATTATCAATAGTTACCATTACTATAGCATTTATATCTGCTACATCAAGTTTAGAATCTTTTATGGCTTTTACTAATGTTTCTTTTAAAGTATCATCACCTTTAACACCAACAATAACTTCTTTAACTGGTTTTGTTGTATCTATTGTTGGGGTTTCAACTTTAACTTCTTTTTTAGCTACAACAAATTCACTTTCTACTTTGGATTCTACATATTCATCTGTTACGTATTTAACAACACTACTAGAGTACTTTCCACCTGTGATAGACACTTTGTCTTTATCAACTACTTCAACCGCTATATTATTTTTGCCTCCGATGAACGCACCATTTTTTATAGTAAGATTTTCTAGGCTATTGTTTACAGTTTCTCCATTTTTAGAGGCTAAATAATGATGAATTGCGTATGCATTAATACTTTCGTATTTTCCACCATCTATAGTTATGTCAATTCCGCCCGCATAACCATTATTTGATTCAATCTGAATTGCAGCTCCATTTGAATAGATTCCATTTCCCCAATATTTGGGGTCCATGTAAGGGTCTGTAGCCTTAATAATAACATTTTTTAAATTAAATATTCCTGATTTTGCACCAATACCAATTCCTCCGGTTATTTTTGCCCCCTCGATATTCCACTTTGCAAAACCTGCAGCATAAATACCATCTCCTGGAGTATTAATAATTGCGCCTTCATAAATGTTTATAACAGGATAATTTTCTTTATGTTTAATATTTCCATTAACGTATATACCATGTCCACGGTCTCCGCTACTATCTGCAAATCCATTTAATGTTCCGTATAAGTTAACTGTTATTCCGTAAGAATCTTTTATTTTATTAACGCCATTTAATTGGTTAATAAAAATCGGAGCCCAACCTTCTAAAGTAACATCTTTTCCAACTGTTAAAGTACTGTAGTTTATATCCTCTTTATTGGCTGATCCTCTTAACATTACCGCTCCATAATAAGGGGTTTCTTCTTTGACCGTTCCTTTTCCTGTAAGTGTTAAGTTCCCTCCAATAACTTCAAACATATTATTCTTAGTAAAACTAATATTTTTTCCATTTAAATCAACAGTTATTTCTTTGTTAATAAGTATTGTCTTATTGATATTACTTATATTATCTGTTAATATTACGTTTTTTCCAGCTTCAATTGCATTAGTTAATGTTTCAGCATTTTTAACTTCTTCAAATTCTAAAGCAAATATTTTAGTTGGAATTAATATAGATACTAACAATATTGTACTTAAAAATATTTTTTTAATTTTCTTCATCTTTCTTCTCCTTACTTATAATAATACTATTAAAAAAAATAAAGTAAATAGATATCTGTCAATATCTGTTTACTTTACATTTATTTGCTTAACTCGACATTATTTACAAATAACTTATAGCCTTTTTGATCAATGTTTGAGTAAGTTGTATCTTCATCTTCTAAACTGGTAACATATGTATCCGCGGTCAATTTTATCTTTGAATTTTTATCTATTTTTAATGTTATTTCTTGTGCTGTATTATTAGTGTTTATGGCTCCTTCGTAATATGAATTATTATTTAAAGTCATATCTAATGTTGATATTGAATCAACATCAATATTACCATTTATTTTTTGATTAGTTAAAGTAAGTGTTACATTTCCACCATTTGAACCATTAGATCCCCATGAATCTTCTTTTATTCTTAAAAAATTTCCTGATTTATCATTATTTGTTATAGTATTATTTTCAAGGATTATGGTTGCTGTTGTGTTAGTAACATAAAATGTATCTCCTTGATTAGTTATAATATTACTATCTTTAGCACTAAATGTTGCTGTTCCTACGGAAGCATCACCACTCATTGATTGGTATAAAAATATATTTTTATAAGTAGTTGATTGGCCATTTAATGTGTTATTTGTATCTGTTAAAGTTACATTATTTAATGAAACACTATTTTTTCCTTCAATAACAACACCTTCAGATGCTGTACTTGTTAATGTTGCATTTGATACAGTTATATTGGCTGTTGAATAAACACTTGGTGATCCTTTTCCTGTTGTCTTGTATGTTCCTCCATCAACATTTACATTTCCTCCACCTCGATCAGATCTTATCGCAGCACCAGATGTACCTGATGTTTCAATAGTTAAATTTGAAGCATTAGTTGTTCCACCACCAGTTGTCATAATACCTCCGGCATTATCACCACTCGTTGTTATTTTTGTGTTACTAATATTTACTGTTGTTTTATCACTAGATGAATTATTAGTTGTTGCACTTCCACCATAACTAAATACTCCGTTGGCACCATCAGCTGTTGTATTTATATTAGAATTATTTATAGTTAATGTTGCTCCATCTTTAGCTATTATTGCAGAATTTGTTCCATAAAAATTAGAATTATCTCCGGTTGTGGAATCTCCACTTTTATTTATTATGATGTTTTCCAAGGTAACATTTGCTTTGCTTACAGATATCGCATTTTCTTCAGCAGTCTTTGATGTGTATTCTTCATTTTCAATGGTTTTATCTTCCATTATAGATGCTACACTTTGATATGTTGCATTACTATTATTGTTATTTTGAGTTTCTTTATTTGCATTATCATTTTTTAATACAACATTATTTGTAATAACACTACTACCTAAAGTTATAAGGCCAGTTAAAATTATTAGTGATAATAAGGAAATAATTACTTTATCTTTATTTTCAAACGTTTCTTTGATATTTTTCTTATTAAAATTTGACATTATTAAATATATAATTAATGTTGATAAAATTAAACCTTCAATAGTAAAGGCTATATAATATCCCGTTGTAATGCTTGATGTTTCTTTTTCACTTGGCATATTTCCCATTTCGGGAGGAATACTTCCATCATTATTTGGCATTTGGGGTCTTTCATTATCTGATGTGTTATTACTATCTGGTTTTTCTGGTGGTGTCCCCATCTCATTGGAATTATTTTGAGGTTCCATCATATTTTCGTTTGATGTAATATGATTTTTGGCATAATACATTGTAAAATCAATTGATGCAATTGTTAAAATAATAAGAATTACTATTATGATATTTTTATTTCTTCTTTTCATAATTAACCATCTCCTTTTTGATATTCTTATATACTATTTTTCCAATCCATTTTAACAATATACCTTATTTATTAAACAAATATTAAATAAAAGAAAAAATCCTTATTTTTTAAATAAAACCTTAAAAGTGGTTAACCCATCTTTTGATGAAGCACTGATTACTCCATTGTGATTTATGACAATATTTTTAGCTATGGCTAATCCCAGTCCATATCTAGATTGGCTTCTATTTCTCGATTTGTCACTTCGATAGAATCTTTCAAATATTTTTTCTTCTTCACCAGGTAAAATTTCTTCACCTTCATTTACTACCAAAAGTTCAATATTTTTATTTTCTTCTTTTAATGTAACTTTAATTGTTCCTTTTTCTTTAGAATGTTTAACTGCATTATCTAATAATATTTCTATGAGTTCCTTGATGTTGTTCTCATTTAAATTCATTTTAATATTTTCTTTGATGTCATAATTTATTTTAATTTTCTTCTCATATGCTATTCCCTCGAATGTTAAAAGAGACAATTCTATGATTTTTGATAAGTTTTCCTCTTTATAAATAACATTATTTTTTCCTTCACTTTTAGCTAGTTCTAACAACTCAATAATTAAGTTATTCATTCTTTCTGATTCATTTTTTATATTGTCTAGCCATTTAGTCTCTTTAGGATTATCTGCTAGGGCTTCTGCACTTGCCATTATAACGGAAAGCGGAGTTTTAAGTTCATGTGAGGCATCAGCAATAAATTCTTTTTGACGGTTGAAACTCTCTTTAACCGGCGTAGTTATCCATTTAGTTATTATTTTAGTTAAATATATTATTAAAATTTCCAAAATTATAAAGATTAAAAGTGATGTAATAAGATTTGATTTTAATTCTTTATTAATATTTGTATTATCTAAAATAACAAGACTTCTTTGATCATATTTGTAACTATACTTTTCAAAATAAAGATTACCAATGTATTTATTTTTAAAATTTTTGCTATTTAGGATTTTTGTTGCTATGGTAGAAATTTTTTCTGTTGATAAAGAATTATTAGAATGGTTTATAATTTCTTTGATGTTAGCATCTTCTAAAATAACTGTATACATAGTTGTATCCATAAATTTTATATTTTTATTTAAAGGTTCTGCGGGTTCATTTTCAGGTTTATCCGGAGGATTATCTTTATTAAATTTTTCTTCAAGATTTAAACTATTATCTACTTGTCTTTGCTTATTTAAATAATTTTGTGTATTAAAAATAACTATAAAACTTAATAAACTTATCGTTAAAATAAAAAGAATTGTAAAATATATTTTATTATTTAATTTTTTCATTTTGCCTCCAGCTTATAACCTAAATTTCTTACGGCTTTTATATTACATGTTGAACCAATGGCTTTTAGTTTTCTTCTTAAAAATGTTAAAAAAACTTCTAAATTATTTGATTCAATATCACTGTCAATTCCCCAGACTTTATCATATATTTGCATTTTAGATAAAATTTGTTCTGGATTATTTAAGAAATATTCTAAAAGTTGAAATTCTTTGCATACTAAATCTATTGAATCATTTGTTTTTTTACATGTTAATTTTGACTTATCTAAATCAAGTGTTAAGTCTTGATATTCTAATACATTTTTATTTGTTAAATTATTTTTTAATTGAATATTTATTCTTGCTACAAGCTCATCCATGTGAAATGGTTTAGTAATATAATCATTTGCACCATGTTCTAATCCATCTAATTTATCTTCTATTGTGCTTTTAGCTGTTAACATTATTATTTTACTTGTTATGTTATCTTCACGTAATTTCTTTAAAATTTCAAATCCATCCATATTAGGTAGCATTACATCTAGTATTATTAAATCATAAGCATTGGTTGTGGCATCAAAATATCCATCTAATCCATCTGTTTTAATATCCACGAGATATTTTTCTTTTTTTAGGCTTGCTTTTATGGCATCTGCTAAATTAAATTCGTCTTCAATAATTAAAATTCGCATAGAATCACTCCCTTTGTTTATATAATCATACTAAAATTAAGTGAAAATTAAATGATTATTGTTTTTAAATTTTTAATTGTTTTAAAAAGGATATGAACTTAATTCATACCCTTTAAATTATTTTATTTTTCTAGCTTCAAGATAATATCTTTTGTCATAAGAATGTCCCATTGAGAATGTTTTTCTAGGTAATGAGCCATCTAAAATAACTGTTTTAAATAATTCGCTCTTTGGCATTGCATCAAATATGAAGCCAACATTGTTATCATTTTTGTGTGTTAGTTCTTTAGTTACATCTTCACCATGTATATAATCAACTTTTCCAGCATTTTCTTTTAAATATTCATCTAAAAACATTTGAATTGATCCAACAGCAATATTTGATTTTGGATTTTCTATATACCATACTTCATCAATATCTTTAGTGATTATTTCAAATTTTTCTCCTTTACCTTCCTTGTTTATTCTATAATATTCTTTTAATTTATTTACTAGATCTTCTGGATTAGTATCGAAAACTACTCTATTTATAGCTTCAAATTCTAATGCTTCACTATGTAAATTTACAATTTCTACTAGAGCATAACGAGCAGGATGATTCAAGTACTCTTCTTCTTTCATAGTTTTCTTTAAACTTTCATAACAGGCTTTAGCTG
This sequence comes from uncultured Bacilli bacterium, assembly GCA_934085585.1. Taxonomy (GTDB): domain Bacteria; phylum Bacillota_I; class Bacilli_A; order RF39; family UBA660; genus Onthocola_B. Next base: position 24,232 of record CAKOHI010000001.1, read on the forward strand.
TTGCTAATGAATGGTTACCATCTCCCATTGCAAATAATAAAACACCTTTATCTTTAACATCGTATTTTTCATTAAATGTTGTTTGATCTGCTAAAAGTTCTAATTTTTTATCAATTTCATCCATGGTTTCATTATTTAAAAGATATCCTTTTATATGACCACCATTTTTCATTAAATCAAAATCATAAACTACATCTTTTTCAGATACTTTTGTTTTTAAACTTTCAATAATATCTTTTTTATCATCATCAATTAAAATCATTATGTGAGGCAATTCTAAAGGAGCATTTTCTCTGATCTTTACACGAGGTGGAATTCTTTCAATTACTGTTTTTTCTGTAGCTCTGATCGGAGTTTGGCTACCAACTTCATAATTATATCCTTCAAGGTCTACAATTCCCATTACTCCTTCACGTACTTTGCCATCTTGTCCAGTTCTTTCTAGATAAATCATACTGTCTTTATATTCTTTAAAGAAATCTTCATCAAGTAATTTTTTCATATTAGAATTAATATTTTCAATTCTTTTATCTACATCGTTTTCTTCAAGGTATATTTCTGGTAATGTAAGATTTAATGTTGATGGATTATTACCAACAATTCTTTCTACATCACTCCAATATTCTGGTTCACTTGTATATTGGTCACAAGCTACTACACTCCATTTTGTCATATCTGTATTTTTTGGAAGTAGTATATTTCCTCTTTTAAAAGGCACGTTCATTATATCATCTCCTTATAAAGGATTATAACATAAATTCATTTAAAATTTAAGAAATTTATTTAAATTCTAATTATTTTAGTTCTTTTTATCCGCAAACGAAAATAAAATAAAATTTTTAAATGTTTGTTTGATTTAATGGCTTGATTTTGCTATAATAATTTCCATGGGAACTTTGATTGTTGGGTGTTAACCTTCTTTATTTTAATAAATGAGGGAGGAATGTTTATGAAGTTACAAACTTTCATTTTGAGGGTTTTGGCATTTATATCATTTGATTTGTTATTAATTATCATTTTGATTTTGATAATAAAGAAATAATACCCAATCAAGCTTGATTGGGTAAAACCTAAATATATGGCTGACACTCAACGTGCAAAATCGAAGTGTCCCATTTTTATTTTATGCAAATTTCTTTGCTAGATACATCATATCATAGCTAAATATTTTTTTCAAGTCGAGTTATTTTAATTATTTTGTTGATATTTTGTTATGTCATTTACTCTCATTGCAAAATAAGGAATATCTTTTTTATTTTCTTTTAAGAATAATGCAAATGTATCGTCAATGTTAAAGTGTCTTATTTCTGTTATATCTCCACTAGCTGTTTTTACAGCATCTAATCCAGCTTCACTTTTTACTTTGCCACCTTTTTCATTTATTTGAAATTCAATACTTTGCATTGCTTTTTCAATGACGCATGTATCTTCATCTTGAGCCTTAAATGGTTTGTTTTCAAGTTCTGTAAATTCTTTTTTTACTTTAAAATCCATATATGGAGCTTTAAAATTTTCTTCATCTAATAACGATTTTGAACCTTTATATTTCTCTTTTTCTTTTAAAAGATTTTCATATATTTCATTAAATGTTACTCCTTTTGGATTCTTATAGAATATTAATTCATCATTATCTTTGGTTGATATTGATATAGCAAAATCATCTTCATTATTATAAAACAATACTTTTATTTGTGATCTAACTTTGTCTTTAGATTTTTCGTCAGTTCCAAAATATTTTATATCCTTAATATCTTTAAATGAACCTTTTTCTAACTCTTTAAATTTGTAATTATATTCAAATTCACGATAGAGCATTGAATAGAAAAAATATCTTTTACTATCTGGATCATCATCATTATTTAAACTTTTTTCATCCCAATCAAAGTCATTTATAATATCACTTGTTTGATTAAATTTTTCTTTTATACCTTTTTCAATTTCATCTTTTAATTCTAGTGTTTTTAAACCATATTTTTTGTAATAATAATCTTCACTTATCATTTTGTCTGTAAAATATTCTTTGTTTAAATTATCTACCATTTTGCTTTTTTCTTCAAAAACAATGTCTTGCTTTACAAGTTCGTTTTTAAAATCATTCCATACAAGTTGAAATGTTGGACTCCATGCTGTATCAGTTGTTATTTCGTCATACATTGTTGGAACTACGGTTATTCCTTTTGTTTCTTTTAATGCCTTATTGTTATCATTCTTGTAGATTACTCCGATAACAATTGCTATAGTTACTACACCTACTAAAATTGTTTTAATAATCATTTCTTTTTTCATATTTTCTCCTTATAATTATAATAACATAATTTAAGAATCATTCAAATCTTTTTTAGTCATTTTCTTCTTCAAGCATTTCATAATGTAATACTATATCTCTATCATAATATGTAATACGCCCACTTGGTAAAAGTAACATTCTATTAATATTTAAATTATCTACAAAATCTAAATTGTGAGAAACTACTAGCATTGTTCCTTCATAATTTTTAAATGTATCGGAAATTATTAATTGTGTCATAGGATCCAAATGGTTGGTTGGTTCATCTAAAAGTAATGTATTTGCACCAGTTAAAGATATTTTGGCTAATGCTACTCGGCTTCTTTCTCCCGGAGATAAAACATCTACTTTTTTAAAAATATCATCTCCAGAAAATAAGAAATTACCTAACATTCTTCTGATTTCATAATCTGCAAGGCCAAAGTTAGCAAAATTTTCTAAAATTGTTTTATTTGATTCTAATATTTCATGTTCTTGAGCATAATATGCAATATCTGTTTTTTCTGTAATTTCAATATTTCCATCAAGCGGAGTTAGATATCCCATTATTAAACGAAGTAAAGTGGTTTTACCTATACCATTTTCTCCTACTACTAAAAGTTTTTCTCCACGTGATAAATCAAATGTTAAATTTTCATATAAAAGATTTTCCTCATTATAGCCAAAAGTTAAATTATTGCATTTGATTGGGATACTATAGCTTGGTCTATTTATTTTCATATTAAATTTTGTGTATTTGTTCTTTTTTTCAAGTTCAACTTTTTCATTTTCTAACTTTTCAAGTTTTTTTATCCTGTCTTTAGCAATGTTAGCTTTTTTTTCATTACCACGAATATATTTAGCTATTATATTTTTTAATTTTTCTTCTTCTTTTTGTTGACGTTCATATAATCTTTTCTTGGCTAAATCTCTCTCATTTTTTATTTTTATATATTTTTCATAGTTTCCATTGTAAATTTCTATGTTATGTTTTATTTTATCCACATAAAGTGTTTTTTTGGTTACTTCATTTAGAAAATCAACATCATGTGATATTACCAAAATGATACCATGATAGTTTTTAAGGTAGTCAATAATATAATCTTTAGTATCCAAATCTAGATGATTAGTTGGTTCATCAAGTAACATTATTTCTGGATTCGAATATAAAAGTTTTGCAAAAGCTACTTTAGATTTTTGACCACCAGAAATGTTTTTTAATTTTAAATCAAGTAGGGCATCATCTATTTTCATGCCACTTATTATTTTAAGAAGATGACTTTCAGCATTATATTCGTCATAGTATTCTAAAAGGTCACTAACATGATTTATTTTTTTATAATATTTTTTTAATTCATATTCATTTTGAATGTTTGCAATGGTTTCATAAAGATTATTTAATTCTTCTTTTAGTTTTTTTATTGGTCTACCTTCTAGTAAATATTCAAATACAGTTTCTTCTTCACTACTTGCTTCATCCATAATAACTTGGGGTAAATATCCAAGACTTATTTTGGTGTTTAATGAAATATTTCCGGAATCTGGTATTAAGTTACCTAATAATATATTAAATAAAGTTGATTTTCCCGCGCCATTAACACCAATTATACCTACTTTATCATTGTTATTTATTTGAAATGATACATTATCAAAAATAACTTGAGTTCCAAATGACATACTTAAATTTTCTATTTTCAAATGTACCACTTCCTTTCTTTTGAAATTATAATAAAATATAAGTAATTAGTCAACGAAAAAGTCTGCTAGCACTTTAGCAGACTAATTAAAAATAGAATTATTCCAACAAATAAATATATATTTATTAAATTATTAGTTGTCCCATATATTTCAAGAAATCCTCGCATTAAAGAGTAAATTGTTAAGGTTATTGCCCCAGTTGTATATAAACCCAGATTTAATTTAATTACTTTCCTTGTTTTTAATATTTTTAAAATTATATCAAATATTAAAGGAATTATAAAAGCATAAGTCATAAATATAGAATATACATTATGAGAAAAAAGATTATAAATTTGGGCAAATATAAATGTAACTATTATTATAATTAAATATATTTTTTTGTAGTTAGTAACCGATGTATACAATATCACTTACCATCCTTTCTGCTATCTTTTTACCATTTGTGGTTGGATTATTAATAACTTTACCATTAAAATACATTGTATTTGATCCACCGCCATCTAAATTATATAAAGTTTTTACCCCAATAGATTTTGCAAATGTAGCAAGTTGGTAAAGTGATAAGCCTTTATTTTCATTTGTTCTTCCGTCTGATACAATAAATATATAATGGTTTTCATCTATTATACCAAGTGCTGTTCGTGGATTACTAGCCATAGATTTACTAACTTCTTTAGTTTCATTTATGTTAATAACTCCATCAATTAATAGTGCTGGACCAAAAGATAGTACTTGATATGCTCCTTTTTCTTTTAGTTTTTCAAGGCTAACGTTTTTTTCATTTATTATTTCAAATGTACCATTTTCATATATTACTAAATCTTCTTGATTAGATTTTGGTTTATCTCGATATATTTCTCCGTTTCTTAAAACATATCCTGATTCTTGAACTCCATAATAATCTCCATTTATAGCAAGTATGGCATTATTTGCTGAAGCAATACTAGAAGTTTTACTTGTTACATTTTTTCCATAAGAATTATTAGCAAATGCTGTTTTTAAATAATTACTACTAGCATATATATTTGCTACATACATATTTGTATTATATTCTCTGTATGTTGATATATCTATTTTAATGTTTTCATCTTCATAAGAATTATCAGTGTATGTACCATTGTAATTTATTGTACTTATATTATCTACTTTTTTATAGACTTTTGTTAATACTAATGTGTCTAAAATAACATAAACTGTAAAACTCGTTAACATGATGTAATATATGATTAAAGCTCTTTTTTTCATTATCTTCTTGGTCCACCTTGATTATTAGGTCTACCTGATGGATTACGGCTAGATGTTTCAGCTGTTGTAGAAATGTTATTAATTGTAATAACTTGTACTGATACGCCATTAATTTTTATTGTGTAAGTTTCTCCATCTTTTAAAGATTTGCTACTATAACATAATGATGAAAATGATTTTTTAGCAGTGTAAGAAAAAACTTCCTTATTTGAACTATCAACAATGGAAATTACATCATTTGAATTATATGTATTACTAAAATTGACTAAAATACCATATTGAGTTGAAGTGTTTGAAATTCCTTGTGCCATACCACTTGAACCAACTGCTACTAATGTACCACCAGATATAATTAATTCTTTATCATAATCCAATGCACCATCACCATTACTAGTTGGTCCATCGACATATACCGAACCTCCATAAATATAAATACTTCCATTTGCATCTAATCCGTCACCGGAAGCATTAACACTTATATCTCCGCCATTTATTGTTAATGTTGCTGTTGTATTTGTTTTCCCAGTGGCATTTATTCCATCATCACTTGCAAATATGTTGATAACTCCATTGTTAATAACTATATTTTGAGCTTCTAAACCTTCGTAAGATTTGTTAATAACTATATTACCATCTTCAATTATAAGTTCATTATCAGCGTGAATACCGTCATCTTTCGGATATATTTCAAAATTTCCATTATTTATTTTTATATTATTATTTGAATGAATTGCATCATCTGTTGTATTTATATTAAATTTGCCTCCGTTTATTAAAATAAGATTAGATGATTTTATTCCTTTGGCACTATCACTTTCATTTGTACTTGTCGTTGTTATATTAAATGTACCTCCATCAATTTTAACATAACCTTTTGTAGTATCAGTTTCATTTGTGGATTTTATCGCATCACATACACTAGTAATTGTAATATTTCCATCTTTTATATATACAGAGTCTTTTCCACGTATACCATCATCTTTTGCATTAATTATATATGTTCCACTATTAATGAGAAGATCATCTTTAGAAACAAGTGAATCACCTTTATTACCATTTAATATTAATGTTCCAGTTCCTTCTAAAACTAAATCATCTTTACTAAAAATAGCTCCTTCAATTCCGTCATCAAATCCAGTATAAGTACTTGAATCACTTAAAGTATTGGTTGTACCTTCCATTGTACTTATTATCACATTATCAGCATTTTTAACATATATTGCTGGACCATTATCACTAGTTATGGTTACACTATTTAATATAAGTTTGACATTTGCATTTGTATTAATTGTAATATTTCCAGTTAAGGTTCCGTTTAAAGTATAAACTCCAGGATTTGTAATTGTTAAAGATTCACTTAATTCAATATTTTTTTCTTCATAATTATCCCAGTTTATATCATCACTCGAAGTATCAATGTTTATACTAGTTTCTATATCAATTATATTACTATTTTTATTTTTGTAGAAATAATATAATAAAATACCTAGGATAATAACTAAAACTATTGGTATAACTATCCACAATTTCTTTTTATAGGTCACATCCATCTTCTTCTCTTTCTAGAACAATTTTTAAATTGCCATTTCTTGTTCTTAATTTATCTATAAATTCTTTTTCAGATATTTCTTTTTTAATATTTACCTTATAACTTAATTCAAACATACTTCCCATGTTAGTTGTTTTAGTTTTTTCTAATATAGCCTTATTTGTACATTCATTAAATATATCTTCAAAAACATTATCGTACTCTAAATTTTCTGGTATTAATATTTTTAATTTTTTTTCTCCTTTTTCTTTTTCAAAAATATTAACTTTATTTAATAACAATAATAGTAAACATCCAATAACAGTTAAAATAATTGCAAACCATATTTGACCCATGCCACAAGATAAACCTACAGCCATAGCAAAGAACACTATTAATATTTCTTTTGATGTACCTGGTATACTTCTAAATCTTACTAAACTAAATGCTCCCATTATGGCTACAGATGTGCCTAAATTGCCATTTACCATTAACATTACTGCTTCCACTAATATTGGTAAAAGTGATACAGTTATTAAAAAATTCTTGCTATATCTAGATGTTTTTTTATGTGTTAAAGCTATAATAAAACCTAATATTATAGCTATGATCATACTAATTAATACTTCAGTTAAACCAATAGAACTGGAAGCACTTGATCCAAAAATACTGTTAAGCATTTTTCACCATCTCCTTCATTTCACGCTCATATATTTTTCCGTATTTTGAAAAACTAGTTGGGTATATCTCTAGTTTTGATAAACTTCTTGCAAGCCATAACGGTAAAGCCCCGATAGTTTTAATTTCCATTATGTAGTAATCTTCATTAAAGTATTTCTTCATTTTTATTTCTTTAAAATTTAAATCATTTCTTCGGCTTCTTAAATTACTATCAAACGTTATTCTTAAATTGCTATCTTCTTTACCTTTATAACTTTCTCTGTCATAAGCAATATATATTGCCTTTTGTAAATTATAAAATTTGTAATAATATATTATTTCTTTTAATATTTTATTATCTGTTTCTTTATTATTTTCTAAATAGTCATCTATTTCATTTAATTTTACCTTTATTCTTCTTTTACCTACCACTCCTTTATATTTTGTTTTCATTTCTAGAAATACATAATCATTATATTTTGGTATACCATAACTTCTTATTCTAAATTTATCCTTATATATTGGCTTTTCTAATGAATTAATTATTAAATCATTATTTTTGGTGTCAAAGTAAATATTATGTATTTCACTTTTAAAATACTCATCTTCTTTAATATAACTATTTATTATTTTTAATAATTTTTCTTTATCTTCCTTTGTTATTACATATTTTTCTTCCACTCTTTGAAAGTTATTTATGTACATGAATTCCTCCTTTCATGGTTTCATTGTATGTTATAAAAATTAAATGAAAGTTAAATATCTGATTAAATAATAATACATTAAAAAAGATAATATTTTTAAAAACATTATCTTTCAAATCGTAAAACATAACTTCAAAATTAATTGCTATTATTAGTAACATAATATTTCATAATTCGATATGTGTTTTATTATTATTTTAAATTTTTTTCTAATATTTTATTTAAAGCTTCGTTTCCTTTTTCTGTTAAATGAATACCATCTGCCATAACATAATCTTTATTTTTTTGTATTTTTCCGTAAAAATTAATTATAGTAACATTATCATAATTTCCTAAACTATCTAATGGTTTTCCACTTGATAATATATATATTTTGCTATCTTTACATAACTCTATTAATTCTTGATATTCTTTTGTAGAAATAACTGTTGAATTATCGAATGCAAGCACTATTTCATTTGATAAAGTATTTTCTTTTAATGATTTTTCTATACTTTCTTTTAAATCTTTGTAACTAAAATCTTTATTTACTACAAATCTAGCATCACTAAAGTTAGTTTGTAATTTTTCAAAATCATAGAATAATATATCATTTCCATAAAAAGTCATTTTCTTCTTTAATTCTTCTTGATGCTCTCTAATCAACTCTTCTTTTTTTATTTTAAATTGATCTTTATAAACATCTAAAATTGCATTATATACAATATTCGTATATTCTTTTCTTCCAGTTGGTGGTAAATGTATTCCATCAGCATAGAACCAATCACTGTGTCCTTTTGATAAACTATACCAATCAATTACATGTAAATTGCTATACTTTTCTGATAGTTCATTTATGGAATCATTAACATAAGTATAATTTGTTGTATTTATCCAAAATACTGTTCGATCTGTTAATAAATCCATTATTTTTTCTTTACAATTATTTTTACAATCTCCATTTGTACCAAGATGGATTACTACAGGATCTCCAAGTTTTTTGGAATTTTTTAATTCTTCTATTAATGTGTATCCTACATATGTTGATCTTGATTCTTTTGAATCAAAATAACTATTTGGAAATGCTTTTTTCAAATTATTCATTGCTCCGAGCATTACTGAATCTCCGATAAAAGTTACAGGCAATTCTGATGTCATTTGTTCATAATTGCTAGAATCTTCTAATTTTTCTAGTTCTTTTGTCCAATCTTCTTCCTCTTTTTGTTCTAGAATTTTATATTCAGCTTGCTTTTCTAACATTATTTTTTCATTTTCTGCTAATTCAAGTTCTAATTTTTTCATTTCTTTTTCATGAGATTTGGTAGTAATATATTTAAAGCCTCCGAATAAAGATAAAATTACAACTGCAATTAATAATATTTTTCTTATTTTTTTCATATTTTCCCTCTTATTTACTATAAAATGTATTATGTATGAAATAATTACCACTATAATTATTATTAATGGAGTTTTAAAATAATGATTAATATTTATATATTGAAATAAAAATATAACTGGATATTGTACTAAATATATTTCATAACTAATACTTGATATACTTTTTATAATTTTATCAAATCTATTTAATGGTTTATTATTTACTGTTGCATAATCAATTAATCGACATGATATTAATGTTACTAAAATCATGCTTAATACAAAGAATTTGGACGTTGATTTTACAAAAATAAATAAAATGATCATTATTATTAAATATAATACATATATTATGTGACGTAATGGTTTTTTCTTTACTTTTTCTGGCACTAATGGTTTGTAATATGAATGAATAAATCCTAGTGATAAGCCAAATAGTATGGAGTAAACTCTAGCAAAAGTGTTATAATACGCATTCATTAAATTTGCACTTAGACTACATTTATAAAAGTAAGCAGTTCCAATAATTGCCAAAAATAAAGATATGGCACAAGGAAAAGCTTTGTTTACTTTGTCACCAAGTTTTTTTAATCCTTTAAAAATAAAAGGAAATACAATATCAAATTGTAATAAAATTGCTATATACCATAAGTGCATAAATGGAGAATCAACATGTCTTGCAAAATAATCTAAATTTGCACTGATTTGCCAAAAATTATTATACCCAAGTAATATTGACGTTGTTTCATTTTTTAAACTTAACCAATATATATTATTAAACATTGAAACCACAGCAATTGATATAAAAACTACTATAAGTAAAGGGACATAAAGTTTTAAAAATCTATTTTTATAGTATTCTTTATACGAAAAATTTTTCTTTTTAAAACTAGATATACAAGATAAATAGCCACTTAAAACAAAAAAGGTACAAACAGCTAAATATCCGCCCTTTAGTATTCCTATATGATATAATAATACTGCTATACAGCATATAACTCTTATTAAATCTAACTCTTTATAATATTGTTTTTTTACTTTCATTATAACACCCCGACACAAATCTATTTTTAACGTATTCATTATATCACGGAAACTCTTATTTAATAAAGATTTTTAATGGCATTTGACATTAGTTTATTAATTATTTTTCTCTTTTTAAAATTTGATTCTTTTCTTCAAAAATATGATTTAAGCAAACGTTTTCATTTTTATAAATTGAAGACAAATTTATTAATGTCATTTTTGCCTCTCCGACACTTGATACCACTATATCTAGAGGTTTTAATTTTGCAAGTAGAACTGGATTTTCTACTTCATTTTTATAAAAAACCCATCCATCTTCTGGCTTCATTTCTAAAAGATCTTTATAGTCTAGCCCTTCTGAATAACTCACTAACATTTTAGAATCATCAATTTCTTTAAGTGTTGATGTTGATCCAATAAAAATCCTAAACCATGAGCAAGCATTATTTGTGTTTAAATCAACAATTAAAGTATCCAATTCTAAAAGATTTGATGGTAATTCTATCTCACTTAAATCTTGTTCTAGATTTACAACTAATGGGCTATTTTCTTTTGTTTTTACAGAGTCAAACCCTAAACTATATTTATTAATTACTATTACTTTATATTTTTCATTATTTTTCATATCCTTTTCCTCCCTGTTATTAATTCTATTTTTAAATACATATTTTATTTTACATAAATATTATAGTTTAGTCAATGAAAATAGACTTTTTTTGGTCTATTTAAAATATTTTTACAAGATTTAATATTGCATTTGTACTTACATCAAACTCAATCGTAGTATTTGAAGTTGTTCTTACACAAAGTTGTATAATATCATTTTCCAATAAGGGAGATATTATTGTATTACTATATCTATTTATTGCTGTTCCTTCCCAGTAAGAATTAGTATTTGATGCTGGTGATATTTGTAAAATATCCCTTACCATTGGTTTTCCACTAAATAAATATGATTTAAATAAATTCCACTTTCTTTTATAACAATTGAATCGATTGTGTTTAAATCAACATTTACAAAAGATCCTTTATCTGCTAAATTGTTGTTTCTGTTCCATCTATAGTTATAACTTCGCTTATACTTATTTCGCCCGGAAAATCTTGAAGTCCAATTGGACCACGATCTTCTTTATCTCCTTTTTCACCTTTAGGCCCTTGAATTCCATTTGGTATATGAACCTTTAAAACCGCATCTTCTTTTGTACCAATATTTTCAACAAAAGCATTTTCTGTTGAACCAAGAGTTATTGTTTCACCAATTCTAATCGTTGCTGGTCCTGGGATCTCCCTTATCTCCCTTGGTACCTGTTGGTCCTTCAACATAAAAGTATTTTAAGTTCTTATTTGCTTCTTCAACTAGTCGTTTTGCTTTACTGCAATTGTCATTGAAATTACAATTTTTATTCATGTTTGCAAACTTCCTTCTTTATGGTTTATGTTTGCATTAAAAATGTTGATAACCTAATCGTTATCAACATAATTTTATTTTTTTGTAATGCTCATATACATTTTGGCTTCTACTTCATAAAAATTTAAATCTACTTCATAACCATCTTCATTTTTTCCTGTAAAATGAATCGAAGAATAACTGTTTTCTTTAAAACCGTCACTTATGAGTTTATCTGCATATTCATAATAAGAATCACTTGATATACCATAAAAATAAATTAAAAGATTATTTTCTTCATCTGAAAGTATCAAATGATGATTTTCTTTTGGAAATGATAGTTTTTGCCACATTTTAGTATTAATTTTTGTATCTAAATCTACTTTTTCATCATCAATTAACCATTTTTTATCTTCAATATTATAATGTACTCTATATAGTTTATTATCACGCCCTATAACACCTATGTAAAGTTCACTTGGTTCCATTAAATTTACTTGTTCATTAGTTGGATATTCATTCCAAAAACGTTCATCATATCCTAGCAATATATTAATATCACTAACTTCACTACCTTTTTGTATTTCTGAATTAAAATATGATTTTAAAACGATTTTGTTATTGTCGGGATTTTCTGTTATATAATCTGTATGAGAACTTAAAAAGTTATTAAATATTTTCATATCATCTTCTGTAGCGGTACTCTTTTTTGTGAAACTTAATTCCATTTCAATTAAATCATATTCTGAATTATTTTTAAATGTTAATAATTGACATTCTCCATTTTGACATGCACTTGAATTAATTTCCCATTTAAAATCATCAATTGATAAATCCCTTATTTTTAAATTTTTATCTTCTTTAATTGGTTCTTCTTTTTCTCCACATCCAGATAATATTATAAAACTTACGAGTAAAAGTAGTATACTAACTATTTTATTTTTCTTCATTAATAATCACCTGCAATTTTATTTTATCAAATTCTATAAATTAAAAATACATTTATTATCAAAATTATTAATAATTTACAACTTTTTATTCAATATTAAAAGGTTGATAACAATTAAGTTATCAACAGAGTTATAAATTTAATCTTTTTAATTTTATGGCGTTAGTGGGTAATGTACTGAATCTTATTAGTTGGACAGTTAGCTTTGATATGAAATCCGTTTTTGAACATAGAAATGACTATTTTCAGTAAATTATTTTACTTCATTTGAATCAACAACAATTAACGGTATATATACTTCTTCATCTGAATATCCGGCATGTTGTGAAGTTAATGGGTAATCACCTTTATAAATAAAAGCCTTTTTAGTATAAGATATTGCAATATAATCACCTAATTCACTTCTAAACTTTTTGTTTTCTTCTCCATCTCCAAACAATTTCATGTTTATGATTTCACTTTTTGTAAATAAATAAAAATAATTTCCAAAATATTTTTCAAATAAATACTCAAAAGTTTTTTTCATATTATTTTTTACAAAAAAAGCTGTTGTTCTAGGTTCAATTGATGGTAATTTTTCTAAACAATCTAAAAGGTCTTGATAATTTTCTAAAAATATATTTTCTGCGTTTAAATGTCCGTGATCAGCTATAACAAAAATCAAAGTATCGTTTAATTTTTGTGCTAATTTATAAACTCTATCTTGCATATTTACAATAATATTTTTTATTTCGCTATTGTCAGTACCTAAATCATGTAATGTATAGTCTGGTTCATCATAATATGAATAAATATATTTTTTTTCATTAATATTACATAAATTTTCTATTTTATTAAACATATCATCTAAATCAGTATATTTTTGATCATCAAATGGAATGACTTTATATCCTTTAAATTTTGTTTCTTCATTTATTCTATCCGTAACTTCTTTTTGCGTTAAATATTTTTTTATGTATTCTGTTGCACTATCTAAAACTTTGTTATCTTCATCACCCTTTGATGATTTAGCAAATGTAACAATTGTATCGTCACATTCATCAAAATACATAGTCCACCCTAGCATTCCCGTTTCACACGGATTTAATCCAGTTCGCATACTTGTAGTGGCAGCAACAGTTGTGGCAGGAAAAACTGTTGAAATACTTTTTATTCTATTTTTTATAAAAAATGAATCTTTTGTTAAATGTTTATCTAATAAAGAATTCCCCATTCCATCTAAAAGAATAGTTACCACATTTTTTGGCTTTTTTTCTTCAAGCAATTTATCAATATAATCTATGGTATTATGTTTATATGAAGATCCAAAGTATTTTGAAATTGAGCATGCTAAATTAGTAAGGCATTCATTATAGTTGTTTTTTAACTTCATTTTCATTGCTCCTTATTATCCAATATAGATCTTGTATAGTATGATTTTTATCAACTATATAACAATCTATCCCTACGTTATCAGCACCAACTTTATCACTTTTGATACTATCACCAATCATAATACAATCTTCTTTGTCGGTTTTGCCAATTGCTAATTTAAAGGACTCTAAATCAGGTTTCATCGCATTTTCACCAGCTACAATTTTATCAATATATTCAAGTAATCCAGCTCTTTTTAATCTTGGAATTTGTGTTCCACTAAACCAACTAGTTAAAATAACTATTTCTTTACCATTTTCTTTTAAATATTTAAATAATTCTAAAGTACCTTCTACTACTTCATCCACAATTGTTTTTCCATTATATAGCATCCAACCATTAATAACATCTTCGGTCACAGTAAAACCATATTTTCTAAAATAATCACTTAATGTCTTTGTATCATATTTTGGAAATTCATGTTCATATTTATTTAAAATATCTTGTTTTTGTTTAAAAAATTCTTCTTGTTCTTTTAAAGGAATATTTAATTTAAAATAATCATCTTCTTTAGACCAATCTGGAATTAATATTGTATAATCTATATCAAAAATATATTTTTTATAATTTTTCATCTGTACTCCTCCATTTAAATAAAGCATATATATTTATTAATAAATACATAATGGACATTAATAAAACCATGAGTGAATCAAACCCACCACTACTGTAATTAATTATCCATAATATTAAATCTAAAACATTGTTTATTAAATATAATATCCAAGATTCATTATATCTTAACATTAATAGTATACCAGCAATAAAACTAATAACGTTAGTAAAAGAATCTAAATATGTTAATCGTTCCCCGGGAATTAGCCCCAATAAATAGGCAACAATTAGTCCAATAATAATTGCTGTAATAATTGTAATAATTCCGTTTTTAACACCTAATCCTCTATTTTCTACTAAATCCTTATTTGAATTATTATTCCATTCAAAATAACCTTTAATATTAATTGGCATAAAAAGAAATAGATTAAATATTACCAAGCCATAATTATTATTTTTAAAAGCAATATATGATAAAACAAGATTATTAACAATACCTATTAGAAAATTTATCTTATTACCTATACTACCGTAATAACTATTTAATATTCCAGTTATTAATACTATTATTCCTAATAATGTGTTATCTGTGGTTAAACCAATAATTGTAGATATAATACATACTAATAATGGAATCAATATTTGCTTCAATTTTATCTTTTTCATTTTTCACCTTCTTTCAAGTGTAAAATATTTGAAGCACATAATTTCAAACTAATTATACCATTAACCCACTAAAAAATATAGTTAAAATGAACTTTATGAGTTTAATTTTGGATTAATATTAAAAAAATTTGTTTAGCCATTTTAAGTTTTTATCTGTAAGAAATGAAAGGCGTGGATAGTATAAAAAATGTTGATAACAATTAAGTTATCAACACAATTATGACATTAATCTTTCTAATTTGATTTCTTTAGAAATTGTATCATTCATTATTTCTATAAATCTTTCGTTAGAAATATTAACTAGTAATTTTCTTATTTCGTCTTCATTTAAGTGAGAAATAATGTTCATTATATATTCATATTCCATTTCAAATAACATTTTTTCTTTATATTTTTGAATATTTTCTTGCCAATATTGTGTTTGTTTTAATTCATTATAATATGTATTAATTATAAATATCAAATATTCTTTTAATTGCTTTTCTAGTTTTAAATCTGTTATTCTAATTTCTAAACTAATATTCTCTAGTGAAATCCCTGGTGTTATATAAAAATCATTATTTTTAGAAAATGATAAAGTAAATGAAATGGAATTACTATTTACATTGAAGCTGTATACTACAGGAAAATTCGCTAGTAGATAATCAATTAATACTTTTAAAGTACTAATGCTTAAAAAATAATTAGTTGTTAATTCTCCATTTTCCGCACTGCTTTTACAACTTTCTGTACCATCGAGAACACTAATAAATGTGTATGGCAAATTATCTATTTCCACTAGATTTATTATTATGTCTGTTGATGGTCTTTTAAAACTTGGCATATCTAAATCTACTCTTGGTGTTTTAACGGGATGCAATTCATTTATTAAACTAATTATTCTTTCTGTTATATCTTTTTCTTTTGTTATTTCCATGACCAAAACCTCCATTCTATTTTTAAAATGCGTAAATGTTTCATTCAAACTATTCTATAATCTGTCAATATATTTGTTTCTTATTAACTATTTTTTATACCACTATCTTTTTTTATCACAATTAAATAAATAAAAAATATTAGTCGGTTATTAAATTATTTTCTTCTTTCACCTGTTTTTGTAACACTTCTAAATCTTTAATATTCTTATTTTCTTTTAATACTTTCATTTGTCTTCTTGCAGAATTATTAAGTTTTATCAATCTTTCTCTTTGAGGGATTTTTTCCTCAATTAACTCTGCATTTGTATTTTGCAAATTGTTTAATATTACTAAATGTAATAAATCAGTATAATCTCTTATATTTCCACTTTTAGCAAGTTCTGGGTTTTCTTTTCGCCATTCTTTAGCTGTCATACCAAATAAGGCAACATTTAAAACATCAGCTTCTTCGGCATAAACGAATTTTTTCTGTTCTTCAGTAAGTGCTGGAACGATATATGTTTTTACCGCATCCGTATGAACTACATAGTTTAATTTGGATAAAATTCTATTTGCTTGCCAATCTATTTTTTCTTGGTATGCTTCATTTGCTTTTAATCTTTCAAACTCTGTTATTAAATATAATTTAAATTCTGGAGATAACCAACTAGCAAACTCAAATGCTATATCTGGATGAGCATATGTTCCAATACTATATCTTCCACCTTTTGAAATTATTCCTATTGCATTAGTTCTTTTTATCCATTGAGACGGGGACATTGCAAATGAATTTTTGCCATATTCTGTTTTAATTTGGTCGAATTCGACCAAATTAAAATTTTTATTATGAATTTCTTCCCATAAACCAATATAATCAATTGTGGTTATTCTTCTTAACCAATTTTTCACTGTAAAAGATGGATCACTAGAATTTTGATATTTTGCCAAGTCAGTTAATGATATATAACTTACTTTTCCAATTCTTAATATTCCTATTTTATTTTCCTTAACAATTATTTGTGCTTTTACTAAATCATTTTTCATTTTTTATCTCCTTTCAATTTTTATATTTTAAAAAGTATTAAATAATTTATTTTTTAATTATAATCTTCATTATAAAAATTTAGTATTTTTTTAAATTCTAATTAATTTACTATTCATATTTCCCCCTATAAATAGAATTATTTGTTAATTTAATTATACCATTAATTTCTTTTAGCCACAATAACATATCATTAATTTCAAAAAAATTGTTGATAACATTTAAGTTGTCAACAATTTTTGTTTGATATCTTTATCTACCCCTTGATCCAAATTTTCTTTTATAAATTTCAATTAAATCTGGATCATTTTGATTTTCTGGCAAATTATCTAAATCGAAGAATTTCATATTTTTGGATTCACTATCCCATTTTAATTCACCGCTATAATTTCTAATACAATAAAGTGCTGTGTTATTAATTACTACATCCCCATTTGGATAATCATTTCTTCTTGAAGCTCCAGATACAATGTCTATTAATTCTAAATCTTCTTCTTTAACATCAAGATTTGTTTCTTCTTTTACTTCTCTTAAAACTGTATCTTGAAACCTTTCTCCTAGTTCTTGACAGCCACCAGGTAATCCCCATTTATCTCTGTCTGCTCTACTTTGTAATAAAATTTGTCCCTCACTATTAACAATTATTGCAGCAGCACCATCTTGTAATAAAACAAATCTATGTTTTAATACACCCATACATAATCTAGTAAATACAGGATATCCAATAACATTACTTAATTCAATTATTTCATCTGACGTTAATGGTTCAATTATTTTTACTAAATCTTCATATGATAAATCTCTTTTTTCTTGTGTTGATAAGTTTCTTATTTTATCAATTACTTCTTTGCTACTCATTATTTTTCCTCCTTAAATAATTAAGACTAGTATAACATATATTTTTTTATTTATCTACTTTTTTCTAATCGCGGATAACTTTGATTGTAATTTAAAAAGGCTTACAATGCACTAGTAATAGCACTACTATCAAAAATTGCTCTTTTATAAAATCCACTTGTTAAGTAACCTGTAATGCCATTTTCTTTATTTATTTTCTATTTTTTTGTCTCCAGTATTAACTTATCAAAGTCTGAAATATAATTTTTATCTTGAATTATTCTATATTTTTCATATTCTTTCATAGCTTTTTCTAAAGATTTTTTATGAGATATTTTGCCTTTGTTTTCTAAAACATCATAATGCAGTAATATTAATTCATTTTCAACTTCTTTTATCCAATCATTCATACATTGGAATATTTCTTTCTGCATTATTTTCAGCAATATCTAAAAATAAATTTACTAAATTATTTAAATTTTTAATTTCTTTTTCATCTAAATAATTTTTTGCTATTATTACATCTGATTTTAAAATTTTCCCATCCGGAGATTTTTCCCATGTTGTTAATCCCATGTTATCTTTGTTGGCATCAACCCTGTTATAAACTATTTCTGCTGCTGTTTGTCTAGTAATGGCGTAATGAAATTTATTTTGAATGGTTTTGTAAAATGTTATTGCTTCATTAGCGTTTTTATTATAATCAATTGAACATTCTGCAAATATATCAGTGATTTTTTGATAAAACATTCTCTCACTAGTACGAATTAACTTAATTCTTTCCAATAATCTTTTAAAATATTCCTGATCTGATTTTCTAGCTTTCATGAATCTGTCATCATTTAAAGCAAAACCTTGAATCATGTAATCTTTAATTATTTTGTTAGCCCAAGTTCTAAATTTAATTGCCTTTTTTGAATTAACTCTGAAACCTATAGAAATAATCATATCAAGATTATAATAAGAATATGTTCTTTGCACACTTCGATTTCCTTCTTTTTGAACTTGTGCAATTTTTGCACAAGTTGCCACTTCTTTTAATTCATCATCTTTATAAATATTATTAATGTGCCTGATAATACCTGTTCTATCAACATTAAAAAGTGCTGCAATAGCTTCTGTATTTAACCAAACATCTTCATTTTCAAGTAATACTTCAATTTTTGTATTACCTTCTTCATCATTATAAAATATAATATTCTTTTCTGTGCCAATTAATTTATTATTCATATTTCCCCCTTATACATAATTATTTGTCAATTTAATTATATCATTAATTTTCTTTAGCCACAATAACAATGCTATATTTTAGAAAAAAATGTTAATAACTTTATAGTTATTAACTCATTATTTATATATTGCCTTTTAAATTTTAATGGTAATGTTAAACATTTTTTTCTAACACCTAATTATTTCGCTATGTTTTATCTTTTTATACTTTGTTGCTCTCTAGTTTCATTCATCATAAATACTAATGCTTCTACTTGTTCTATATCATCTTTAGAAATAATTTTGGTTTCACCTTTTGAAATATTTCTGCGTGCTTTAAAACATTTTAGAAACACAACTTGAGTAAAGTCGATGTAGTTTTGTCCTCCGAGATTTTTAGCAAATGATAATAAGTTACCAGTAACATATGTTTTTTTAATTTCATCTCTAAATGTTTTATAAAACAAATTAATTACTGGGAATAACTGCTCTTGCCATGATGAAGATATTTTTAAATCTATGCCTAGTCTTTTAAGTTCCTCCAAAATATCTATTGTTATTTTTTGATTAATTATTTCATTTAAGTCATTATCATTGGATACTATTCCATTATTTTGTTCTGTTATTGTACTTAAACCACTTATTATTCTTAATGGATTTTTTGATAAAACATGGCAACTAATCATATGATTCATTTCGTGAATTATATGGGTTATATTATATGATAAAGGTAGAATTAAAACATCTAATTCATCAATAAAAGCACTTTGTGAAAAACATTTCTCTTTATATTTCTTTAAGTATTCATCTATAATTTCTTTTGGCAAAGAGGTTTCTATTATATCATTTATATCGCTATAATTTTGTATTTCATCATCATACCAAATAATCTTCAGCTCTTTAAATCTATTAGTGATAAAATCGGAATACTCAGTTCCATAAACATTAATAAAAGCCTGAATTATTACATCTAAATCTTCGTTTAATTTTATTTTACAAATATTATGTTTTGGTTTTAAATCCATAGTACATATCCCCTTTATATTAATCTATAATTCCTAAAAAAATTGTTACCACGCCAATAATGCAATGACTAATTGATACTCCAAATAAATTTTTATCTTTTATATACAAATTATACCAAATTAAACCAATTATAAAAGTTAATACAATGGTTAATATATCTTTGTATATAATATGGACAAATGCATACATAGACGAAGATATTAACATAGTACTATGTTTGCCATTATCAAAATAGCCATAGAAACCACGATATAGGAATTCTTGAATTGGGCATGAAATAAATATATAAAATAAATAAAAGTATATTGTTTCCCTTGGAACAAACTTATTTATATTTAAAAATTTCATTAAGATAATAATTGATACGGATATAATGATTATGGGTAAATTGCTGATTAATGAGTTTGCAATATTTCTTTTAGTTATACCTAAATCCTCATTACTTATATTATTTTTTCTTAACCAAAAGTATATTAGAATTCCAAATGTTACTTATATATAAAATTTATATTTAAACAATTGCTGAAAAATTAAAATTGATAAGGGAACTAATATATATAAAGTATTGATAACAATAAATATTTTTTTGTTTTTCATTCTACCTCATTCCTTCGTTGCTTTTTATCGCATTAAAACTTCCGTATTTTTAAATTAAAAGGTGTAACCTAACTATTTTGTTTACACCTTTTTGTTAAATTATATTACTTTCCGCAGCAATTCTTATATTTTTTCCCTGAACCGCAAATGCAGGGATCATTACGGCCAATTTTGTGGCTAACTCTTTTAGGTTGATTCTTTATTTTTTCTTTACCATCGTTAGCTGTACCTTTTAAAGTTTGTTTTCTTTCAACATTTTGACGAACTTCGGCTTTAAGTAAGAAAAGTGCAATATCATTATCTATTTTGTTAAGTAAGTTATCAAACATTTCAAAGCCTTCCATTGTATAGACTTGAACTGGATTTGATTGACCATAGCCTCGAAGACCAACACCTTCTTTTAAATGTTCCATTGCACTCATGTGGTCTACCCAACTTGTATCTATAACACGTAGTGATATAGCTTTTTCAAAATCATTCATAAGTGGTGATGATATCATTTTCTTTTCATAATTTTTGATAACAAGTTCACTTATATGATCTATTACTTCTTTTTCTTTCATCCCTTCAAGAACCTTGGCATTTAATTCTTCACCTTTTAAGAAGTTGGTATTTACATATTCTGCAATTTCAGATAAATCATTTTCTGTTAGACAATTTTCTGGTGGAATATGGCTATCTACAAGGTTTGTTATAGTATTTTTAAATGTTTCAATAATAGTATCATGAATACTTTCTTGGTCTAGTATTTCATTACGACGCGCATAAATTATTTCTCTTTGTTCATTTAAAACATTATCATAATCAAGAAGACTCTTACGATAATCAAAGTTATTTCCTTCAACTTTCTTTTGAGCTGATTCAATACTTTTTGTCAAGGCTTTAGAACGTATTGCTTGATCATCAGTTATTCCCATACTTACTAACATATTTTTAATTTTATCTGTACCAAAACGACGCATTAGATCATCTTCGAATGATACAAAGAATTGACTTGTTCCTGGATCTCCTTGACGTCCCGAACGTCCACGCAACTGATTATCAATACGACGTGATTCATGTCTTTCTGTACCGATTACGTAAAGCCCACCAATTTCACGAACTCCTTCGCCAAGTTTAATATCGGTTCCACGTCCAGCCATGTTAGTGGCAAGTGTTATAGCATCTTTTTCACCTGCATGAGCAATAATTTCTGCTTCTCTTTCATGATTTTTGGCATTTAATACTTCATGTTTTAAACCATTTTTAGTAAGTAATTTACTTAACTTTTCATTGGCTTCAACTGATATTGTACCAATTAGAATTGGTTGATGTTTAGAATGGATTTCTTTTACAACGTTTATGATGGCTTTATATTTGCCATTTTCTCCAGAATATACTAAATCTGCTAAATCTTCACGAATTACTGGTTTGTTAGTAGGAATTCTTATAACATACATGTTGTAAATATTTCTAAATTCTTCTTCTTCTGTCTTTGCAGTACCTGTCATACCAGATAATTTATTATACATTCTAAATAAATTTTGGAATGTAATTGTAGCCATTGTTTTAGTTTCAGTGTTAATTGTAACTCCTTCTTTTGCTTCAATAGCTTGATGAAGACCTTCAGAATATTGTCTTCCGTGCATAAGACGTCCAGTAAATGGGTCTACAATTATAATTGCATCATTATCAACAACGTAATCTATATCTTTTTTAAATCCATAATTAGCCTTTAAAGCTTGATTAATGTGATGAACTAAACTTGTGTTATCTAAATCATAAAGATTAGTTACATTTAATAACTTTTCAACTTTTTTACTACCTTCAGCAGTTAAAGATACACTCTTTGTTTTTAAATCAATTGTGTAGTCATCTTCTTCTTTTAATCTTTTAGCAACTCTGTCTGCTTCAATATAAAGACTATTCGTGTTAAACTGACCTCCGCTGATAATCAATGGCGTTCTTGCTTCATCAATTAAAATTGAGTCAACTTCATCGATGATACAGAAGTTAAGTCCTCTTTGAACTCTGTCTTCACGTTTTACTACCATATTATCTCTTAAATAGTCAAAACCTACTTCATTATTGGTAGAATATGTAATATCGGCATTATATGCTTCTTGTTTTTCTTTCGGAGTTAATTCTCTTAAATTTATTCCTACTGAAACACCTAATAAATCATAAATTGGTCTCATCCATTCAGCATTACGACTTGATAAATATTCATTAGTTGTTACAACATGAACACCTTTTCCTTCCAATGCATTTAAATATGCCGGTAAAATAGTTGTCAAAGTCTTACCTTCACCAGTTTTCATTTCAGCTATATTACCATAATGGATAGCAAGTCCACCAAGTATTTGAACATGGAATGGTTTTTCACCAATAGCACGATATGCTGCTTCACGTGCTAAAGCAAATGCTGGAACTACAATATCATCCAATGTTTTTCCATCTTCTAGCATTGCTTTAAATTCTAAAGTTTTATCTTTAAAATCTTCATCTTTTAAAGCTTGCATTTCAGGCTCTAATTTTTCAATTTCTTCTGCTAATTTTTCAAAGCGACATAATTCTTTATATTCACTATCTAATAATTTTTTTATAAAATTCATTTTCTCATTTCTCCTTAATGTGTATTATATCATAAGTAAAATAAAAGAAAAAGCTTTTAGAAACTTTTTCACCTTTATTTCACCCAAAAAGAAGCCACTTGGGCTTCAATTATAAACTATTTAACATTTATGATTCCAAACTTGCCATCTTTTCTTTTATAAAGAACTGACACACAATCTTCATCAATATTTTTGAAAACAAAGAAATCATGATTTAATAAATCTATTTGAAGCAATGCTTCTTCTTCATCCATTGGCTTCATTTCCATTTCTTTTCTTTTAATGATTTTTGGTAAATCCATTTCTTCATCATCTTCAACTTCAAAATCAAAACTCATTTCAAATTTAGGAACATCGCGATATTTTTTACCCAAACGACTTTTATTTTTTCTAATTTGTCCTTCAAGTTTATCAACGACTAGGTCCACAGCTGCATAAAGGTCAGGATGTCTTTCTTCTGCTCTTAAAGTAAATTTACTTGTTGGCACTGTTACTTCAATACATTGATCTTGGTTTTTTACCTTAATTAAGACCTTACAATCAGTTGCCTTAGGACTTTCAAAATACTTATCAAGTTTTCCTAACTTTTCTGTTATGTATTCTTTCATTGATTTTGTGACTGTTATTTTGTCACCACGAATACTTATTTTCAATATATCACCTTCCTAATTTTAATATACCACAAAAAAAAGAAAAAAACTACTTAATTGTAGTCATTTCTTGTTCTAAAACATCAACTGCTTGTAAACCTTTTGAAGTTTCTATTAATTTAAAATTTACTACAGCACCTTCGTTTAATGTCTTATAACCATCTTTTACAATTGCTGAATAATGAACAAAGATATCTGATAGTTTATCACATTCGATGAAACCATATCCTTTGTCATTATTAAACCATTTTACAGTTCCTTGCATCATATTTTGCTCCTTCCTACATTTAAACTTTAACACACTAAAATATATAATGCAACAAAAACCGTTCGACAAATATTGACAAATCCTTTTAAATTCAAGCTTTGGCGCTAGCAATTATAAGAGTTTCATGATTTGAAAAAATATATGTTTTTTTATCAAATTTATTTTCTAAATTAGCAAAAACTTCTTTTAAAAGATCTCCGTTACCAAGAAGACATACTTCTTTATCTTTTGTTATATAGTTTATATAATTTAATATATCTTCATTATTATAAAATGATTTAGTTTCCATATAAATATTGTTAATCTTTTTATATTCATCTAGAAAAGTAACATTAAAATAATTATCAAAGATATTTATATATGTATTTTTTTCATTTAGTTTATAATAGTTAAGTTCTTTTTCAATTACTATTTTTCTATAATTAAAACATGTCATAATATTTTTTAAAAAAGTTATGTCAGCTGGTGTATAATTTGAACTAACAATTATTTTTATTGTTTCACCAAATAAAGAGTTATTTAAATGATTTTCATTTAATAACTTTTCAAATGTTTTCATAAATTTTTTTATGTTATATATTTTTCCACCATAAACTGTATTTAAAGCTAACTTTTGTTTAATAATACTTTTATGTTTTTTAGCTTTTAAATATAAAAAATCATCTGTTATATGTAATATATTATTAAATTTCATAATTATCCTCTTTTATATTTTTGTCTTGTTACTTCTCCCCCACGAATGTGTTTTTCTCGATCATGAATTTTAAAAATATCATCTATTTCTGACGATAGTTTATTATCTATTTCTTTTAATCTTTCAGATAAATCAGTATGCACCGTACTTTTACTTACATTAAAATGATCTGCTGTTTTACGTATTGTATCTTGTGTTTTAATTATGTGATTTGCTTCACTTAATACTCTTTTTTTTATATCTTTATTCATTAACCAAACAACCCCTTAATAAACTATATTATTAAAGGGTTTTCTTTATGCTATTTTAAATCTTCGATTGACATGTTATAGAAATCTTCTGGATCAATAGCTGTTCCGTTGTGATAAACTTCAAATAATAGACAATTTTCTGATTCACCATTTAAGCTATTATCTCCACTTTTACCTAGGACATCTCCGCTTACAACTGTGTCATCTTTTTTTACTGTAACTTCACCCAAACTATAGTAAATTGTTTTTAAATTTGGATTATGAGTTATTTCTACATAATTTCCTAATATTTCATCTTTGGAAACGTTTGTTACTGTACCATCAAATGCACTTACTACATCAAAGGCAGATGTTGACGAATATAAGACACCACTATTTTGTAAATATGTGTTTTCATAGTAAACTAGAGAATTTTGTTGTTTTGTATCATCATCTGACATATCATAAAATGACTTACTTATTGCAACATTACTACTTACATATGGACGTTCTATTTTACTTTCATAGACATCATTATTCTTAATTACTGGTGTAACATTATCCTTTAGAGCACTGACTGCCATGTTGCCATATTCAATTTTATTTTGTAAGACATTCCCTAGAAAGGAAATACTTATAAATAATACACCAATAACCATTACATAAATAGTTGGTAATACATAGTTCTTGAGTTTTTTTGTTTTCATTAATTCACCATCCTAATTAAAGTATGGGAATAATTAACATTTTTTATACACTAATTTGTTCAACATTTACATTTTGATAATAATGTTTTAATATTTCATCATATTTATAACCATTTTTAGCTAATTCATTTGCTCCGTATTGACTCATTCCTACGCCATGCCCATATCCTTTTGTGGTTATTTCTATCGAATCATTTACTTTTATTTCAAAGTCTGTTGATTTAAGATTAAGTAGTGTTCTTACTTCGGTTCCTTTAAATACTTTATCATTTATTGTAATAAAATTTATTCTACCTGATTGGGATTTTGAAATATCTTTGATAATTATGTTATCACATTCTATATTTAATTTATTACAAAATTCACTTTTATTTATTGTAATACTATTTACAATATTTTCTTCTGGTGAATCGACACTTTTTAAATATTCTTTATTAGAACCAAAGACATATTGCGAATCTTCTGTTTTACCATTAGATTTAGCAAAATACATACTAATTATTACATTTCCTTCATAAGTCATTATTAAACCTTTAGTTTCATTAACTGCATCTTTTATTTTATTAAAGTAATATTCATAATTACTTTGCCAGTTTTCTTGCATTGCATCTTTTGTTATATATACTTGATTAGATTTATCTGTTACTAAGTCATAAGTTCCTTTTGAGATCTTCATTTTATATATTGCATATGTTCTAGATGCTATTGCTTGTGCTTTTAACGCTTCCATTTCAAATGAAGCTGGCATTTCTCCGGCAACAACACCGATAATATATTCTTCTAGATCTATATTTGTTATATTTCCAGTGGTAGCATCTTTAATTGCTAATTTTATATTTTCTTGATTATTTTGATTACTATTGGTATTTTCTTTGGCTTCATTATTAAAAAAAGCAGATTCTTTTTTAGAACTGCTTACTGCTATAAATGATAAAACTACTACTATTAATAATAGAATTTTATTTTTCATATTTTGCCTCATTTAATCATATTACATATTTATAAAATCTAGCACAAAATTTGTTAATAAGTATCCAAATGAAAAACTTAATACCATGACAAGTACCTTAGCCTCAAGGCTTTTTCCACTTTTAATAATTCCGTTATAATTTATACCTGATAATCCAAAGGCACTTATAAAGGTAAAAAAGATATATAATAATAACTTAACAATCATAATTTTCACTTTCTATTTTATTTATTTTTTCTATTCTTCTTAAATGTCTTTCTTCACTTGGTTCTTTAGTCATTATAAAGTTGTCTATAATGTTATGTATTTTTTCAGTATCTAAATTAACACTAAATGCAATTACATTGGCACCATTATGATTTTTTGCTGAAAATGCGTCATTTCCATCTGTTACTCTGGCACATCTAATACCTCGCACTTTATTAGCTGCGATAGACATTCCTATTCCAGAACCACATACTAAAATTCCTAAAGCATGTTCTTTTAAAACATTTTGGCATACCCATATAGCAAAGTCTGGATAGTCATCTTGATCATTATTTTGAATATCTGGGGTTTTAACTTCATAGCCGTATTCATTTAAATAATTAATTATGTCATCTTTACATTTAACCCCTTGGTGGTCATAGCCCAAAAATATTTTTATTGTAATCATCTCCCTTAATTTATTATACTAAAGTTTATCTTTGTTGTCCATTTAATCATAGACTTATTGACAAAAGAAAAGAACAAACTACTAATTTTGTTCTTTATCTAAACCAAATTTTTTATTGAATTTTTCAATATTTCCAGTTTTCTTTGCTTTTCCTTGTGTTCCTGTATAGAATGGATGACATTCACTACAAATTTCAACATCTATTTTTTCTTTAGTTGATTTTGTTTGAAATGTTGCTCCACATGCACAAGTAACAGTAGCATCTTTTACTTCTGGATGGATATTTGCTTTCATATTCTCTCCTTCCGCCATACCATATTCATGGCATAGTAATTCGTTTTCTTACATATTATAACATATTTTATGTTTTTAGCAAGAGGATTTTGATATATTTACATTATAACTATTGACATTATTTCATAATGCTTTTTATCTTTTAAACTTTTCTTATAAAATAAATTAACTTTTCTTTTTTAAAATCTCATATGTATCAGATTCTGTAAATTTAACTTTTACTTGATCATCACCTATTACTGTTGTATCTAAAGAACTCCATGAACCATTATTATATTTTTTTACAGTTACTGTATCTCCAGATTTGCACCCTGGAACATGTAATATAACATCTGTATCTACAATATTAACAAACGTAACATCCACAACTCCGAGTAAATAATAATCACTTAAGTTTTCTCCTTCAATAGCTGAACCATTAATTATCAAATAATTTTTCATACTATCTACATCATTTACTTCTATAACCTCTCCATCCATTGTACTAATAGTTCCGCTTACAGCTACTATTTCTTTTTCTGGCTCTGGTAATGGAACAAAATTATATCTTTTTACATAAATATTACTTCTTTCGCCATTTACATCTTCTACATAAATTCTTACATTGTAATAACCATATGCTAAATTACTAAATGTATATGATGAAGAGCTAGATTCAATATAATTTCTACCATTATCTATTGAAAAATAATATTTTGATATATTACTTGCATCTGTTAATGTAGTTACGCTAGCGATGATGATACTAGTTTTATCGTTTGTAAAACTAACGCTTCTTATCACTGGTAAATCTCCATTACTTGAATATTTATAGTCATACGTATTTGTTTTAACATTTTTTGTGTCTACCGCATAGGCATAAATTTTATAATTTGTTCCATCTTTAACATTTGTAAAAGTATAAGAAGTATCACCACTTTCAACATATGTTATTGAATTTGCTGATAGAGTGTTTGCTAATTTTATTACTTTTGAACTTTCATTTACCATTGCTAATCCATTTACTTCTTCAATTGCATAGTAATATTTATCTATCTCATTACTTCCTTGTTCTACATTTAAATCTACTATTAAATTACTTCCACTCTTTGTGGCACTTAATGTATTTATTGTTCCTGGGGTATAATTATCAAACGTTTCTTTTGATATTAATATTTGACCCGCAAAAGATTTTCAGCATTTGCTGATTGATCTTTGTTATAATTTATAAATGTTATTGTTATATTCCATGTATCTGTTTTGGTACTAGTCGTTGTTATTGCTCTATTATTTAAAATTGTTATTAATCCTGATGTTGTTGTAATATCAAATCCTTTTACTGTTGCTCCTTTGCCATCTGTTACTGTTTTATATGTTAAACCACTTATACTCGTTATTTCATTATTACTTCCATCTTTTACTGTAAGTAATAATTCTGGATATGTTGCACTATCTGTGTATATAAAATCATTATCTGATATATTTAGATATAGATTATAATTATTAGTTGCACTATTTGTTTTATTATTGGCTGTTAGTATTGCTTTGGCAAATGTCGTTCCAGTTTGATTTCCTTTATTTTATACTTTACATAATAGATTATAATAAAAAACATTATGACAGTCAATTACATTTATATCTATATTTGTTCTCTTTATTACATATTTCTATCATTTATCAATTAAATATATAAAACCATTAAAAAAAGCCAATAATTGACTTTTAATATTCTTCATCTACTACTAGAGCGAAAATAACATTATCATACAATGAAACATTAATTGTATTATCTTGTTCATTTATAGAATTTGGATCTACCATCCAAAAATCATCCGTAGAAGGATTGTACTCTATAATTTGCAAGGTCTCCATATTGTTATTCAGGTATGGAACTGATAAAAGAATCTCATATCTAGAATCTTCATCTACATTAATACCTGATGAATCATTTACTTTAAATATATAAGGAAGTGAAATAACTTCTTTACCTTCAAGTTTTTCAGCTATTTCTTCTCTTCCCGCTAAAATATCTTCATCTGTTATATTTTGAAAATCATTAAAGGCACTTAAATCTTCTTTATACAATGATTTTAGTTTTATTAATGCCTCGTCAGAGGCACTTGAATTATTCGGCATGTTTTTAAAGTTTTTTTCAGTAAAATTAAATATAGAAACACCTTCTGTTTTTGCATTTATATAATACCTATCAGTGGTATCAGGATATATTTTTATAACAGCTCCTTCTTTTAAAACTTTATCAAGATTTACATGATACTCATTAGCTGTGTAACCCCATGGGTTATATTCACTATTTATCCATTCTTTTAAGGTCATACCATTTTCAGCATTATAACTAGCATCTTCAAATGTAAAAGTTATTAAATTATTGGAATTTTCTATTT
The DNA here is from genome assembly GCA_934085585.1 of uncultured Bacilli bacterium. Lineage (GTDB taxonomy): Bacteria > Bacillota_I > Bacilli_A > RF39 > UBA660 > Onthocola_B. The sequence continues at coordinate 54,738 of CAKOHI010000001.1, forward strand.
TTTCACTAACTACATAACTATTTGAATACTTTCCGTTCGTATCCATTACTTTTACCATTATTCTATAACTTCCACCGTTAAGATTACTAAATGTATAACTATTACTTGTACTTTCTATATATGTACTCCCATTATCTATTGAATAATAATATTTTGATATATTATTTGTTCCTTTGGTTGCACTTACTGTTGCTGTGATGGAACTTGATGTTGTACTTGTTTCTACTTTATTTATTGTTGGATACACATATGATCCTGAATAAACATTGTATTCATATGTATTTGTCTTTACTTTTCTTTTATCAACTGCATATGCTGATACTTTGTAATCTTTTGTACTACTTAAATTCGTAAATGTATATGTACTTGAATTACTTTCTATATATGTCAGATTACTTACTGCTAGTCTTTTACTTAATCTTTGTACTTTATTTGTATTATCTAACATAGCTATTCCATTTGTTTCTTCGATTGCATAATAATATTTATCTATCTCATTACTTCCTTGTTCTACATTTAAGTTTACTGTTAAGTTTGTTCCACTTTTTGTTGCTGACAATGTATTAATTGTATTTGGTGTATAATTATCAAATGAATCTTTACTTATTAATATTTGGCCTGCAAATGATTTTCCGGCATTTGCTGATTGATCTTTATTATAATTTACAAATGTTATCTTTATTGTCCATTCTTCTGTTTTTGTACTAGTTGTTGTTATTGCTCTATTTGTAAATAGATTTATTAATCCTGTTTTATTTGTTATATCAAATCCTGATATTGATGTATTTTTATTATCTGTTACTGTTTTGTATGTTAGACCATCTATACTTGTAATAGAATTATTACTTGCATCTGTTATTTGAAGTAATAATTCTGGTGTACTTGTATCTTGTGTATATGTAAAATTATTATCTGATATATTTAGATATAAATTATAATTATTAGTTGCAGTATTTGTTTTGTTATTTGCAGTTAATATTGCTTTAGCAAATGTAGTATCAGATAGACTTGCTTTACCATTAGCAAATGTATCTTGGTCAGCTGTAAAAGTTAGTGAAGAACCGGTTTCAAAAGATAGAGTATCAACGGTATTTGCATTAATTTTCACATCTGTTTGTGAACCTTCCCCGGTTTGGGCTTGAAAATAAGCATATGTTGCCGTTATCACAGTTAAAACTAATGCTATTATTGCAATAGAAGATACTATTTTTGTCTTTTTATTTTCCATACTACTACCATCCTTATGTTTATTAGAAATATTATATCATGAATATTACAAATTGTAATCAGATTTGTGTTACTTTTATAATACAAATTTGTTTGTTATTATTTCATTGAGAGGTTTAATATAATGCGTAAATTTATTATACCCAAAATAGAAGAGGAAAATACTATTACTAAAACTATTAGAATAAAAAGAAATACTGCCGACAAGTTAAAAAAATTGGCAGTTAATAATAATATAACTTTTAATAGATTAGTAAATGAGTGTATTGATTATACTCTTCAAAATATGGAAGAAGATACTAATAAGAAAGTTCAAATTCAAAATAATTAGTATCTTATTTTGCAAAATACTATGCGATATATAATTCGCATTGTATTTTAGATATTACTTATATTATGATACGCTTGACAAGGTGAGCGTGTAATGAAAATTAAGGTAAGTGACTATACCACAAATGAAATAATTAAAATAATGAGAGAGTATGTTGATAGAACTCAATTTGAATTTGCAGATGATTGTAATTTAAACCGAAGAAGCATACAAAATTATGAATATGGTACTGTTAATTATACTTTTGAAACATTAGTGAAAATTGCTAAATTTTATCATTTTGAAATTACTATTGAAAGCACCGTGAAAACAGAACAAATGATAAATAAATATTAATTTTTGTAAATGTTATATATCATTTTAGCTATTTCTTTGTGGGCCAAATAATTCATGTAATATGATTCTTTTTCTAAATAGTATTTTTCATTTAATGATAAAGCTATTATGTCAAGAAAATAAGCATTGTATTTTCCACATATTTTTTTTAAATTAGAATTTATTTCTATAGCATCTTTTTTTGTTAAGTTATTGGCTGGATATAATCCTAAAACGATTATATCTTTTTCATAAAAGTCTCTAATTTTGGATAATAAACCATTCATTTCATTTAAATAAGTATAAATCATTTCATCAGTTACTTTGTCTACTAGAGAAATACTGGCCAATTCATCTATACCTATAGCTATTGTTACTATATCCGATTTAGCAATTATTTGTTTAATCGGAATTTTTGTTGTTTTTCCATAATTATTTTCATCTATTTGTTCATTTAATTCATGAATCGTTTGATGAACATAAGAAAATTCATAGTTATAACTAGACAAATTATTTTCTTTGTCTAATTTTTCTTTTAAATAATCATTAAAACTAGTCCCTACGACGTTATATGGTGTCATTCCAGCACTTAATCCGTCCCCAAGTGCAGTAATATTAGTTTTTGATATTACATGAAAACTATTTATTATTATAGTTAAAATAATGCCAATAACGATTATTAATAAAAGTTGATATCTTCTTTTCATAAAAAAGCCCCCATTAAAAAATGTAAAGATTTCTCTTTACATTATATTTCTTCTATTTTAATATTAGCACCAACATGTGACAATTTGTTAATTATTCTTTCATAACCGCGAAGAATATGTTCAGCATCATTTATTATAGTTGTTCCTTCTGCTAAAAGACCAGCTGTTACTAAAGCGGCTCCAGCTCGAAGATCGGTTGCTGTTATTTCTTTACCATATAATTTTGTTGGACCAGTTATTTTAGCATGTTGTCTTTCAGCTTCAATATTTGCTCCCATCATGTTTAGATATTTAACATGCCCCATTCTATTTTCCCAAATGGTTTCTTCAAATAAAGATATACCATTTGCTTGTGTTAATAAAACTGACATTGGTTGTCCTAAATCTGTTGGAAAGCCAGGATATACCACGGTTCTTACATTTGTGGGCTTTAAATTTGAACTTTTATTTAATATCATTTTGTGGTTTTTTAGTTGAAAATTTACTCCCATCTCTTGAAGTTTATTAAGTAAAACAATGTTATGTTCAGGTATCATTCCATCTATCTCTAAATTTTCTCCGAGTAAAGCTCCCATTATGATATACGTTCCTGCTTCTATTCTATCTGGAATAACCTTAATTTCAGCACTATGAAGTTTATCTACGCCTTCAATTGTTATTTCTTCTGTTCCTGCTCCAGTTATTTTAGCTCCCATATTATTTAATAAATCAGCTATATTCACAATTTCGGCTTCACGAGCTGCATTTTTTATCGTAGTTGTTCCTTGTGCCATACTTGCAGCAATCATCAAATTAATAGTGGCTCCGACGGATGCAAAATCTAAAAATATTTCTGCTCCGTGTAATTCTTTGGCATCTATAATATATTTTGTATTTTCTTTAGTGATATTGGCACCAAGAGATTCAAAACCTTTTAAATGCAAATCAATAGGTCTTGATCCAATATTACATCCACCTGGAAAATACATTTCAACATGCTTGAATCTGGCTAGTAAAGATCCCATAAAATAATATGATGCTCGAAGTTTATTACTTAAATTTTCTGAAATTACAACATTTTTCATTTCACTAGCATCAATATCAATTGTATCTTTGTTGTTAATAACTTTGACATTTAATAATTTTAAAATATCTATTAAGGCATCTCTATCAGATATGTTTGGAACGTTAGAAATATGAACATTTCCTTGCGCCATAATAGCTGCAGGTATTAAAGCTACTACACTATTTTTAGCTCCTCCAATTTTTATTTTTCCACTTAAAGGTCTGTTTCCTTCAATTATTATTCTCTTCAAAATAATTCACCTCTTAATAATATTTATGGCATGTTTAAAAAATTATTATTGTTCTTTTCACATGTCTGAACAAAACTTAAATTTCTAACGAAATTCAAGTATCTATGTTACCTCACGGTAACACATTTCTGTTTCATTGAAACCTTTAGTTTCTCCACAGACCAATTTTGGATGGTTGCCACCCTACTTGTTTTTATTTTTTTGTTCTTATTTATATTATACATTGTTTCATATATATTTTCAATCCTTCAAACATTATATTTATACTTGCGTTTATATCTCTATTATGTACTAATCCACATTTTGGACATATCCACATTCTTACACTTAAATTCTTTACTTTTTCATTCTTAAATCCACATCTATTACAACTTTGACTACTTGGATAGTATTTATTTATCTCAATTACTTTTTTACCTAACCAATTTGATTTGTATTTTAAGACTCGTATAAATTCACTGATTGGTAAGTTTTTTATTATAAATTAAAAGTATGGTAGAGATTCCACATATTTTTATCTCCTTTTGCAAGACAAAATAAAAAATGATCGAACTATAATTTCTTATTCCATAATATTTATATTTCTTGCAATCTTTATATTAGAAAGTTTTACTTCTAATCTAAATTCAACTATATCACCTATTTTAATATTTTGATTAAAGGATATATCCTTAACATCAAAATCAACCAATTCGTTATCTTGAGTTAAAATTGTACCATATTTACCATTATATGTATTTATTTTGCCTATTAATTTCATAAATACCCTCCTTATATTTTAAGGTAGTGTGAATAGTTTCATACATTTTTTCCTTATTTCACAATGATTTTTCTATATTTTGTTATAACCCTCTTATTTTAGGTGTTTTTTTATAGAAATTTTATTTTATATCTATCAAAAAATGACATATTCCTCTATAATTATTTTAGAACAAACAATGTCATGTCTAAAATAATATCTCTTTTTATTAAATTTTTAAATAGAATTAATAAAATTATTTGGAAAATTATCATTTTTTATCAAAATTAATCAATTTAATCATGTTGATAATAAACCAGAAAACGTTAATATCGTTTATTTAATGTTGATGAACCAGCAATTATCGAACTTTTTGTTAAAATTGAACACAAAGATTACAAACAACTTATCAAAGATAATAACATCAAACCAATAAAACGTCGTAATGGTAAGAACATTACCATAGATGTTAAATGCCCACGCTGTGGTGCTCCTAAAGATTATCTTTATGATAATACTGGTAAACAACATCAATTTGAGTGTAAAGTTTGTTCCTATGTTTTTTATTAATTCTATTTTCAAAGATCATTTTTTTCTATCTTTTTTGATAGATTTATATCAAGATTTTCATCTTAATAACATTTTTATCTAGTATAACTAGTTTTCCATAAAACTTTTCACACTATCTATTTTAACGTTTAATTTCTTGAGTCTCATGCATAGTTTTTTGTTCTTCGTTTTTTGAATTTATTCCTAAAGCGATTTTTATCTGTTCAATTTCTTCTATTGCCCTAGCATCATTTATTGGTAAAACAAGTTCTTCCACAGTTCCATCACCTTTAATAGCGATATACCAATCTTCTCCGCATACTACTTTTATATACTCTTTAGAATAAAATGGTTCAAAATTTCTAGACATATTTTCTTTGTTTTCAGGATTAATTTCCATAGTTATTCTTAAAGCACGTAATCTAGTTATTTCAGTCTCCATTGGTTGATAAGTTATTTTTTTTCTAGGTTTTTGATAAGTAACTTTTGGCTCAATATCAAAATTTAATTTTAATTCTTTTTCTTCAAATCCTTGCATTTTTCTTTTTGAACTTAATAGTAAAGCAGAATTAGAAAAATCAGCATGAGAGAAATTATTAACAAATCTACTATCTTTTACTGAAATATAATTATCATTACTCCAACAAGAAGAGCTATTTACAAAAACATAATCAATATTGTCATTGCTTGAAATTGATTGTTGTATAATTTGATCAGCAATTGATTTGTATAAATCTATTGGTAAGTTTTCACCACCGTGTGTTACCATTTGAATAATATTTCCTCTTCTAAAAAGAAGTATTCTAGAAATAAGTCTTTTTTGAAGATCTCTAATTAAAATTACATCTCCTGAATTTTGTAGCAGCACTTCATTATATGTTTTTATACCTGCTGGATTTAACAAATCTATACAACTATCCTTGCTAGGCTTTTTACCTATAAGTAATCTTTCAGGATCAGAATACATACCGGATTCTAAATAATAATTTTTAGTTTGTAAAAAAATTGAAGGAATATTACCACTTTGTTTATTCACCATTTGTGTATAAAATTCCAAATATTTAGAACTGTTGTATTCACCAACTTCAGATACAATTCCTCTACCTAATGCAAATAAAGTTATATCATCTATTGAACTGTACGCATTAGCCAAAGAAATCAAATCATCAATTTTCTTTAAAACAATAGTAGTAAAATCTAAATTTTCTAAAACATCCATTGTACCCATGATTTTAGTTTTAATTCTATCATAATCAACTAATATATTAATGAATGTATTTATATCTAATTCATCAATTAAATTTATAAAAGGTAGTAAGAATGAAATATCTCTAATTAAATCTTTATTATCTAATATTTTTACTATAGTTTCTTCATCAAGATTAATTAATAATTTAGAAAGATTTTTTATGCACCTATCATTATCACCAATAACATAATTTGCTTGATTTAGTCCACCTAATTTACTCTTTTCCCATTGTGAAATATGAGATTCCTCTTCCGTTAAGGTTACACTGTTTATAAATTTGAATTTAATTTGTTCAAATTTCTTCAAAATAAATTTAGATATTTCAAAATTATCAATTTTTAAGACACCAATAACTGCTTCATCAATTCTTCCATAACACTTAAATTCATTTGCAATATAATTTAATCCTTGCATGTCTATTTGTATACCAGATTTTTTAATATCCTTATTATTTATAATTAAATTAATAACATTCTTAATTTCATTTATAAATTGTTCTTCGGTAATACCTAATTGTAGATAATTGCCTTCTCTAATACATTTTTCTATTTTATTAATTTTTCTTCCATTAAGAATTGCTGTCTTTTTCTTTTCAGTTAATTTCATATTCTTTTCTATATCAGTTAATATTTTTCTTTTTTCGTTACTCATAAAATAATTTCTATGTTGATTTAGAATTTTATTACAAAATTCATTTGTAACGGTTAGATCAATAGATTGAGTATTAACATAGATATTGTAATAGTTTTCTATTTCATTTTTTAACTGTTCAATAGGAATTGTTTCTCCGGCAAAGGAGTAAAGTTCTTTAATATATTCAGAAATCAATTCATAATTTTTTGTGTCAACTACATTTCTAAACAATTGAATGAGCGAGTCATTTATTGCCACTATATCAGGATATTTGAATGAAAACTTATTTTGTGTATACCTTATGTTTACTATACCATCTACTACTTTATCAAGTACTTGTAAATATCCTTGTTGTATAGTTATGTCATTTTCGTTTATAGAAAAATTAAAATATTCTAGTAATTCATTTATTTTTTTTATATCTACTTTACCACCAAATTTAGTATCTAAAAACGGTAATTTGTCAGTGGTTAATACATATGAATTACCTAAAACACTAGTAATGGCTTCTTCCTTTTTTTCACTTGTCAAATATGCAGAATATAAGGAAAATTCAGGAAACTTGCTCATTAATCTATAATTTTTAGTTAATGCAGGATTTTGTTCCAAGTCTTCTTTAGTAATTTTATATTTTTCTAATGTTTCTTCTATTAAAAAGTCATCTATATAGCAATTTTCTCCTAATAACCTTATTAATATAGGATTTTTCTTAATTGCATCTTCCATAATATACTGATTATTTCGTAAATTTATATTTTTTAACAAATCTTCTTCGCTTGCAATAAATCCTCTTTCTCTTGCAGACATCACTGATTCATAAGTTATTTTCTCTGCATCAAAATATACAATCATTGATGGATCATTTAGAAAAGCCTTCAATATCAAAATATTATTATTTAATAAATAAGGATTCTTAATAAAATGAATTTTTTCAGGAATATAACCATTGCGTAAAGCAATTCTAATAAGTTCATCAGAAGGTTTTTCTATTCTTAAAATTAAAATAGGATTTTCAGAAATTGCTCTTTTTATTAGTTTTTCACTTTTTAAAAATAAAGGGCTTTTATTAATATCTTCTTCATCAGGGGTATAGTATGAGTCTTCTAATATGGATATAATATTTTCAGTTATTTGAGATTCGTTTAATTTTTTAATTAATGCAGGAAATTCTTTGATAACAGATTCACATATTTTTGCATTTTGTAACAACATTGGATACTTATCAATATGATAAAATTGTATCTCTGAATCTAAATCTGCAATCTTATTAATACATTCTACGGAAAAAGCTTCCGGTTCAAAATATTCAAAAGAATTTTTATTAATATCTAGCATATAATTTAATACTTTTGCATCTCTATTTAAGCTTTTATTTTTTCTAATATAAGAAACTGGAATATCTACTTTTTTTATTATTTGAAAAAAATCATCAATAGATAATTCAGAAAAATGATTTAACAAATATCTCTTTAACAAAGGTTTAGGTAACGACATTATTATTCTATTCATATTTGTACACATCCTATCATATATAGTATATCATAAATTCCACAAATTTTTAAAGTCTTTAAAAAAACTGCAATTACTCTAAAAACTTATGCAAAAAATGGATGACTTTCCTAGTATATAAAAAAACTAGAATCTTCAATTAAAAAACTCTTCTTTATCTATATTTTATCGGCACTAATAAGAAAAGTCAATTAAAACCAAATAAATAAAAAGAAAAGATGTTAACTAATTTATTTTATAAAATATGATATATTCCTAGTAATATTAATAAAACTATTCCTATAATATTTGCATATTTACCTATAAATCTATTTGAATACTTCCCTATTAAAAGTCCAATCGAAGTAAAAGAAAAACTACATACTGCAAAAATAAAACTAGCTAAAATAAATTTATTGGTTATTTCACTAATTCCTAAACCAATTGTAAATGAATCAATACTTACACTAAATGCTAAAAATACCAAACTTAATAAATTTATATTTATATTTATTTCTTCTTTTTTAAAATATTGAATGGCTATATTAACTCCTAGTATAATGAGTATTAAACCTAAAACAATATTACTTGCAATATTAAAATAATTCATAATAGTAATTCCTATTTTATTTCCTATGATTGGCATTATAAAATGAAACAATGCTACTACAAAAGGAAATAATGTTAATAATTTGTTATTTTTTATTAAAGTTCCCATGCTTAATGATAAAGAAAAAGTATCCATAGATAAGGATACTCCGATTAAAAATATGGATACTAATTCTTGCATTTTTATCACCAGTTAATTATATGCTATTTTTCTTTTTTTAATAATCCTTTTATGGAAAATATTAAACCTATAATTCCTAGTAATGTGTAAATGTATACTTCAAAATTATAAATATTAAAATGAAATACTTCAGGTATAGTTAAAAGTAATATAATTCCAGATACAAATAAAAGTATTTTGTTTTTATTCTTTTTATAAAGCCAATACATAAATAGTCCAGAAACAATTATAATTATATATGAAAATGCACTTACTTTAATTATTGTCATAATATTTTCTGGTTCTAATACACCTGTTTTTTCATATACTGATATAACAGTATCACCGACTACATACTCATTAATACTATAATAAATCATTGGAATAATACTTATTAAAAATATTATTACTATTTGGAGAAAATTTTTGTTTTCATATTTATTTTTAATTTCTTTACTATTTTCTTCATTAATTCCGAGAATTTCATTTATTGATACACCTAATTCTTGTGATAAGGAAATTAATATTTCAATATTTGGTAAATTATGATTATTTTCATATCTACTTATCGTTTTTGGACTTACATTAATCTTTTTAGCTAGTTCTTCTTGAGTTAAATTTTTTTTCTAAACTCAGTTATATTTTTTCCAACATTCATTTCTATATTTCTTTCAAATATCTATATAGTAACTATAAGTATTGCCATTAAAAATATAATCAAGAATGATACTATTATAGTAGTTACAAGATTCTTTTCGTTTAATTTAAAATAGTAAATTAAATATATCCATACAACAGATACTATATAAATTAAACCATTATTAATTATTATTTTTATAACGTCTTTCATTGATAAATATTCTTTTAAATCACCTGATACAGTTACTAAACTACCTACTACCATAAATTCATGAATACAAAATAGACATAATGAAAATAAACTTATAGCAAATATTATTAGTAAATTATTCTTTCTTTGTTTGTCATATTTTTCTTTTGTATCGTTTTTGTCTTTGTTTGTTTTGCCAACTATTTCATCAATTGAGACCTCTAAAACTTGAGATAATAATAGTAGTGTTTCTATTGTTGGCAAATTTCTATTGTTTTCATAACTACTTATTGTTTTAGGACTTACATTAATCTTTTTGGCTAATTCCTCTTGAGTTAAATTTTTTTCCTTTCTAAATTTTGCAATGTTTTTTCCAACATTCATATGCACACCTCTTTCTAAAAAAAGAATACCATATTTGGATTAAATATGGTACCTATTTATTCGAGAGTTAGTATTTATTTAATAATTCCTGTAAATAAGATGTATATGTGATATCGTCATAATCAGTTTCGTTTGCTTCAAGTAAACATAACGGAGGAAATAATACACACCACCAATTATCTCCGAGACCATCTCCTAAGGTTACTACTAGAGATTCGTAATTTCCACCTTTATAAGTTACTCCTTTATAATTTTTTTCAGGGAAGTAGTTAAGACCATAATTTATATTATAATTAGAATTATACTTATTAATAACGTTATTTATTTTATTCATATTTAAATCTATTTCATTTTTTGTTTCTTCTTTAGAATCTGAATTATTTAAAATATCAGCTATAATTGGTTCTAGTTCATTTCTTATTTCAATTTTTTCTTTTTGATCTTCAATCGAGTTGCTATTAGCTATAATTCTAAATCTTATAGCATCATCTGGTATTAATACTTTAGTATCATTTTTATTAACTAAAACAAGTATTGTCATTATAAATAAACTTATTATTATTTTTTTCATATTGATCACCTAAAATATTGATGGGCATAAAATAGAATATTTATTCATTGAATCATAATAATTAAATTTTAAAATACTATAAGTAAATATATAAAAACTTTTTTTGGTATTTTATTTTCCTAAAAGCCACATTATCCCCTTTACTGATAGCCACATTTTTGGTATAATAAATATTGAAACATTTGATTGTTGGACGCCTACTACCGGAGTAGTTAGCAATCTCCTTTAAACGGGGGTTTTGGTAATTATGAAAGGGGTGGTCTTATGAGATTAAAGTCGATTAAGTCTTTTTTAATGATGCTTTTAGCAACATTAAAAAAATGTTTACTTGTCATTATAAATGTTCAAGTAAACATCCAAATCAATAAAAAGTAGGCATCTGACTGACAAAAATCAAATGTTTCTTTTTTTTATTATATGAAATGTTCTTTCATATATACCTATATTATCATATATTTAATGGTATTTCAAGTTATTTGATTATGAATTCTTTATCGTTTTTTAAATGTACTAACAATTTCAAAATTTAGTTAATTGTAAATCAATTATTTAAAAATAAACAAATATCTTGGTAATCCTTGGAAATCATTTTCAAAACTGTATTTTAAATTTAGTTTTTTTATAATATCTTCTAATAAATTTTTTTGATTATCTCCGAATTCAAAGGCTATTATTCCTGGACTATTTAAATTATTCAAATGTTTTTTTAATATTTCTTTATAGAAAAATAGTCCATTATCACTTGCAAATAAAGCTATATTTGGTTCATTTTCTTTAACTTTATCTTCAACATAACCATTATATGGAATATATGGTGGATTAGATATAATAATGTCATAATTATTACTTAAATTTTCAGTCATACTTTTATTTATAAAATTTATTTCTGTGTTATTAAGTTTAGCATTTGTTTTTGCTACTTCTAAAGCATCCTTGGAAATATCTAGAGAAGTTACATTACAATCTAAATTTTTCTTTAATGAGATTGCTATACATCCACTACCTGTTCCTAAATCGATTATATTTATTTTTTTATTAAATATACTCTTTGCGTATTTAATAGTTTTATCTACAAGCAATTCTGTTTCAAATCTTGGAATTAATACTTTTTCATTTACATTTATTATATTTCCGTAAAATTCCACATTCCCAAGTAAGTATTGAGGTGGATAACCTGTTGCTAACTTGTCTAAAAGTTCATTTATATTTGGATATTTTTTTGTTAATAACTCCCAGTCTGGGAAACTTATATAATCTGGTTTCATGTATACTCCATAATAAAGAAGCTGGTTACTCTAAAGACATACCAGCTAATTTTAATTTTAAATCTTCATTTATTAAAGCTTCTATAACAGGTTCTAGTTCACCATCCATTACTCTATCTAATGTCATTGTTGAAAAATTAATTCTATGATCTGTAACCCTATTTTGTGGATAGTTGTATGTTCTTATTTTTTCTGAACGATCCCCGGTACCAATTTTAGATTTTCTTGTTGCTCCGATTTCACTTTCTTGTTTATGTGTTATCTCATCATTAATCTTTATTTTTAATAGTTGCATTGCTCTTTCTTTGTTACGAAGTTGACTTCTTTCTGTTTGGCATGTAACTACTACTCCGGTTGGAACGTGTGTTATTCGTACTGCTGAATTGGCGGTATTTACTGATTGACCACCAGCTCCACTTGAATGATATACATCTATTTTTAAATCACTTTCTTTTATATCAATATTAACGTTATCTACCTCAGGCATTACAAGTACAGTTGAAGTCGATGTGTGAACACGACCTTGTGTTTCCGTTACGGGTACTCTTTGAACTCGATGTGAACCACTTTCATATTTTAACTTACTATATACATTTGAGCCTTTTACCATAAATTCAATTTGAGAATATCCTCCGCTAGTACCAGCTAGTTCATGAAGAATTTCTATTTTCCAACCATTAGCTTCAGCATAATATGAGTACATTCTAAATAAATCTCCGGCGAAAATATTTGCTTCATCACCACCTGCCGCACCTCTTATTTCCATGATAACGTTTTTGCCATCATTTTCATCTTTAGGTACTAGCAATACCTCTAAATCATGATATAATTCATCAAGTTTCTTGGTTAAAACCTCAATATCTTCTAAAGCTATTTCTTTTAGTTCTGGATCATTTTCCATAACATGGGCTTCTTCTAAATTATTTTTAGTAAGTTTGTATTCTTGATATGTTTTATATGTTTCTTCTAAATCACTTTGTTCTTTTGATAATTCTTTTACTTTATTAAAATCATTAAGAATTTCTGGATTTGATAAGTCTTTAGTTAATTCATTATATTTTTTTTCGATTGCATCTAATCTATTAAACATTTTATCCTCACTTTCTTTTTGGTTTAAATCGGTAAAAAGCTATAGATTATTTTCATCAATGTCATCAACTACTACTAAATCTGCTAAATCGTCATCTGCAACATCGTCTGTTTCATCGGCTTTATCATAGAAAATGTCTTCATCTTCTACTTCACTATCTTCTTCGTCTTGTTCTTCGTCATCAACGATTTCTTCTTCATCCTCTTCATCAAATACTAAATCTAATTTATGTCTTGATTGAAGATCCCAATATCCTTTATCTAGCATTATGAATTTTTTATTAATAGACATTTGTTCAAAAAAATCCATTAGTTCATTATCAATTGTATCTTCAGGTAATCCTAAAGCATTACATACTTTCGCAAATATATCACGTAATTTCATCTTTTTGCCACTTTCTTGTAGCACCAATAAAGCAATGTCATCATATCCCATTAATTCAAGTTCTTCTTTAGGTATTTGCTTTAATTTCATAAATCATTCTCCTTACATTTTTTCTGGTGGATTAACTCCGATTAGATCTAGAGCATTAAATAATGTTTGTTTAACACCCATGATTAAATTTAAATTTTCTAAAGTTTCTTCTTCGTCATCAGTTAGTATACGATTTTTTGCATAGTATAAATGGAATAAACTTGCAAGTTCATATACATAGTTAGTAATTAAATGTGGCAATTCCTTGGTCGCAGCATTTTTTACTACTTCTGGAAATTCGTAAACTTTTTCTAAAACATTATATGATGTATCGTCATTAATTGCAATATATTTTTCACAGTTTTTAATATTTTTTTGTTCTTTTAAAATTGAACAAATTCTTGCATATGCGTAACATACATAAAATACTGGGTTTTCATTAGATTTCTTTTTAGCTAAACTTAAATCAAAATCCATTTGAGTATCTAGGCTATATTTTGAAAAATAATATCTGGCAGCATTTACTCCGACTTCATCTATTAATTCCTTTAATGTGACAGATTTACCTGTTCTTTTACTCATTTTAACTACTTCGCCGTTTTCTACGAGTCTTACAAGTTGAAGCAATTTTACTTCAAGTTTGTCGGAATCATTTCCTAAAGCCTTTACACTACTTTTTAAACGAGCAACATAGCCATGATGATCCGCACCGAATATATCAATCATTTTATCAAACCCACGATTGTATTTATCCATGTGATATGCTATATCTGGTAAAAAATATGTTGGTATACCATCTTCTTTTATTAAAACATGATCTTTATCATCAAATAGACTACTGCACTTAAACCACGTTGCTCCATCTAGTTGGTAAGTATATCCGTTTTTAGTTAAAATATCCACAATATTTTTTAAATCATATTTTTCTGATAAAGCTTTTTCACTTGTTTTAACATCATATTCTATTCTATATTCTTTTAAATCACTAAATATATGACCAATCATTTCTTCTGTTCCTAGTTTTTTGAAGTAATCTAGGTCTTTATTTAATAAGGCATCTTTATTTTCATCATATAATTTTTTTGCTATAGCAATTATTTCTTTTCCAAAGTAGCCATTTTCAGGCATACTAGCTTCAAGCCCACATATTTCTTTATATCTAGCAAGAATTGATAATCCCAGATTAGTTATTTGGTTTCCTAAATCATTTATATAGTATTCTGTTGTAACATTATATCCACTAAATCTCATTATGCGAGCTAGAGAATCTCCGTATGCACCTCCACGAGCATTTCCTAAATGAAGTATTCCTGTTGGATTAGCACTTACAAACTCAATATTAATTTTTTTACCTGCTCCGATATTTGAACTACCATATTTTTCTTTTTCTGCAAGTACTTTATTTAGATTTTCAAATAAATAATCTTTAGTTACAAAAAAGTTTATAAATCCTGGAGCTTTTATCTCAATCTTTTTAATTTTTTCATCCTTAATGATATTTACTATTGAACTTGCAATTTCCATCGGATTTTTCTTTAATGTTTTTGCAAGTTTCATAGCTATGTTACTTGAGTAATCACCATTTTCTTCTAAAGCGGGTTTAGTTATTTCAACTTCTACATCACTTACACCTAAAGATTCTAATTCTTTATTTATTAATTCTTTTAATAATTCTTTCATTTTTCCTCTTTTCTAGTTATTTCTATAACTTTTTTCTCATCTCCGAGTGAATATGTTAACCTTATTATATTATCTATTTCTTCAAATGAGGCATTTATATTATACTTTAAATCAGTGTTTGCAAATGATACTTGTAATTGTTCAGTTTTAAAATCAATTTTAAATGTATCTTCACTATTTTTTCTTTCATATGTTTTATTTATTAAATCTATAGCATGTGTACCATATTCATCTCTATAAAAAATCGTATCATTTATAAATTCTACTTTATTCTCTAGTGATTCTATTAAAATTTCTTCATCATCATAAAGTTTCCAATCAATTATCATGGTTAGTCACCTCTTTTTTTCTCACATATTATAACAAACTTTATTATAAATGTATAGTAATATTTGAATATTTTTAGTCTTTTAAACTCATACTAGTTTTTAGGTGATATCCTTTGAAAGCTATGAGATTTTTGGTAAAAAGTTTTATTTTCTTGTTTATATCCTTCGTGGTAATACTAGTCGGGCTTTATACCTATGCTTATTTAAGCCCAAAACTTGATTTAAAAACTAGTGGAAGTCTTTATTTATATGATAATAAAGGTGAATTATTATATCAAGGATCAAGAAGTAATGAATGGGCTAATTTAGAAGATATAAATGAAAATTTAATTAATGCTGTGATTGCTGTTGAAGATAAAAATTTTTATAATCATCATGGATTTGATTACTTGAGAATAGCTAAAGCAATGGCTACGAATATTAAGAAAAAAAGTATTGTTCAAGGAGCATCTACTATTTCTCAACAATATATAAAAAATTTATATTTAGATTTTGATAAAACTTGGAAAAGAAAAATTGAAGAGGCATTTTTAACTTTAGAACTCGAGGTACATTATGATAAAAATGATATTTTGGAAGGTTATCTTAATACTATAAACTATGGTCAAGGGAATATGGGAATTGTAAATGCTGCAAGCTATTATTTTAATAAAAAACCTAGTGAACTTTCTTTAGAAGAAGCAATTATTTTGGCGGGTATTCCTAAAAATCCTGGTAATTATAATCCTGTTTCTAATTATGATGCTGCGATTAAAAGAGCTTGGGTTGTTGCTAAAGCTATGCTAAATAATAATTATATAGATGAAGAGACTTATAATAGCTTATTTCAAAATAAAATAGAAATCTATGGACAAGTAAAAAATAATAATTTACAAATGATTATGTATTATCAAGAAGCAGTTTTAAATGAATTAAGTAATATTAAAGAAGTTCCATCTTCTTTAGTTAATGCTGGTGGTTTAAAGATTTATACTAATTTGGATTTGGAAATGCAAAAAAATATGGAAGAAAATATTTTAAGTAATAAAGCTAATGATGATATACAAGTTGCAAGTGTTATTGTTGATCCAAATACGGGAGCAATTAAGGCTTTAACCGGTGGTATGGATTATGCAAAAAGCCAGTATAATAGAGCTTTAAAAAGTAAAAGACAAGTTGGATCTACGATGAAACCATTTTTGTATTATGCGGCTTTGGAAAATAATATGACTATGTCTAGTACCTTTAGAAGTGAAGAGACTACTTTTAATTTATCTAATGGGAAAACTTATACACCTGGAAATGCCGGCAACTTATATGCAAGTAAAGAAATAACTATGGCTGCTGCTTTGGCTTTATCTGATAATATATATGCTATTAAAACTAATTTATTTTTAGGTATTGATAAAATGATTGAAGTTGCTAAAAGAACTGGTATTAAAACTAATTTAGATGAGGTTGCATCTTTACCTCTGGGAACAAGTGAAATAAATATTTTAGATTATGCAACTGGGTATACAACACTTGCTTCCGGAGGTTTTAAAAAAGATTTATATTTTATAGAAAAAATTGAAGATTTGGATGGAAATATACTATATGAACATGAAAGTTATGATAATTTAGTTATAAATCCCAATTATACTTATATTTTAAATGAAATGATGAATACCACTACGAATGATGCGTATGTTGATTATACTACGCCAACTGCTTTAAATATAGCTTCTAGTCTTACACATAAGTATGCCTTAAAAACTGGATCTACGAATACAGATTATTGGATTGTTGGTTATAATAAAGATGCACTTGTTATGATGTGGATGGGATATGACAATAATTTAAATGTTGATAATAAAGTAAGAAACAGTGCTAAAAAAACTTGGGCATCTACGATTGAATTTGCATTAAAAGATATTGATACAAGTTGGTATGAAACACCTAAAAATGTGGTAGCTTTACCCCTTGATGCTGTAAGTGGGAAAGTTACTAATGATCAAAATAAAGCAGCATTATATTACTATGTTAAAGGGACAGAACCGGGGGTTACAAATATACAGTACGCAAGTAAAACTGAAGAATAAATGTAGATATTTTTACAATTATGTAATATAATTATTTTAGGTGATATATATGTATAATTATCCTTTTAAAGATAATAATGAACATGTTTTAAATGAAGCTACGAATATTAATATTAAATGTTTAAATAAACAAATGCTTGTTAATATTTTATTAACTAATAAAAATGTATTAATATTTTATGATACTGAAAGAGATAGTGCTTTAAAAACTAGTACTGCTCAAATATATCCTCAATATGAAGTTATATTAAGTATTGATTTAAATAATATGGATTATAAAATTGTTGATAATAATAGTATTATTAATATTGATGATAAAAATGTGGTTCTTTATAATTTTAATTTAACTGATTTTATAGAAAAAGATGACTAATGTAGCCATCTTTTAAATTTTGTCTTTTTTAATTTTAATGTTTATGTGATATTCTGTTGGTAAATTCATTTCTTCAATTACAACTTTATCACTATCTAAATTAAGACCCCGTATGGTTTTAATAACATAATCTAAATAATCATTTTCTACTAATTTTGATTCTGTTGTGCTTGTTGGTATAACAAAGTCATCAAGCATTTCTATATTATCTGTTTTATTTATTAAATCACTAGGTTTCAAATTGTCTTCATGTGTATCTAATGTGAATGTTGGGGTAAATTCTTCAACATCCATATTTGCTGCAGAATCTTCAAGAAAATTGAAAAATTTATTTGGCATTTTTTCAGGATTTGAGAAAAATCTGTCTGGGGTTATTGTTTCAATATTTTTTGGTTGTTCTATATTAGTTTCTCGATTTGTTTGAAGAGATTTTATGTCAACAGAATTATTTAGCATATCTTCAATACTTGGAATATTGTTTGGTATTGGTTCTTTTAAACTATCTAATTCTTCGCTTGTTGTTGGAACTGGTTCTAAATTTTCTAATGATTCAGTATTATTTACCTGATTATTTAAAATATTATTTTGAATGTTTTCTATTGGTTCCATTTTGGTTTCACCTGTATTTTCACTTTCTTTTATAACTTCTTCAAGTTGTCTTACAGTTAATCTTTCATTTATAATTCTTGCTACAAGTTCTTTTTGTTTTTCATGACTAGGTACTTTTAATAAAGTTCTAGCATGTCTTTCAGATATTTTTTCTGCTAAAATGGCTTCTTGAACAGACTCATCTAATGTTAATAATCTTAACTTATTTGAAATAGCTGATTGAGATAAGCCCATTTTTCTTGCTAGTTCATCTTGTGTCATATATCCTTTGTCTAATAAAGCTTGAAATGATCTAGCTTCTTCGATTGCTGTTAGATCTTTTCTTTGGATATTTTCAACGATGGCTACTTCAGCAGAAGCATTGTCATCTAAATTAGAGATTACTGCTGGTACACTTGATAATCCAGCTATTTTAGCAGCTTTAAATCTTCTTTCACCTGCAATAATTTCGTATTTATCATTTTTTCTTCTTAATACAAGTGGTTGTATGATTCCATGTTGTTTAATTGAAGATGCTAAATCATTTAAAGAAGCATCATCAAAAGACAACCGTGGTTGAAAACGGTTTGGAATTATTTCCTCGATTGGAACTTGTAAAACTGTATTTTCTAAACTTGAATTATTCACTTCATATCAACCCTTTATTATTAATATAATAACTTATTTATTATTTTTTTTCAAGTTATTTTTTATCATTTTATTAATGGTTTTTTAATAATTTTTTCATATGGTCTAATTTCGTCTTTTGATGTGCTTTTTATTTTCTTAATTTTTATAATATTTCTATGTCCACAACTTGGCGATAATAAAAAGTTATTTATTTCTTCAATTTTTCCATTCATTTTTTGAATAGCATATAAACTTTTTTCTATTTCTTCGTTGTTACTTCCTTTCATAGCTATAAAATATCTATCTTGTCTTACCAAAGGCATGGCAAGTTCCGTTAAAACTGGCATGTTTGTTACTGCCCTAGCTGTTACTATATCATAATAATTTAATTTATCTTTACATAGAGATTCTACTCTTGCATTTATTATTTCCAAATTATCTAATGCTAGTTTTTCTTTAAGTTCTATTAAAAATTTTGTCTTTTTATTGTTGCTATCTAATAATGTTACGTTTAAATTTGGAAAAAATATTTTTAAAACCATACCTGGAAAACCTGCCCCGGTGCCAAAATCTAATAAATTTTCATAACTATTTAAATCTATTACTTTTGTAATTGTTAGGGAATCATAAAAATGTTTTAGATAAATATCATCTAGGTTTGTAATAGATGTTAGGTTTGTATGAGTGTTATACTCTATTAAAAATTTTGCATATATATCTAGTTTATTTAATATATCTTTATCTACTTTTAAGCCTAGTTCAGCTACTTTTTTTATAAATTCATCTATTTTCATTTTTTCCATATTCCTTTTTTAAATATATTGTTAAAACAGATATATCTACGGGATTAACCCCGCTGATTCTTGAAGCTTGAGCTATAGTTTTAGGTCTTATCTTTTTTAACTTTTGTCTTGCTTCACTAGCTAAATTTGATATTTTTTCATAATCTATATCATCAGGTATTTCTTTTTCTTCAAGTCGTGCTAATTTTTCTACTTCTTTGTATGCTTTTTTAATATATCCATCATATTTAGCATTTATCTCTACTTGTTCTTTTATTTCATCATCAAATTCTAATGCAATAAAATTACTTATGAAATTTAAATCAATTTCTGGTCTTTTTAATAATTCATAATAACTTAATCCTGTTAAAGGGATATTCTTGTTGTTGTCTATAAATATTTTTTGGTTATCCGTCGTTAAATGTAAAATATTATTTTGAAGATAAGTTGTTAATTCTTGAATCTTTCTTTCTTTTTCAAGTAGTCTTTCATATTGATCTTCATTAATTGTTCCAACTTCATGTGCGTAATGTCTTAATCTTAAATCTGCATTGTCATGTCTTAATATTAGACGAAATTCTGCACGAGATGTAAGCATTCGATATGGTTCAATAGTTCCTTTTGTTACTAAATCATCTATTAAAACACCGATATAAGCATCACTTCTTTTTAATATTAATGGTTCTTTGTTATCTATTTTTAATACGGCATTTATACCTGCCATTATCCCTTGGCCAGCTGCTTCTTCATAGCCACTTGTACCATTTATTTGACCTGCTGTAAAGAGATTTTCTAAAACTTTATTTTCTAAATTTGGTTTTATTTGTAATGGATCAATTGCATCGTATTCAATTGCATAGGCATATTTTGTTATTACAGCATTTTCTAATCCATGTAGGCTATGAACCATTTTTTCTTGAACATCTTCTGGCATACTTGTTGAAAAACCTTGTAAGTACCAATCATCATAATATAAACTTTCTGGTTCTAAAAATAGTTGATGACGTTCTTTATCTTTAAATCTTACAATTTTATCTTCGATTGATGGACAATATCTAGGTCCTACGCCAGTTGCATAACCACCATACATAGCAGATTTGCTTAAATTATCATTTATAATTTGGTGTGTTTTTTCATTGGTATAAAGTAAATAACATGATTTTTGATCTTCAATATTGTAACTTGCTTTGTAGTCATTTGAAAATGTCCATAATCTATTGTCACCTTTTTCTTCTTGCATAACAGAAAAATCTATGGAATCTTTCTTTATTCTTTGTGGTGTACCTGTTTTTAATCTAATTATTTTTAGACCATATTCTTTTAATTTTGTAGATAAATAATTACTTCTTCTTTCTCCATGTGGTCCACCTGGGGTATTTTTGCTACCTACGAGTATATTTCCACATAAATATGTACCCGTTGTTAAAATAACAGTTTTACTTTCAATTCTTTCGTTGTTTTCTGTAATTATTCCTTTAACTACATTATTTTCTATTATTAAATCTTCAACTAATGCTTCTTTTATTGTCAAGTTAGGCATATTTTGTAAATATTCTTGCATCTTTTTGGGATATGTTACTTTATCAGCTTGAGCACGAAGACTTCTTACTGCTGGACCTTTAGAATTATTAAGCATTTTAATTTGAATGTGAGATAAATCGGCGATGCGCCCCATTAAACCTCCGAGAGCATCTACTTCTCGCACTATTATACCTTTAGCTGTTCCTCCGATTGAGGGATTACATGGCATATCTCCGATATTTTTTATATTTCCAGTTATAAGTAATGTCTTTTTTCCTAATTTGGCAGATATGTGACTAGCTTCAATTCCAGCATGGCCTCCACCTACTACTATAACATCATACATTTAAATCACCTACTTTCCTAAACAAAAATTACTAAATATTTTGTCTACTAATTCGCCTTCATAACTATCTCCCATAATTTCTCCAAGATAGTCCCAGGCACTTTTTAAATCTATTTCAATCATATCTACAGAAAAACCAGCATCCAAATTATATTGAGCATTTTTTAATGCTTCATGAGCTTTGTTAACTAAATCTATCTCTCTTAAATTGCATAAATAACTCATATCTTTATTTACAATGCTTTTTAAATCAAGTTTTTCTATTATTCTTTCTTTTAATTTGTCTAACCCACTTATTTCAATGGTATTACCATATATAACATCTTTTATATTATTTGGTAATATTAATCTTTGTTCAAGATCCATTTTATTGACAAAAACAATTAATTTTTCATTATTATATTTTTCTAACATTAATTTTTCTTCTTCACTAATTCTTTCATTATTATTTAAAACAAATAAAATTATATCTGCGGCATCAGCAGTTTTTTTACTCTTATCTACCCCGATTTTTTCAACAATATCTTCGGTTTCTCTGATTCCTGCGGTATCAATTAAATTTATAGCAACGCCATTTAATGTAATTGTTCCTTCGACGATATCACGAGTTGTTCCTGGAATATTTGTTACAATTGCTTTTTCTTCATCAAGTAAAGTATTTAAAATACTACTTTTTCCTACGTTTGGTTTACCAATTATAGCTACATTTACGCCATTTTTTATTAATCTACCATTTTTAGCACCGGAAACAAGTTTTTCTAGTTCATTATTTATTTCATCTAAATATCCGTGCATTAAATCTTCGGTTACTTCAAGTTCATCAGTATATTCTGGATAATCTATATTTACTTCAATATTTGCAAGTATTTTAGCTGTTTTTTCTCGTAAGTTACTAATTTGTTTTGTTAATTTTCCATCAACATTATTGATTGCTAAAGTTCTTGCTGCATCAGTTTTAGCAATAATTAAATCATTTACAGATTCAGCTTCAAGAAGATTAATTCTGCCATTTAAATATGCTCTTTTTGTAAATTCTCCTGGTTCTGCTAATCTACATCCATTTGCAAGTAATATTTCCATTATTTTTTTAGTAGTATTAACTCCGCCATGGCAATTTATTTCAATTGTATCTTCAGTTGTATAAGTTTTAGGTCCACGCATTAACATTACTAAAACTTCATCAATTATTTCATTTTGATATTTAATGTGTCCATAATGTATTGTGTGGCTTTGAGCATTTTTTAGGTCATGGTCAAAAATACTGTCAACAATGTTGATAGTTTCAGGTCCAGTTACACGTACGATAGATATCGCTCCGATACCCATTGATGTTGATATAGCACAAATTGTATCTTCCATAAAAAAATACTCCCTTTCATCGGAAGTTATTATAACACACATTCACACAAAATTAAAGATTTATTGTAATTGAGTCATTCCCTTGATAACTTTATTGGGCTAGCTTATAATCTTTTCTTCATATGAATTATTAGCGTTTATATAAGTAAAAACTACTAGAACTATTGCTATGACTAATATTATCATTGACATCATTTTTCTTTTATTTTTCATAGACTTACCTCTTATTATTCATTATCCTTATAATTAAAAATATTATCATAAAAAATATTTTTGCTATTTATAGTAAGCCATTTTGGAATATGTTATCCTAAATCCATTGTTGATATAGAAAAAACAAGTTCAAAATAATTAATAAGAACTTGTTTTAATTTGTAACTTTACTATTTAATGAATCAGCATAACCTATTAGCTTTAGTTGATCTTCTGTTGCTAAATAGATGAATTTATCTAACAATTCCTTTTCTTTATCATTTAGATTTCTATTCATAAACTTAATTGGTGTATCATCATCTGTTAATCCTAGTAAATAATCCGTACTAGTTTCTAAATACTTTGCTAATTTTATTAATATTGTTGCACTTGGATAGCCAATACCTGATTCATACATACTTATGGATTCTTGAGTAACTCCGACTGCTAATGCAACATTTAATTGATTTTTATGTCTTTTTTCTCTGATTATACGTAAATTTTCCATTTTACTTATTCCTTTCGTAAATAATTTTATAATATTAATTTATATTAGAAATAAGTATATATTATATTTATAATAAATTTAATTTATACAGATAATAATTTAATTTTATTTTTATGTTTTTTCTTTTAAAAATACACATTTACAAAAAATTCCTGTTTTTTTTGGCTATTTTTATTCATTTTTCCAAAATTTATTCAATTAAAAACCACTATTTAAAGTGGTTTAATAACGATATGTCTGTTTGGTTCTTCCCCTTCACTTTCGGTTTTTACACCTTTAAAGTCTGTTAAAGCATTATGTATTATTCTTCTTTCATATGAAGTCATATTATCAAGTGCTACAGGAATGTTTGTACTCACTACTTCTTTAGCAGTTTTTTTAGCTAATCTTTCTAATCTTTTTATATTTTTTTCTTTGTAATTTGATACATCTAGATTAAATTTATAATATATTCCCGTTGTGTTTTGAATATATTGTTTTGCTAATGTTTCTAGGGCTTTTAATGTAGCACCTTCCTTACCTATTAAAATATAATCTTTATTTGAATACATTCTAATAGTTACACGATCATCTTTGTTACTCATTTCCATGGTTACTTCAAGTCCCATGTTTTCTACGACTTTTCTTAAAAATTCTTTAATTTCATTATTGATATCTGTTTTTAAGTATGCTGTTACTTCATAGATTGTACCTTGAAAAAGTTTTCCCTTTTTAACTGTGCTTGTATAAAGAAATTCTTCTTTTGATAAATTGTTTTCTTCCATTAATGCACTTAACGCTAGTTCAACATCTTTTCCCTCTTTAATTATCTTTTCCATACTTCATACCTTCTTTCTTAACTAATTTATCTTTAATTTTATCTTTTTTATTTTTATCTTGTTTTTTATTAGTTAAGTCTTTATTATTAACTTTATTTATAATAATATTTTGAATCGCTATAAATGCGTATGTTACTATCCAGTAGAATGCTAGTGCTGTTGGTAATGTTAATGACGCATATGTAATCACTACGAGCATAACATATAACATTATTTTCATTTGTTTTGCTGCTTCTGGAGATTGTGATCCCGCTTGAGACATTGTTTGTCTAAATGAAAAGTATGTTGATACTGCAATTAAAACTAGAAGTAATAAATATAGATAATTACCGGTTTTAATACCAACAAGTGGTGTCATACCTAAATTAAATGTTAATAATGATTCTTCATATATTGCTGGTGTTCTATAAATTGCTTGTAAGAATGCAAAGAATAGTGGTAATTGGATAAATGCCATGAGACACCCTACCATTGGATTTACCTTATATTTTTTATAAACCATTATTGTTTCTTGACTTTTAGCCATTAATGATTCATTATCTGTTCTATTACGATATTTTCTTTCTATTTTTTCTATTTCAGGTTGAGCTTTTTTCATATTCATTGTTTGATTTGTACTTTTAATTGTAAATGGTAATAATACTAATCTTATAGCTAAACCTATTAATATTAATGATATACCTAGATTACCTACGAGATTACCTAAAACTAATATTAAATATGCTAAAGGTTTAACAAATAAAAATTCCCATAATCCAGTTGATTCATTTGATGTTATTTTAAAATCTTCGCAAGCTGGTAAATCTTCAAAATCAATATTTAATTGATCACTATATTCTTTATATATATTATATAGTTCACTATCTTTTTCTGGTAAACACAAAATATCTTTTTCAAGCATTTGACCTGTTTCTTCATATGTAACTATTTTTTTATCTTTATCTTGTATATATTTGCTATTTCCACATCCACTAGTAAGTAATAATACAAATACTAATAGAATTGCCATTATCTTTTTTTTCATGAAATTCCTTTCTTTAGTGTATTTATTAAATCTTTTTCTAAATCACTATATGAAGCATTATTTGCTTCTCTTTTAATCATTATAATATAATTATGATTATTTTTAAAGAGAAATCTATTATTATCCACAATATTTCTAAATTGTCGTTTAAATTTATTTCTAACTACGGCATTGCCTAGTTTTTTTCCAACAGCTATACCAAAGTTAGGTTTTGGATATTCTTTTTCTTTTGAAAATATAAATACGTATTTTCCTTTTATTTTTGTACCTTTATTTATAATCTCATTAAATTCTTCATGAGATTTTACCATTTCATATCTTTTCATAATGATTTTTTCTAAAAAAAACCACGTTAAAGTGGTTTTTATTTACATAAAACTTTACGTCCTTTTCTACGACGATTCTTTAATATATCAGTTTCTTTACGAGCAAAAAATCCATGTTTTTTAGCTGCTTTTCTTTTATTTGGTTGATATGTTCTTTTCATAATACAATTTCTCCTTTTCTTTAATAGCGTTATTATTATAATATTAAAGATGGGAATAAGTCAAGAAAAATCGTGTTTTGATTATTGTTATGTGTCAAATTATTTGTTTTTTAAATAATAATCTTGATGAAGTTGATGAGTAAAGGTTATTCCTGGCATAGTTCTTACTAGTTTTTGTTCTTTTCTAATAATTCTTAAATTTCTATTTATTTCTTTTGTATTTGTTACTGGACTCATACTTTCAAATGGAATTTTTTCTAAAGAAAGTTCTTGAAGTAATAATGTATGTAATTTATGAGACATAGCACTTTTTTCTAAAAATTCATCTTTTATTTTTTGTGAAACATTACCATCGCATGATAGATAAATGTCATTTATAATAGAAATATTTTTATATTCATTAAAATTGTATAAAATTCTAATTAATCTACACAATATGTATTCATCACTACATGGTGGTTTTACTAATCCTTGCATCTCATATGAATCATTATTTGAAAATTCATCAAAACTAATAAATTTTGTAGTGTTTAAATTTGTTAATAATCTATCTATAATATGGTATATATTGTATAGAGCTATTTGATAATAAAGATCATTTTCTATAAGTGATTCTCTTTCTTTTATACTTATATAATCTTTTGTAACTGCAAATTCAAGTTCTATAAGTGAATTTAAATAATCGAATAATTCAGTTGTAAAATTATTTTTATTTGCTAATAATATTTGTTTTAATTCTTCTTTTCTTTCTAAAATATTTGCCATACCAAAACTTCCCTTCAAATTAATAGATATTTTATCATAATTTTTATAATTATGCCACTATTTTAGGAAGGTTATATATAAATGTATAAATGTAAATTTATAATAATTCGTTTTAAGACTTTTATTGTAGTCATACATTTTAGAAAATTTAGTGTTATACTCTATTCCATCTTTTAACATATATAGTATTATGTTTACCCATTCAGGATTTTCTTTATAATAATTACTTTTTATATAATAGTCTTTTACTTCATTATAATCATATTCTAAAATAATTTGATCATATATTATTAATTCATCAGAAATGGAAATTATTCCAAACGTAGAAACTTTTCCTTTACCCACGAATAAATTTACTGCTCCGGAGTTTACAAATAACCTATTTTTGTAATTTGCTTCAAAACATCTGTGAGTGTGAGCAAATAGATAAATATCTGCATCGTAATTATCAATCAATTTATCAAATTTTTCATACGATGTTTTAGTTATTATATCCCTACTTTTATATGGACTTCCATGAGATAGACATATTCTTTTATTAGCTATTTCAATAATTTTTGATGTTGGTAAGTTGTTTAAAAATTCTAAATTTTCTTTCGGTAAATTTTGATAAGTATAATAAAATGAATAAAATTTTTCGGTTATTTCATTACTAGATGATGAAAGTTTTAATAATGATTCTTCTCTATTACCTAAGATTATTTCTGAATCTAGACTTTTTAGTGTATCTATTATTTTGTTATCGTCTGGACCATCCGTCAAAAAATCACCACAGATTAAAAATTTGGATATGTTTTTATCCTTTAAATAATCTAAAGCTTTATTAAGTAAAAATAAATTACCATGAATATCATTTAAAACTGCTATTTTCTCCATTTTACATCTTTATTATTATATCATACTTTTTTGTTAATAACTAGCCATTTTTGTGGATTGTGGATAATTTGTGGATAAGTATTAAAAATAATCCACATAATTAACAACATTTTATCAAAATTGGGTTTGTGAATAGTTTGGGGATAAGTATTAAGTGTATAATTTTTTGTTGATAGTGTTGATAACTTGTTTAAATAGGCATAAATATGGCTTTTTTTGTGTTGATAATTTTGGGGATTAAAAAAAAGTTATCAAAATTGCAAATTTAGTCTTTTTTTTTTTGGGAAAATAGAGTAAAATTTTAGTTAGGAAATTTAGTTAGCGGGGTGAGGTTTTGAAAACTGATGAGCTTTTTTTACGTTTTTTAAATGACATTCAGACACAAGTAAGTGAAACAGCATATACAATATGGTTTTCAAAATTAGAACTCTTGTCGATTGTCAACAATGTAGTAACAATAAAAGTACCAATGGAAGTACATAAACAAATGCTCGGTGAAACCTATAAAGATATTATAGATAATGCCTTTTTTGCAATGACTGGGATTAATTATACATTTAAATTTATTACTGAAGATGAAGTAGAAAACTTTATTCAACCAGTTGTACCAGAAGAAGTAATGGAAAAAGAAATAGAATGGACTACAAATTTAAATCCTAAATTTACTTTTGATAATTATGTTGTAGGAAATTCAAATAGATTAGCATTCGTTGCTGCTAGAGCTGTTGCAGAAGCACCTGGAACAATACATAATCCATTATTTATTTATGGACGTAGTGGAATAGGGAAAACCCATTTAATGCAAGCAATTGGTAATTATATTAAGGATCATTCTAAACTTAAAGTATTATATACAACAAGTAATGAGTTTAGAGATGAATTTACTGGTATTGCCACAAGTAGTAATAAGATGGGATATGCTAATGATTTTAAAGATAAATATCGAAATGTTGATGTGTTAATAATTGATGATATACAGTTTTTAGTAGAAGCAGAAAAAACCCAACAAGAGTTCTTTCATACATTTAATGCACTTCATCAAGCCAATAAACAAATTATTATAAGTAGTGATAAGAGTCCAGATGACCTAAAAAAAATAGAAGAAAGATTAAGAAGTAGATTTATGTGGGGATTACCCGTAGATATTTATCCACCAGATTTTAATCTTCGATGTGATATAATAAGGTCGAAGGTAAAAAATACTAGTATTGAAGATAAATTAAATGATGATGTAATAGAATATATTGCAAATTCGTGTGTTAATGATGTTAGGCACATCGAAGGAACTATAAACAGGTTGCTAGCTTACACGGCAATGATGGTTCCTGATAAAATTACTTTGGATTTTGCTAATGAAGCTCTTAATGATTATGTTAATACTAACATATTTATCAACAATTCGATTGGCTCAATTCAAAATGCTGTGGCGGAATACTTTAAAATATCGGTTGATGATTTAAAAAGTAAGCGAAGAACTAATACAGTAGTTAAACCAAGGCATATAGCAATGTACTTATGTAGGGTTGAAACAGATGAAAATTTACAGAAAATAGGGTTAGAATTCGGGGGTAGAGATCATTCTACAGTATCTACAGCATGTGATAAGATAAAAGAAGAGTTAGAAACAAATCCAAATTTAAATAACATGCTAAAAGAAATAAAATCAAAGTTACAATAATGTTGATAAGTTGGGTATAAATTTGATATATTTTAGAAGAAAAAATAAGGTATTTTAAAAGTTATCCACGTTATTAACGCTATTAATAAATATAATAATATAAACTTAAAAGAAAGAAGGAATAAAAAATGAAATGGACAATTGAAAAAAATGTTATTTTAGAAGCATTAAATAATGTTACTAAAGCTTTAAGTCAAAGAACAACTATTCCAGTATTAAATGGTATTGTTTTTGATGTAAATGAAAATGGTATGGAATTACTTGCAAGTGATTCAGAATTAACAATTAAAGTATTAATTCCTCATGAAAATATTAAAATGCTTGAAGGAAAAGGAAGAGTTATTATTCAAAGTAAATACTTTGTTGATATGATTAGAAAAATGCCTAGTGATGTAATTGATTTTGAAGTTGAAGATAATTTAAAAATAAAAATTAGTACACCTAATAATCAATATAGATTAAATTGTTATAATCCAAGTGATTATCCAAATATTGGGTTAGATAAAAGTGGAGATGTAATTAATGTATCTTCTGAAAAGTTAAGAGAACTTATAAATCAAACTTCATATGCGTTGTCAACTCAAGAAGTAAGACCACTTCTTACAGGTATTAACTTTAAAATAAATGGAGATATTTTAGAATGTATTTGTACAGATTCTTATAGATTATCAAAGAAAAATATTAAATTAGATACACCATGTGGAAAACAAGTTAATATTGTTATACCTGGTAGAAGTATTACAGAACTTGAAAAAATACTTGTAGATGATGAAATAGTTGAAATATATGTATTTACTAATAAAATATTATTTGTATATAAAAATATCTTTATTCAAAGTAATTTGTTAAGTGGAACATATCCAGAAACTAGTCATTTTATACCAAATGATTTTGCTTATATGATTAATTTAAATATGAAAGAATTTTATGATGCTGTTGATAGAGCTTCATTGCTTGCTCAAAATAAAGATAAGAATATTATAAAAATGCACATTCAAGATAAGGATATGGTTATTACATCAACGAGTAATGAATTAGGAAATGCTGAAGAAAAATTACATATTGATTGTAATAATAAAGAAAAAATTGAAATATCTTTTTCTAGTAAGTTTATGATGGATGCCTTAAAGGTTATAAAGGAAGAAAATATCTTGTTACTTCTTAATACAGATGATAAACCAATATTAATAAAACCAGTGGTAGATGAAACATTAACAGAGTTGATTTTACCTATAAAAACATACTAATTTTAAGAAAAATTGAACAAATTGAACTTTGTTCTTTTTTTTCGACAAATTTTTTAAAAACTTTGTGATATTATAGCCCATTAAGAAAGGAGGATATTATGTTTAGAATTAGTAATAATACCCTTTTTATAGAGTTTAATGGCTATGAAACAGTAGTTAAAGAAATTGATACTGATTATAATTTTGCGGGTAATTTAATTAATTCAATTTTAAATATGAGTTGTATATATTATGGAAGTTCTTTAAAAGGAAGGATAAAGGGTAGTAAAAGTATTTTAGGTGGAAGTTATAAATTACCAATTATGATTAGTGAAAAAAATAATATTATATTCTTTCCCATTAAAGATCAAAAGAATTATACTTGGATTAATTTTAATAATGTAAAAAGTTTTGAAAAGATGGATAGTGGTATAAATGTGGTATTTAAAAACGAATTAAAGAAGTTTTTTAATGTAAGTTCTACGATATTTAATAATCAATTATTAAAATCTAGTAGATTGTGGTTAGTTTATTTAACAAGAGGGTAAATTTTTGTAAATTTTTCTTTTATTAGGGCATTTTTTATGGTATAATTATTATGTGTATAGGTATACCAAAATGCCTTAAATTTTTATTATAGGGCAACAGAGGGGGTTATTTAATGAAATTAGATAGTTTATCACTAATGAATTTTAGAAATTATGAATCATTAAATATCTCATTTGGAAATTTAAACATTATATATGGGTTAAATGGAAGTGGTAAAACTAACATAATTGAAGCTATATATATGCTTGCACTAACTAAATCATTTAGAATAAATAATGAAAAAGTATTGATTAAGAAAGGAAAAATTAAAAGTAAAATTAAGGGAAATGTTTTTAAAAAAAATGATGAAAATGAGTTTGGAGTAGAAATTAGTAATGAAGGGAAAATAGTTACAATTAATGGGGAAAAACAAGATAAAATAAGTGATTATGTATCAAGAATAAATGTTATTTTGTTTAATCCGAGTGATACGAGATTAATAGATGATGCTCCTTGTGAAAGAAGAAAAATGCTTAATATTGAAATAAGTCAAATATATAAAGAG
Source organism: uncultured Bacilli bacterium (assembly GCA_934085585.1). Lineage (GTDB taxonomy): Bacteria > Bacillota_I > Bacilli_A > RF39 > UBA660 > Onthocola_B. The sequence goes on from CAKOHI010000001.1 coordinate 86,928, forward strand.
TATTTAATTATTTTGGCTAATTATCAGAAAATTTTAAAACAGCGTAATTTTTACTTAAGAGGTATGTATGTTAATGGTAATTATACTAGTACATATTTGGATATTCTTACTAAAAAGTTGATTGAATATGGGAAAAGTATTTGTAAGTATAGAGAAAATTTTATAGAAAATATAAATAAGTATATTACAAGTAATTATGAGAAAATATTTGGTAGTGGAACTTTAAAAATAAGATATGTATCAACATTTAAAAATAAAGATGAAGATGCTTTGTTTAAAAGATATCAAGAAAATTATCAAAAAGAACTTGGGATTGGTAAGACTTTAGAGGGAATTCATCATGATGATATTGTATTTGTTTTAGATAATAATAATTTAAAAGAATGGGGAAGTGAAGGGCAAAGAAAGAATGCTATTATTTCCTTTAAGTTAGCGGAAATTAATGTTATTAATGATATAAAGGGTTACTATCCAATACTTATTTTAGATGATTTGTTTAGTGAGTTAGATAAGGAAAAGATTACTAATTTGTTGGGGATGCTTGATAGAGATATTCAGACATTTATTACAACTACGGATATTAAAAATGTTAGTAAAAAAGTAATCAATGATGCTAAAAAATTTAAAGTAATTAATGGTATATTAGAGGAGGAGTAAAAAATGAAAGAAACACATTATACTGATAGTGATATACAGGTTTTGGAAGGACTTGAAGCAGTTAGAAAAAGACCTGGTATGTATATAGGATCAACTGGTGAGCGAGGTTTACATCATTTAGTTTGGGAAATTGTGGATAATGCAGTTGATGAAGCTTTAGCTGGTTTTTGTGATGATATTGAGGTTATGATTAATAAAGGCGATATTATTGAAATAAGAGATGATGGTAGAGGTATACCAACAGGTATTAATGCTAAAACTGGGTTATCAACAGTTGAAACAATATTTACTGTACTTCATGCTGGTGGTAAATTTGGTGGTGAAGGTTATAAAGTTTCTGGGGGACTTCATGGTGTTGGGGCTAGTGTTGTTAATGCTTTGTCTAAATGGCTTGAAGTTAAGATTTATCGTGATGGGAATGTATACTATCAAAGATTTGAAAATGGTGGACATCCAGTTGAACCATTAAAAATTATTGATACTTGTGATATTGAAAGAACAGGTAGTACGGTTAGATTTAAACCTGATGAAGAAATATTTACGGAAACAACTGTATATAACTATGATACTTTATATAAAAGATTACAAGAAATTGCATTTTTAAATAAGGGATTAAGAATTAATTTATATGATTTAAGAGAAACAGTAGAAAAACATGATACTTTCCTTTATAATGGAGGGATTATTGAATACGTTGAAATGCTTAATAAGAGTAAGACTCCGATTCATGATGATATAATTTATATGGATGGTTCTGAAAATGGTATTGAAGTTGAAGTTGCTTGTCAATATAATGAAACTTATTCACCAAGTATTTATTCATTTACTAATAATATTAATACTTATGAGGGCGGTACTCATGAAGATGGAGTTAAAGCTGCCTTAACTAAAGTTATCAATAGTTATGCTAAAAATGCAAAGATTTTAAAAGAAAATGATGCTGCTTTAATTGGGGAAGATTGTCGCGAAGGTTTAACAATGATTATTTCTTGTAAGCATCCAGATCCTCAATTTGAAGGACAAACTAAGACTAAGTTAGGTAATAGTGAAGTTAGAAAAATAGCAAGTGATGTATTTTCACAAGGTTTCGAAAGATTTTTAATGGAAAATCCTAATGAAGCTAGAACTATTGTGGAAAAATGTATTAGTGCTTCACGTGGTAGAATTGCAGCTAAAAAAGCAAGAGAAGCAACAAGAAGAAAAAGTGATTTAGATATAGTTAACTTTGGTGGAAAACTAGTTGATTGTAAGGAAAAAGATCCAAGTGTTTGTGAAATATTTTTAGTCGAAGGGGATAGTGCAGGTGGTTCTGCAATTAAGGGAAGAAATAGTATGACACAAGCTATACTTCCTTTGAAAGGTAAAGTATTAAATGTTGAAAAAGCAAGACTTGATAGAGCTTTAAGTAATGATGAGATTAAAACAATTATTACGGCTTTTGGTACTGGAATTGGACAAGAATTTGATTTAAGTAAAATGAGATATCATAAAGTTATTATCATGAGTGATGCCGATGTCGATGGTTCTCATATTAGAGTACTTCTTTTAACATTATTTTATCGTTTCTTTAAACCAATTGTAGAAGCAGGTTATGTTTATGCTGCTCAACCACCTTTATATTGTATTAAACATGGACAAACTATTAAATATGTTTTAAATGATGATGAAAGAGATGAATATATCAAAACATTAAATGAAAAAAATGTTAGATATGATATAGCAAGAATGAAAGGTTTAGGGGAAATGGATGCTGAAGAATTAAATGAAACCACTATGGATATAGATCATAGAATTCTTCGTAAAATAACTGTTGATGATGCTATTAGTGCTGATGCAGCATTTAGTAAATTAATGGGTGAAGAAGTTGAACCTAGACGTAAGTTTATTGAAGAAAATGCAACTTATGCAAAGAATTTGGATTTTTAGGAGGTTAATATGGATCATAGTAGAGATAGATTACAAGAAAATAATATTGTAAGTGAAATTGAATCATCTTTTATTGAATATTCAATGAGCGTTATTATTTCCAGAGCTTTACCAGATTTAAGGGATGGTTTAAAGCCAGTTCATAGAAGAATTATTTATGATATGTTGGAAAATGGTTTAACACCAGATAAAAAGCATCGTAAGAGTGCGACGATAGTTGGGGATGTTATGGGGAAATATCATCCACATGGAGACTCATCAATATATGATGCTATGGTAAGAATGGCACAAGACTTTAATTATCGTTATTTACTTGTTGATGGACACGGTAACTTTGGTAATATTGAATATCCTAGAGCAGCTGCTTATCGTTATACTGAAAGTAAGTTAGCAAAGATATCAATGGAACTTTTAAGAGATATCAACAAAAATACGGTTAATTTTGTACCAAATTATGATGAATCAACTGAAGAACCTGAAGTTTTACCTTCAAGATTTCCAAATATTTTAGTTAATGGAACAATGGGGATTGCTGTAGGTATGGCAACAAATATTCCTCCACATAATTTAGGTGAAGTTATTGATGGATGTATTGCTTATATAGATAATCCTGAAATTACGACAGAAGAATTAATGCAACATATTAAGGGTCCAGATTTTCCAACTGGTGGTATTATTCTAGGTAATTCTGGGATAAAGAAAGCTTATGAAACTGGTAGAGGATCAATAACTATTAGAAGTAAAGCAACAATTGAAGAAAAGAATGGTAGACATTACATTGTTATTGAAGAAGTACCTTATGGAGTTAATACTCTAGATTTAAAACAAAAAGTTGCGGATTTAGTACATAATAAAATACTTGAAGGTATTACTGATTATCATACTGATTTAAAAGATGGTATTAAGATTACTATAACACTTAAAAAAGATGCTAATCCTCAAGTAGTATTAAATAATTTATATAAACATACGGCTTTTCAAACAACTTTTGGTATTATCTTCTTAATGCTTGATAAACAAACACCTAGAACTTTAGGTTTAAAAGATATTATTAGTAAATATGTAGATTATCAACAAGAAGTTATTATTAGAAGAACTCAATTTGAATTAGATAAAGCTGAAAAGAGAGTACATATCTTAGAAGGTTACCAAATTGTATTTGATAATTTAGATGAAGTTATTAAGATTATTAAAGAATCTAAAGCTGATGGTGAAGCAAAAGCTAAATTAATGGAACGTTTTGGATTAACTGAAGCTCAAACTGATAATATTCTAGAAATGAAATTACGTCGTTTAACGGGTCTAGAACGTGAAAAGATTGAAGAAGAATTAAATGCTTTAAGAATTGAAATAGAACGCTTACGTGGCATTTTAGCGGATAATAATAAGGTATTAGGTATTATTAAAGACGAAATGACTGAGATTAAGAATAAATATGGTGATGAAAGACGTACAAAAATTGATATGACTGCGGTTGATTATATTGAAGATGAATCATTAATTCCAGAAGAAAATATCTTGGTAGTACTTACTAACAAAGGTTATATTAAGAGAACTACATCTGATACATTTAAGTCACAAAATCGTGGTGGCGTTGGAATCAAGGGAATGACTACGAATGATGAAGACTTTGTTGAACACATGATTAACTTATCAACACATGATTATATTTTATTCTTTACTGATAAAGGTAAAGTCTATAGATTAAAAGGTTATGAAATTCCTGAATTCTCACGTCAATCAAAAGGAATTCCAATTGTTAACTTACTTCAAGTAGAAAAAGATGAAAGAGTTAATGCTGTTATCCAAATAAATCGTGAAGAAGAATGTAAATACTTATTATTTGCTACTGAAGGCGGAGTTGTTAAGAAAACATTAATTAGTGAATTTGCTAATATTAGAAATAGTGGTAAGATTTGTATCTCATTAAGAGATAATGATAAATTGATTGATGTTAAAAAAACAACTGGTAATGATTTAGTTCTTTTAGGTAGTGATAATGGAAGAATGGTTAAGTTTAATGAAGAAGAAATCAGAGTAATGGGACGTACAGCTTCAGGTGTTCGTGGTATTTCATTAGATGGAAGTAAGTGTATTTGTTCTGAAATTGTTAAAGAGGATGATACTATATTGCTTGTTACTGAAAAAGGTTTTGGTAAACAAACAAAGGTAAGTGAATATCGTCAAACAAGAAGAGGTTCTAAAGGCGTTAAAGCTATGAATATTACGGAAAAGAACGGAAATCTTGTTAGTGTTAAAATAGTTTATGAAAATAAAGAACTTGTTTTAATGACTAATTCAGGTATGACCATGAGAATGCCACTTGATCAAATATCATTATTAGGTCGTGTAACTCAAGGATTAAGACTTATTAATTTAAAAGATAATCAAAAGGTTTCTACGATAAGTTTAGTAGATAAAGAAGAAAATGAACCTGAAAATACTACTGAACAAAGTGAAAATGTTGCTAATGAAAATATGGAAACAGCGGATAGTATACAAAATAATGAGACTGAATAAGTCTTTTTATTTTTGAATTTATAGTATATACAATGTGTATACTTAATAAATTTAATTTTTTGATAATATTTATAATCACTAATAAATATTATTGTAAGTATATTATATAGAATTATATATTTATTGTTTCACGTGGAACATAATGTTAGTAATAATTTTGTAATTTTTATATTTTAGTTATTATAAAATAATTTTATAATTAATTAAATTTTTTTAATTTAAAAATAATTTATATGTTTCACGTGAAACATAGTGTTGATAACTTGTGAAATATTTATAATTTTTAATTTATTTATTTTTTTGATTATTATTAATAACAATGATGGATATGATGTTTCACGTGAAACATCATGTTGATAATTTGTTATTTTATATTAATAATTGTATGTTTTTTGATAATTATTAATTATTATTGATTATTATTTTGAAATGTTTCACGTGAAACATTGTTGATAAGTAGTTGATATTAATTAATTGGATTTTTTTAATATGATTGATTATAATTTTGCTTCATATACGTTTCACGTGGAACATAATGTTTATAGTTTGTTTTTAAAAGTAATAGATTTTATCTTTAAATAATTTGGATTTGTCTATTTTTATTTATATTTACTATGTTCCACGTGAAACATAGTGTTAATAATTTGTTAATTACTAGCATATTATAATAAACTAATACTCCTTTATTACAATTTTATAGGTAAATTAAGTGATGTTTCACGTGAAACATCATGTTGATAAAAAGTTTATTAATTTTAAATAGATCACGCAAATAAATTATATTGTTATCTAATAGCTATGTTCCACGTGAAACATTGTTAATAAATTGTTTATAAAATGAAGTCAATTTTATTAAGTTTGTTAATATGAAATTTATAAGTATATGTTTCACGTGGAACATTATATTTATAGAAGCTAGTATAATAAAGTGCCAAACAAATGTTTGAAATAGATAAAAGCTATCTTGGGAAATGTTTGGTTGACATAATATTTTTATGAGTATTTAAAAAAATAGGAAATATTTAAAAATTATATTTTGGTTTTTGTAAGGTTAAATAAGGGATTTATGAAGATTTTGTTAATAGAAAAAATTAATATAATTTAATATTTGATTTTTATTAAAATTATTTCCCGGGAAATAATTAGTTAACATAATATTTTTGTCGTTTTATGTGTTTTTGGTGATATTTATTGAGATTTTAGGTTACTTTGCTAAATTTAAAAATGAGTTATTAACAAATAATCTTGACAGTTATTATATTATTTGGTAAGATGTAAACGTGCAACAAATATGCTGTAAATTGGTCAGGATTGGAAAATAGCAGCCACATCAGCCTATGTTTGTGTGCACTTTTTTTTGGAGGAAATTATGAATAACAATTATTTAGAAAAATTAATAGAATTAGCTAGTAAATCATTAGAAACAGATGATGTTCCGATTGGAGCTATTATAGTAAAAAATGATAACATAATTGCAGAAGGGGTTAATACCCGTCAAAAAGATCAAAATATATTGGGCCATGCTGAAATTAATGCAATTTTGCAAGCTCAAAAAATAATTAATAATTGGAATTTAAGTGATTGTGATTTGTATGTAACATTAAAGCCTTGTTCAATGTGTATGGAAATAATCAAACAAAGTAGACTTAAAACTGTTTATTATTTATTGGATAAACCTAGTTATAAGAAAGAATTTTATAAAACTGAAATAAAAGAAATAGATAATTTAGAAATAAAAGAAATGTATGCTAAAAAATTAAGTGATTTTTTTAAAAAAATGAGAGAAAAGTAGAAGTATTTATGGTATAATGTATAGGGAGGTTTCTAATGAATTACAAAGTTTTATATAGAAAATATCGACCTGATGGATTTGATACATTAATTGGTCAAAAACATGTTGTAGAAATATTGAAAAATTCTATTAAAGAAAACAAAATAGCTCATGCATATTTATTTTCTGGTCCAAGGGGGACAGGAAAAACATCTACGGCAAGAATTCTTGCAAAATCTATTAATTGTTTAAATCCCAAAAATGGAACAGCTTGTGAAGAATGCGAAAACTGTCTATCTTTTAATGGAAATCCAGATATAATTGAAATTGATGCAGCTTCAAATAATGGAGTAGATGAAATTAGAGAACTAATAAATAACGTTAAAATAATGCCAACAAGTTTAAAATATAAAGTATATATTATAGATGAAGTTCATATGTTAAGTCAAAGTGCTTTTAATGCTTTATTATTAACTTTGGAAGAGCCACCGGAACATGTTATATTCATACTTGCTACGACAAATTTAGAAAGTGTTCCAATAACTATTGTATCTAGATGTCAAAGATTTGAATTTCATAGAATTAATGAACATGATATCATTGATAGATTAAAATATATTTGCGATAAAGAAAATATTAAATATGAAGAAGATGGGTTAAAAGAAATATCAGTTTTGGCTGATGGAGGACTTCGCGATGCCCTTAGTATTTTGGATCAATTATCAAAAAGTGATGAAGTTATTACAAGTACGTTAGTTTCTAATGAAGTTGGAAGTATTTCAAACAAAAAAATATCAGATTTAATAGAGAATTTGAATGATAATGAAATAGAAAATATAAATAAAATATTTAATGAGTTAGAAAGTGCTAATTTAAGTTATAAAGTATTTGTAAAAAAATTAATATTAAGTTTAAGTGAATATAGTATTAAATTATTAGAAGATCCTGATCAATCTAGATTAAGTTTTGATGATTGTAAAAATATTGTTATAGAATTAAATGATATTTTAATGAAAATTAATATAAGTGTTAACCCTTATTTAATAATAAAAATGATTTTTTTAAGTTATACAAAAAATGCAAAAATAGAGATAAATAAATCAGAAAAAAATATAAAAAGTAACGTCGAAAATTTGGCTGAAGTTCCAAGAAAAACTGAAGTAAAAAATGAAAAAAAATTAATAAAAAATGATGTTATGCAAATGGTGGATATTAGAATAAATAATTGTTTTGTAAATGCCACTAAAAATTATTTAAATGAAGTAAAGGAAAAATGGAATAATTTTGTTAGTGAGACAGAAGATGCTATTATAAAAGGGTTAGTAAGTGATACATTGATCGTGGCCGCTTCTGATAATTATGCAATTGTTGAAGTTACAATTCCACATAAAGATGAAGAATTGAATGATTCTATAGAAAAATTAGAAAATATGTTTAGTGAATTAAATAAAATGTATTATAAATTTGTTTTTATAGATGAAAGAAAGTGGAATGAAGAAAAAGGAAAATATATTAAAAATTTAAGAAATGGCTATAAATATGAGCTTATACCAGAAAATAAAAAAGTAGAAGATAAAAATGAATTAGATATATCTGATGTTGCGGATATATTTGATATAGAAAAAATTGAAATTGAATAATGAATGGAGGAATTAATTTATGAATATGCAACAAATAATGCAACAAGCACAAAGAATGCAAAGAGAAATAACAAAGAAAAAAGAAGAAATTGACAATACTGATTTTAGTGGTAAATCAGAATGGGTAGAAATAGTATTTAATGGGAAAAGAGAAATAAAATCTTTTAAAATCTTAAAAGATGGTGTTATTGATGCTGATGATAAAGAAATGCTTGAAGATATGATTATGATAGCAATTAAGGATGCTTTTTCAAAAATTGATAAAGAAACTGAAAGTAAACTTGGTAATTATGCTTCAATGAGTGGATTATTTTAAAAATGATATATCCTGAATCATTAGAAAAACTAATAAATTATTATAAAAAATTACCAGGTATTGGAGAGAAAAATGCAGAAAGATTAGCATTAGCAACATTGAATTTTAAAGAAAAAGATATTGATTCTTTTTCAGAAGCATTGTTAGATATAAAAAAAATTCATAAGTGTAGTATTTGTGGACATTTAACAGAGTCAGATATTTGTAATGTTTGTAGTGATCCAAGTAGACAAAAGAATTTAATTTGTGTAATTGAAGATTATAAAAGTGTTTTTTCTTTTGAAAAAGCTGGTAATTACCATGGTGTTTATCATGTTTTAAATGGTTTAATAAATCCTGCTGAAAATATAGGACCTGAAAATATTAATTTATCAAGTTTAATAAAAAGAGTAGAAGAAGTAGAAAATCCCGAGTTAATACTAGCTTTAAAATCAACAATTGAAGGCGAAACAACTACTTTATATATTAAGAAAATATTTGAAAAGAAAAACGTATTGATTTCTAGATTATCTTATGGGTTACCAATGGGAGCTGAAATAGATTATTTAGATATAATTACACTAGATAAAGCATTGGAAGATAGAAAAAAAATTAGTGATTAATTATTCTTTTTTTCATATAGTTTAATGGAGAGACTTATGAAAAAAGTAATTTTTGTAGTAATTAAAAAAATTGTATTAGCTATATGTTTAGTGTATGCTTTTAATTTATTAGCATCTGGACTTAAAGTATTTATTCCAATAAATGTAGTAACAGTAAGTGTAGTAGCATCTCTTGGAATGAGTGGTCTTTTAGCATTGGTAGCAATATATTTTGTTTTGTTGTAGGAGGAAAAGTGGAAGTAAAAGAAATAAAAAATTTAGTTAAATATTATCATGAGAATAAAATGGCTCATGCTTATTTAATTGAAACAAATAATATTGAAAAATGCTTATCAGATTTACTTGTTGTAATAAAGCAAATATTTTGTCAAAATGAATTTAAAGAAGACTGTAATAAGTGTAATATATGTAATTTAATTAATCAAAATTATTTACCATCTTTAATAATAATATCTCCGGATGGAATGAACATAAAAAAAGATCAAATTATTGAATTAAAAAAGAAATTTAGTACAGTACCTGTTTATACAAAAGAAAATATATATGTAATAAAAAATGCAGAAAAGTTAAATGGGGCATCTGCTAATACAATGTTAAAGTTTTTAGAAGAGCCTGAACCAAATATCTTGGGATTTTTTATTACAGATAATGCTAATAATGTAATATCAACTATAAGAAGTAGATGTGAAATAATAAAATTTATTTATGATAGTGATGAGCTTAATATAAACTCAATAAAAAATGAGTACAATGATAAGTATTTAGTAGCAATAGATTATATTTATGGATTAGAAGTAGAAAAAAGTAAGGGAATATTATATAATAGAGATGTTATTTTATGTAAGTTTAAAGAACGAGATAATATTAAGTTAATATTTAAGATAATGCTTATAATTTATGAAGAGCTATTAAAAAAAGTAATGGGATTAGAAAATGATTTTGATTTTTTAAAAATTGATAAATTAAGTGAGTTAACAAAAAATGATATTTTAAAAAGAATTAATTTAATTATCCAATTTATTGAAGATATAGATAGTAATGTAAATATAGAATTATTGTTAGATAAGTTTGTTATAGAATTAGGTGATTATTGTGAATAAAATATATGGTGTAATATTTAATGGTATTGATAAAAGGTTTTATTATAAATCGGAAGACGATTATGAAGTAGATTCTTTAGTTATAGTTGAAACTGAAAGAGGGCAACAATTAGTTAAAGTTGTACAAGTTTTAGATGATTATAAAGAAGAAATAACAGATGAAATTATTAGATTAGCAACTGCAGAAGAATATGAAAAGTATTTAGAAAACTTAAAAGATGCTGATAGAGCGTTAAAAAAATGTATTACGTTTGCAAAAGAACTTGAGCTAGATATGAATATTGTTAATGCTCAATTTAATTTAGATCGAAGCCAATTATTATTTAATTTCACTGCTGATGGAAGAATTGATTTTAGAGAATTAGCTAAAAAACTAGCTAGTATTTATCATACAAGAATTGAATTAAGACAAATTGGAGCTAGAGATAAAGCTAAAGAAGTTGGTGGAATTGGTGTTTGTGGTGGAGAACTTTGTTGTTTGAGGTTCTTAAAAAAGATAGACACTATTAGTATGAATATGGCAAAAAATCAAAATTTAGCTTTAAATCCTTCTAAAATAAATGGAGCATGTGGAAGACTTTTGTGTTGTCTTGCATATGAAGATGAAGCTTATATTGAAGCTGCTAAAAAAATGCCGAAAGTCGGGGATAAGATTGATACTCAGGCTGGTGAGGCACAAGTTGTAAGTGTTGATATAATTAATCAACGAGGTAAAATAATGATTAATGGAGAAAAAGTTGATTATGACTTCAAAAGTGAAGAATGATTTATTTGATTATCCAAATAGATATATTATGCAAATGAAAGATGGTTTTAAATTTTCATTGGATTCTATTTTGCTTTCTGAATATGTTGTCATTAAGAAAAAAGATAAAAATATATTAGATATGTGTACTGGAAATGCTCCGGTTCCTTTGGTATTAAGTTTGAAAACTAATGCTCAAATTGTAGGTTTTGAAATACAAGAAGAAATTAGTAAATTAGCTATAGAATCAGTTAAGATTAATAGAATTAACAATATAAAAATTGTTAATGATGATATAAAAAATATAAATAATTATTATGATAAAAATTATTTTGATATAATAACATGTAATCCACCATATTTTAAAACAAAAGAAGGTGGATTTAGAAATAGAAATGATTACTTAACACTTGCAAGGCATGAAGTTTCCATAGATCTTGAAACAATTTTTAGCATTGTGGCTAAATATTTAAAAGATAATGGGGTATTTTATCTAATTCATCGAGTAGAAAGATTAGATGAAATAATTTTGTATGCTAATAAAAATAGAGTTAATGTTAAGGAAATACAATTTATATCGACGAAAAAAGGTGAAGTTGCTAATACGGTAATAGTAAAATGTGTTAAAAATAGCAAGTTAGGTGTTAAATTAAGAAAAATGGTATGTGTTGATAACGTAAGCACTTATCAACATATTTTTGAAGGGAGTAGTTCTAAATGAAATTAATTGTGGGATTGGGTAATCCAGGTAAACAATATGAAAATACAAGACATAATATTGGATTTATGGTTTTGGATAATTATTTGAAAAATGAAAAATGGGGTAATAAATTTAATGCAATGTATGTTGAAAAAAACATTAATGGGGAGAAAGTTTTATTTGTTAAACCTTTGACATTTATGAATAACTCTGGGAATGCTGTCGGAGAATTTGTAAGATACTTTGATATTTTAGCAAGTGATATTTTAGTTATTCAAGATGATCTAGATTTAGCAGTTGGTAATTATAAATTAAAGGTTCATTCATCTAGTGGTGGACATAATGGAATAAAATCTATTATTTCTTGTTTAGGTAATCAAGATTTTCCTAGGTTAAAAGTAGGAATTGGAAGTGTTAATAAGGATCAAGTAATTGACTATGTGTTAGGAAAATTTAATAAGATAGAGTTAGAAATAATAAATAATTTAATGCCTACGTTTGTAAAAATAATAGATTCTTTTATAAATGATGGAATAGATAAAACAATGAATGTTTATAATACTAAATAAAGAGGAAGTATGAAATTTTTAGATGAATATTTTAAATATGAAATTGGTACAGAAATATCAGGTTTAACAAGTGAGTTAAACATTTTTTACATTCTAAAATTATGTGAAAAAAATGATAGAAATATTATTGTGCTTACTAGTTCTTTATTTGAAGCAAATAAAATATATGATTCGTTATATATAATTCATGAAAATACTTTACTTTTTCCAATGGATGATTTTTTGTCATCAATGATTATTGCAAGTAGTCCTGAACTTAAATATAAAAGATTAGAAACATTAGATAAGTTAAAAGATAATAAAAAGTATGTAATTATTACAAATTTAATGGGATATTTAAAATATTTACCTAATAAAGGTATAAAAAACTATTTAGAACTAAATACTGGCGATGAAATAAAAAGAGATGAATTAGTATCTTCATTAAGTGCTTTAGGATATCATAGAGAATCTTTAGTAACAATGTCTGGTGAATATGCTGTTCGTGGTTTTATTGTGGATTTGTTCCCAATAGATTGTGATCATCCGATTAGAATTGAGTTTGATGGAAATAAAATAGATAATATTAAATATTTTAATGAAAATAGTCAAATGTCAATGGATGAAGTAAAAAGTTTAAAAATTAAAGCTATTGATGAAATGATTTCAAATGATAAAAGTTCATTATATGAGTACGCTAATGAACCTTTGGTTGTTTATGTTGATAAATCACAGATTGATGCTTCATATACTCACTTATATGATGATATTGTAGAATATAAAGAGTCTAATAATATTAATGAAGATTTAATGTTTACAATGGATGATATTAATGATAAGGATAGAATCTATGTAAATTTATTTTCTACTAGTGGGATCAATTTAAAAGCAGAAAGTATTATAAATTATAAAGAAAATTTTGAAAAATTACAAAATGATTATGATAAATGGATTCGAGAAGGAAAAGAAGTATATTTTTATTTAAGTAGATTAGAAGAAAAGAAAAAAATATTGAAATTAATACCTAGTGCCAATGTAGTAATGAAGGAACTTGCTCATGGATTTATATTAGATAAATATGTAGTTATTTCTGAAAATGATATTGAAGAAGTAAAGAGTGTTCGTGGAGTATATAAAAATAATTTTCATGTTGGAAAGAGAATAAAAGATTTTAATCAATTAGAAAAGGGAGATTATGTTGTTCATGTTGCTCATGGAATTGGTATTTATCAAGGAATTACAACACTAACAGTTCGTGGAGTTCAAAAGGACTTTTTAACAATTTATTATGAAGGTACAGATAAAATTTATGTTCCGGTGGAAAAAATAGATTTAATATATAAATATACTGGTAAAGATGGAATTAAACCAAAAATTAATAAACTTGGAAGTACAAATTGGGAAAAAACAAAGAAATATATAAGTGAAAAAGTAAAGGATATTTCTAGAGAGTTAATTCTTCTTTACAAAAAGAGATTGGAACTTAAAAAAAAGCCTTATAAAGATTATCCTGAAGAAGAAGTTTTTGCTAGTGAGTTTAAGTATTCGTTAACTAAAGATCAAGAAAAAAGTATTATAGAAATTAATAATGATTTAAGAAAAGATAATCCAATGGATAGATTACTATGTGGTGATGTTGGTTTTGGCAAGACGGAAGTAGCGATGAGAGCAATGTTTAAAGCTGTGCTAAATAATGAACAAGTTCTTTATTTGTGCCCCACGACGATTCTTTCTAAACAACAATATAATGTTGCAAAAGAAAGATTTAAAAATTGGCCAATTGAAATAGCACTTTTAAATCGACATATAAGTGCTAAAGAAACACATCGTATTTTAGATGATTTGAAAAAAGGTAGGATAGATATATTATTTGGTACACATAGAATATTAAGTGATGATGTGTCTTGTAAGAATTTAGGTATGCTTGTTGTAGATGAAGAACAAAGATTCGGAGTTACTCACAAAGAAAAAATTAAAACTATGAAAAGCGATGTTAATGTCTTAACTTTAAGTGCTACCCCGATTCCTAGAACTCTTAAAATGGCTATGTCGGGGCTACGTGATTTATCTGTAATTGATACCCCACCAGTTAATAGGTATCCAGTTCAAACTTATGTTGCTGTGGAAGATGATTTTTTAATTAAAGATGCAATATATAAAGAACTTGCTAGAAATGGTCAAGTATTTATTCTTTATAATAGAGTGGAAACGATAGAAAAATATATGAATCATATTCATGAACTTGTGCCAGATGCTAGAATTACTTATGCTCATGGGAAGATGGAAAAAGATGAATTAGATGATATAATGACTTCATTTATTAACAATGAATTTGATATTTTAATATGTACAACTATTATTGAAAGTGGCATAGATATACCAAATGTTAATACATTAATAATTCATGATGCAGATAGTTTTGGATTAAGTCAACTTTATCAAATTAGAGGTCGTGTAGGTAGAAGTGATAAAATTGCTTATGCTTATTTGATGTATGAAAAAAATAAAATGTTAAATGATATAGCTATAAAAAGACTTAATACAATTAAAGAATTTACTGAACTTGGTAGTGGTTATAGAATTGCTATGCAAGATCTTAATTTACGTGGAGCAGGTGATGTTTTTGGAGCTTCACAAGCTGGATTTGTTGATAGCGTAGGTATTTCGCTTTATATGAAAATGGTTGAAGATGAAATCAAACGTCAGCAAGGGGAAAATGTGGAAGAAGATGATACGGATACACAAGCTTTAATTAATGTTAATACTCACATAAGTGATAATTATGTATCAGATGAAGATATTAAAATTGAAATACATCAAAAGATTAATGAAATTGACTCTTATGAAAAAATGTTAGAAATAAAAAATGAACTAGAAGATAGATTCGGTAAAGTTACTGATGATATGCTTGTTTATATGTATGAAGAATGGTTTGAAAAACTTGCAAAGAAATATAATATTAAACAGGTTGTTCAAACGGATAGAAGTATTGAAATTACTTTGCCTGAAGAAATATCAAGTAATATTAAAGGAGATAAACTTTTAATTGAAGCGATGAATTTATCGAGATCTTTTAATATAAAATATGTTAATAAGAAAATTAGTATTTTACTGTATACTAAAGATTTACCTAAACATTTTATATTTTATATAGTTACTTTGTTAGAAAAAATACTTTAATACATAAAAAAAATAATTTGCTCCACAATAAGTAATGAAGTGGAGTGAATTTTTTTGAAACAAACTGGTGTAACAAGAAAGATAGATGAACTTGGAAGAATAGTTATTCCAAAAGAAATTAGAAAGAATTTAGGTATTAGAGATGGAGAAACTTTAGAGATATTTACTAGTGAAGATAGTATTATATTAAAGAAATATTTTGAGGTTAGAAAGTATGAAGATTTAAGTAATAAGTTATGTGAACTTATTAAGAATATTTATAACATTGATTTAGTTATAACTGATAGAGAAAAGGTAATTACCTCATCAAATAAAGAAATTGTAGAAAACTCTAAACTTAATAACAAACTTTTAGAACTTATTGATAATAGAGAAATGTTTATAACTAAAGAGTTGTTAACAATAAATTTAGGTATTGATATAAGTGGATATTTTACCGTAATTCCAATTATTGCATCAAGTGATTCTTTGGGACTTGTTATTTTAATTAGTGAGACAAGAATTGATTATAGTTCTTTAGGAAAGTTACTAGCAAAGATAATTGCTGATAAAATTGATATATTTTAACTTGAATTAATCGTTAATATATGATAGACTATGTTTAGTTTAACAAAGAAGGAAAGAGTAGGTATCATTCGTTTCATAGAGATTTCTTGGTTGGTGGAAAAGAAAAAATGAAGATATACGAACATGGCTCTGGAGTTAAAATCGGGTAATTACGTTATAAATTTTAAGTTGCATGATAAATCATGAATTAAGGTGGTACCGCGGGTTATACTCGTCCTTAGTTTGTGATTTTTTTTTGGAGGTAAATATGAGAAAGTTTGAAAAAATAAGTTATCCTGAATTTGTTAAAGTTTTTGGAGATAATAAAACTTTGTATGATGATTATATGCTCCCTTTAAGAGGGACAAAGTGTAGTGCAGGTTATGATTTTTTTGCTATAAAAGATTATGTTATAAAACCAAATGAAATTTTAAAAATACCAACTGGTTATAAAGCTACATTTGAAAGTGATGAAATGCTAATGCTTGTTGTAAGAAGTAGTATGGGTTTCAAATATAATGTTAGACTTACAAATCAAGTGGGAATAATTGAAAGTGATTATTATAATAATCCTGATAATGAAGGGCATATGTGGATTTGTCTTCAAAATCATGGAGATAAAGAATATATAATTAATAAGGGAGATGCTTATGCTCAAGGGATATTTGTTAAATTTTTAACAACAGATGATGATTGTGTTAATAAAACAAGAATTGGTGGGCTAGGCAGTACAAATAAAAAGAAAGAAGGAAATGAAAATGAATAAAAAATATTATATTACTACACCAATATATTATCCAAGTGCGGATTTTCATATTGGACATTGTTATACAACAATTATTGCAGATGCTATTGCAAGATATAAAAGATTAAATGGCTATGATGTGTTTTTCCAAACAGGAACTGATGAACATGGAGCAAAAATTGAACAAAAGGCTAAAGATGCTGGTGTAACACCAAAAGAATATGTTGATGTTATAATTGAAAATGCTAAAAATTTATGGAAAAGTTTAAATATTTCATATGATTATTTTATTAGAACAACTGATGAATCACATGTTAAGGCTGTGCAAGCAATATTTAAAAAATTATATGATAAAGGAGATATTTATAAAGGTTCTTATGAAGGTTTATATTGTGTTCCGTGTGAATCATTTTGGACTGAAACTCAACTTGTGGATGGAAAATGTCCAGATTGTGGTCGTGAAGTTAAAACAGTTACTGAAGAAGCTTACTTTTTTAGATTATCAAAATACCAAGACAAATTAATTGAATTATATGATAAGAATCCTGAATTTATTTTACCAGTTTCAAGAAAAAATGAACTTGTAAATAATTTCATTAAACCAGGACTTGAAGATTTATGCGTATCAAGAACTTCAGTTAAATGGGGAATTCCTGTAGATTTTGACCCTAAACACGTGATTTATGTTTGGATTGATGCTTTATCAAACTATATTACTTCTTTAGGTTATCCAGATGAAAATGCCCCATTATTTAAAAAATATTGGCCAGCAGACTTACATTTAGTTGGTAAAGAAATTACAAGATTCCATGCAATTATTTGGCCTGCACTTTTAATGGCTTTAGGAATTGAAATACCTCACCAAGTGTTTGGACATGGATGGTTAATTATTAATGGTGGTAAAATCTCTAAATCATTAGGTAATTATAAAGACCCTCGAGAATATATAGAAGCTTATGGTGTTGATGCAGTTAGATATTTTGCATTAAGAGAGGTATCTTTTGGTAGTGATGGTAATTTCTCTGAAGAAGCTTTAATTAATAGAACAAATACAGATTTAGTAAATAATTTAGGAAACTTGATTAATAGAACTATAAGCATGAGTCATAAATACTTTGATGGAGTGGTAGAAAATCCAAAAGTAAATGAAGATATTGATACTGACTTAATTAGTGCTGTTACAAGTTTAAAATCTAAAGTTGATGAAAAAATGGATGGTTTAAAAGTAAATGAAGCTTTAGAAGAAATATTTGAAGTATTAAAAAGATGTAATAAATATATTGATGAAACTACACCATGGATTCTTGCTAAAGATGATGCAAAACATGACAGATTAAAAACGGTTTTATATAATATTTTAGAAAGTATTAGAGTTTGTGCAATACTTCTTGAGCCATTTATTAATGTAACAAGTGAAAAAATATTAGATGAACTTAATACAAAGGAAAGAAGCATTGAAAGTATAAATGAATTTGGTAATTTAGAATGTGGAATTACTTTAAATAAACCAGAAATCTTATTTAATAGGATTGAGATAAATGAATAATTATTTTGTTGATACACATTGTCATGTATTTAAATCTGATTATGCAAACATAGATGAAATACTAGAAAATGCAAGTAACAAATATATAAAATATGTTATTAATAATGGAAGTAATAATGAAACTAATAAAGAGGTATTAGAATTGATTAAAAAATATCCGAATATGTATGGTGCAATTGGTATTCATCCAGAAGATGTTGAAGGGGTAATGCCAGATGACATTAAGTTTATAGAAGATAATTTAGGTAATGAAAAAATTGTTGCAATCGGAGAAATTGGTTTAGATTATTACTATACTAAAGAAAATAAAGAAGAACAAATTAAATTATTTGAATCTCAATTAGCTTTAGCAGAAAAATATAATATGCCCGTGATTGTTCATTCAAGAGATGCAACCGAAGATACAATTAATTCTTTAAAAAAGTTTAAGTGTAAAGGTGTAATTCATTCTTTTTCTGGTAGTTTAGAAACTGCAAAAATTTATATTAAAATGGGTTATTTATTAGGTGTTAATGGTGTTATTACATTTAAAAATGCTAAAATTAAAGATGTGATAAAAGAAGTTGGACTTAAAAATATTGTTTTGGAAACTGATAGTCCATATCTTACTCCGGTACCTTTTAGAGGTACACAAAACAATCCTGGTCATGTTTTAGAAATAGCACAATTTGTAGCAGATTTATATAATATTTCATTAGAAGAATTAGCAGAACAAACAAATAAAAATATTACAGAAATGTATAAAAAGATAAAGTTGGATTAATTTTCAACTTTATCTTTTTTTGACTAATTTAAAGTAGACTCCCTGACTAATTTAAAGTAGACCCCCTGACTAATTTAAAGTAGACCTCCTGACTAATTTAAAGTAGACCTCCTGACTAATTTAAAGTAGACCCCTTGACTAATTTAAAGTAGACCCCTGACTAATTTAAAGTAGACCCCTTGACTAATTTAAAGTAGACCTCCTGACTAATTTAAAGTAGACCTCCTGACTAATTTAAAGTAGACCTCCTGACTAATTTAAAGTAGACCCCCTGACTAATTTAAAATTCACATATAAAGATATAGATTATTGATATAGATTAAAAATTAGTGTATAATTAAATTAATAATAAGGAGTAGAAATGAAAAAAAATATTTTGTTAGTTGGGCTATTATTATTAGTTGTATTCATGCCAAATAAAGTGTTTGCATTAAGTAATGATGAGATTATTAATATAATAGCTACAGATGGAAAAAATGCGGTATTTAAAATGAAACAACCTACTAGTGAAAAAGAAGCAAAGGTAAATTTAAACAATTATGTTAATTATGTGTTACAGAATTATGGATATTTTGCAGATATAATATGTGATAGTGAAACATATTCTAAATGTGATTTAAATATTTATAGTAGTGATTATGAATCATCTTATGATGTAAATCTTAAAGATTATGTAACTAAAAAGGGATGGACAAGTAAGTATGCTATTAATGTAACTTATGATGCACCGAAAGAAAATGCAAATATTAATAAAATTGTAGAAAATATTACTGGCCTTCCTGAAGAGTGGGATAGGAATGATGTTCCTAAATATTATATTTTATCGGATTTATCCTTGATAAATTATCATTATAATTATTCAAAATATTTATATAATTTTGGATCTACTAAAATAGCATTTAAATATAGTTCTTTAAATAACTTTCTTTATGGAACTAATATAGAAGTTTATTTGGATCTTGTTACTGGAGAAGATGATTCAGAAAATATGATAAGTTTTGGATTTGGGCCGATGAGCATATTTTATGATGGATACTTATATGCCACAAAAAACGAAGGTATTTATTTAAGGAGATTATTATATATTCCAGAAGATACTCCGGATACACCGGAAGATTATGTGAAAGCTGCACAAAAGAGAATTAATGATTATTTAAAAAATGATTTTGTTAAAGTTACATATGGAGGTAAAATTGCTGATATAAGACCTAATGAAGAAGATGCTTATATACCAATAGAAACCGATGGAAATTATTATGATTTTCAATTTGGAGATAATCATTTTATGTTTTATATTGTAAAAGGAAATGCTGAACAATTAAAAGCGCCTGTATATTTAAGTAGTGATATAAATACAAATATAGAAGTTGAAACAAATGATTCATCAGTGCCTTTAGATACAATAATTAAAGTGAAAGATGTTACTTCCGAATTTACAAAGGAAATGATTGGAACAGAAAACTTTGTATCTTATGATATAAAATTATATTCTAATAGTTTAGCAGCACACGTTGAAAAGCTTGATTCAGGAACATTTGTTGTAAAAATACCTATACCTGAAATGTTAAATGGTAAAAAATTAATTGTTTATTATTTTGACGAGGATAATAATAAAATATCATATGATGTTACAATAAAAAATGGGTTTGCTGAATTTAATACTAATCATTTTAGTGTTTATACTTTAGCTGAATACGAAGATAATGTTAATGAAGTCATAGAAAATCCTTCTACATCAGATAGTGTAATGTTGTATTTTTCTTTAAGTTTATTAAGTGTGGTAGGAATGGTTATTGTTTCAAAAAAAATAATTAATAAATAAAAAATTAGGATGCAAAACTCTAATTTTTTTTGTAAAATATTGTCAATTGCTTTATTAACATAATAATGATATAATTAAGTTGTCCAGAAAGGTGGATAATTAATGAGAATTATAAATTATTTTATTAGAATGTCAGTAATTATATTTGTTTTAGTAATTGCTAAAAGTAGTTCTGATATAAAAATAGCTACGGTAGAAAATGATAATTTAAATAAAACTGTTAATTTAACTACGATGGCTATGAAAATAATAGAAGTTGAAGATACAATTAAATATACTCCGATAGCAACTTATACTGGAGATTTAACTGGGTATGCTTATAATTGTCCTTTGTGTGGAGGGACACTTGGGTGTATGCCAAAATATAATATTAAAGATGGAACAACAACTTATGATGACTATGAATATGGTACAGTTAATATTGTTGCATCAAGTAAAAACTTACCATGTGGTTCTATTGTTAGATTTTCTAGTAATAAAGTTGGTGAAGGAGAAAGTTTTGCAATTGTATTAGATCGTGGAGTTCGTGGTTATTCATTAGATTTACTTACTCCGAGTGAAGAATATGCTTCTAAATATATTGGAAGAAGTCAAATAACATATGATGTTTTAAGGAGCGGGTGGGAATAAACCCCACTCGAATTTTTTATGAAAGCAAAAAAAAGGTTAGGACAAAATTTTTTAATTGATAATAATGTCATTAACAAAATTGTTGATGAAGTTTCAGCATGTAAAGATGATCTAATAATAGAAATAGGTCCTGGTAAAGGGGCTTTAACAAGCAAACTAAAAAATAAAGGATGTAAAATTATTGCATATGAACTAGATACTGATTTAAAGAATGTATTAAATTCTTTAGAAGATAGTAATTTACATGTAATATATGGAGATTTTTTAAAGAGTAATATTAATGATGATATTAAAGAAATAGAGTATAAAGATTTATATTTGGTTGGGAATTTGCCATATTATATAACTACTCCGATAATAGAGCATATTATTTTACAAAAAATTAAATTTAAAAAATTTACAATTATGATTCAAAAAGAAGTAGCAGATAGATTTATGGCTCAAAGTGGAAGCAAAGATTATGGTTATATAACATTAGTATTAAGATATTATTTTAATGTATATAAAGTATGTGACGTATCTAGATTTGCATTTAATCCAGTACCTAAAGTGGAAAGTAGTGTTATAAGCTTTGTTTTAAGACATGATATACCAAATATTGATAGTAATAAATATTTTCAGTTTTTAAAAATAGCATTTAAACAAAAACGTAAGAATTTAAAAAATAATTTGAGTGGATTGTATGATTTAGATAAAGTATTGAAAGTATTAGAAAAGTATAACTTAAATTTAAGTGTTAGGGCAGAAGCTTTAGATGAAAAAGTATTAATTGAAATATTTAAAAGTGTAGTGAATGATTCCTGATATAGGAATTTTTTTTTGTAATTTTCATAAAATTTATTGGTGATGAATATTTTGAATATAGAAAAGGGAGATTATGTAACTAGAAATAGTTATGATAATGATACGGTTTTTAAAGTAATAAATATTAAAAACGGCATTGTATATTTAAAGGGTGTGGAAGTAAGACTTATAGCTGATGCTGATATTACGGATTTAAGAAAAGAAGAAGATATTGTGTCTGATGATGTCATAGATGATATTGATTTACTTGATGATAATTTAGAGCGGGGAGAGTTTTTTTATTTGCCTGCGAAAGCTTTACATATTGATTCTGATGAAGAGTATTTGGCGAGATGTTTAAAGTTTTATAAAAGAAATGGCATTATGGCTGTGGGTAAAAAAATAAATGAAAAAAATGTTTATGAACAGTTGCCAACGCTATTAAAAGAATTTAAACCTGATATTGTGGTAATAACTGGACATGATGCTTATTACAAGAAAAAGGGAGATATTAAAGATATAAAGAATTATAAAAATTCAGCATATTTTGTTAAAGCTGTGAAAGCTGCTAGAAATTATGAAAAAAGTCATGAAAAATTGGTTATAATTGCTGGGGCTTGTCAAAGTGATTATGAAGATTTAATTAAAGCTGGAGCAAATTTTGCTTCAAGTCCCAAGAGAGTAAATATACATGCTTTGGATCCAGCTATTATTGCTAGTACAGTTGCTTTGACAGAACGCAATAAAGAAATAGATTTAAAGAAATTACTCGAAAAAACTAAATATAAAGAAGAGGGTATGGGGGGGCTTATTTGTAATGGACTTATGTATGTTGGGTATCCAAGATAAGGAGATTTTATGAATATTAATATTATAAAAGAAGAAATAAAAAGTAAATTAAATAAAAAAGTATTAATATCTGTTTATGGAATGCGTAATAGAGTAAATAGGTTAGAGGGTATTTTATATAAATCATATCCAAATTTATTTACTGTAATGGTTGATGGTGAAGAAAAAAGTTTTTGCTATAGAGATGTTATTACAGGTGATGTGAAAATTAAATATTTATAAAATATAATAAAAAAATATTGCAAAAATTAAAAATATGCTTTAAAATTAGATTAGTAATACAACATAAGGAGGTAAAGTTATGGAAATTACAAGATTAGAAATTCATAGAAGAGAAAAGGAAGGTTCAAGACTTAAAGCTTTTGTTGATTTTACCCTTGATGATTGTTTAGCAATTAGAGGGGCTAAAATTATTGAAGGAAATTCAAGAATATTTGTTTCAATGCCAGGTAAAATGAATAAAGATGGTAAAGAGGATAATGTAGTATTTCCAACTAATCAAGAAACTAGAGAAAAATTTGAAAAAGTAATCTTGGATGAATATAATAAATTATTAAATGAAGAAACTAACGAATAATGTTAGTTTTTTTAATTAAGTTCATAAATAATATTTTGTTGACATATAATCTATATGTGGTATAATTAAGTTCGTCGCTTAAAAAGGAGTGAAAAAAATGTTATATAGTATAGAATATGTTACTGATAAAGATAAAAATGAAAAAGAAGTTCTAAAAGGTGCTAAAATCTTTGGATTTAATGGAGAAGATATTAGTGTTAAAGAAGTTTATGTTGGATTAAAATATAGTTTGGAAGAAATATTAAATAATGAAATAATAGCTAAATTTTTAGGAATTAATAACTTGGAAGTTTTTAAAGCTAAATATGAAAAAGTTGGAGCTACAGGAGTTATATACTTTCCTGAATTAAATAAATATGAATATTTAGAAGAAGGAGATGTAGTTATACCTTTTGTAAATTCTAGATTAGTTAAAGATTCATTAGATAAAGTTTTACGACCATACAAAAAAGCAGCGACGAATAGAATTGTAAAACAAAAATTAGAATCTAAAAAAGTTTGTAGAGAAGATTTAGATCCAGCAGATCCATTAATTGAACTAAAAGATTTATCTTTAAGTAGACATGTTTCAAGTAGATAGAATAAAATATCTACTTTTTTCATATTATTTAATGGTGATATTTATGGGAGAAGCAAGCTATGGTAATCAAGAAGTAAAAATGATTGATAGAAGTAGCATAAGTATTAATGGAGTTAATAAACTGATTAGTTTTGATGATGAAGAATTTTTAATGGAAACGGTAATGGGAAATTTAAGAATTCTTGGAAGTAGTTTAGAATTACTTAAACTAGATACAACCGAGGGTATTGTAAAAATAAAGGGTAAAATTAATTCATTTATGTATATAGATGGCAAACATAAAAACAAAGAAGAAAGTATAATAAATAAACTATTTAAATGAATAGTTATGTTCAAGTTTTGTCTTTTGTAGTTTCTTTTATTTATGGATTAGTTTTTTATTTGTTATCTTATGTTAATAAAATAATGATTAATAATAAAAATAATGTTATTAAATTGTTAATAACATTAGTATTTGTTATAGATATGGTAATTTTATATATTTATATTATGTATAAAATTAATTATGGAATGATACATCCTTATTTTGTTGCTGTGGTATTTATTGGATATATAGTTATGATGTTTACATTTGATAAGTGTATATTATGTTTTAAAAATATTTTAAAAAATTTAAAAAGACCATCATAGGTCCTTTTTTCTTGATCTTATTAATGGTCTATCTTTTTGCAATTCAGTTTTATTTGGTAAATTATTTGCTGTTTGTATTTTTTTTGATAGTTCTTCTTGAATCTTTTCTAAATAGTTATTAAATTCCATAATTTGTGAGTCATAACTTATTTGGGTTAAATCTATATCAGTAAAAGATTTTGAGCCTAAGTTTTCTAATAATTGATTTTTAGTTGCTTGTATTTCTGATATATATTTGTTTTTTTCTTCTTCTGGTAATTGATTTAATAAACATTTAATTGTTTTAAATTCTTCTAAAATATTTTGTTTTATATTTATCTTTTTGTTTTCTTGTTGTAATGAATTTTGTATTTGATCTTCTTCAATTTGACTCATATTATTAGATTTTATTACATTTATAATTGTTCCAATTGCTAGTGCTATAATATCAGCAGTTAAAACTAATGATAATCCAAATAATAAGATAATTGCTGGAAATCCCATGATTAAACCTAATATTAATAAGATAAAAACAGCTGGTGCTTCCGATAAAGTTAATGTTAGTACATAATCATTAATAAATGTTTTCATATTTTTTTTGAAAAGTTCAAATTTAGATATTTTTTCTTTTTCCATAATATTTCCCTTTCTTTGATTAGATATTATAACACGTATAATACTGATTAGTAAATGAATTGTTTTTAAAAATTTGATTATTTCTTCATTTGCTTATAATATTTATTAGCATATTAGTAAAATATACGTAAAGATAAAACAAAATAACATTATAATTATTTACAAGAAAAAAAATATTAATTATAATTCTGGTAAGAATGGGGAGGATGTCGGAAATGAAAAAAACTAAAAAAGAAAAAAAACGGCTTTTTGTTATTTCAACCGTTATTATTCTTCTTATTGTGTCTTTAATTAGTTCCGTTGCTGGTGATTGGACTAAAATTATGGAAAATAAAAGCAAAATTACTAGTTTAAATAAAAAATATAATGATTTATTAAGTGATGAGGAAAAATTAGTTAGTGAAGTTACTAAATTGCAAGATGATGAATATATTTTAAGATATGCAAAAGAAAAATTTATGTATTCTGAAAATGGAGAAATTATTATTAGAATGAACTAAAATTCATTCTTTTTTATGATGTCATCTATTAAGCCATATTCTTTAGCTTCTTTAGCACTTAAAAAATTATCTCTTTCAGTATCTTCGTATATTTTTTCAAGTGGTTGATTAGTGTTGTCTGATAAAATTTTATTTAATTTTTCTTTTAATTTTATGATGCGTTCAGCAGCGATTTTAATGTCTGTTGCTTGACCTTGGGCTCCGCCGAGTGGTTGATGAATCATGACTTCTGCATTAGGTAAAGCATATCTTTCATCTCCGCTTGATAATAGGAATGCTGCCATACTTGCACACATACCAACACCGATTGTAATTACTTTACTTTCAATAAATCTCATTGTATCATAAATACCCATTCCAGATGTAATAGCCCCACCGGGAGAATTTATATAAATATAAATATTTTCATGATTAATATTATCTAAATAAAGTAGTTCACTTATAATAATGTTTGACATAGTATCATCAATTTCACCAGTAAGAAAAATAATTCTGTCTTGTAAAAGTCTAGAATATAAATCATAAGCATATTCTTTATTATTAGTCTTTTCGATAACTGTTGGAATAATATTCAAAATAGATCACCTAAGTAAATAATAGTAAATAATGTTAATTTTTATTCACAAATTTAGAAAAAATTGATATAATTATAAAGAATAGAGGGAGATTAGATGGATATAGTTAAAGTTACATTTAATGATAACCAAGTTCATGAGTACAAAAAAGGTACTTCGTTTTATGATGCTAGTAAAGATTATAATATGGAAGATATTGTAGGTTATAAAATAAATAATGAAGTATTTTCTTTAGATAATAAAATATTAGAAGATGTTAAAATTGAATTTATAAATACTAATGATTTAATTGGAAATAGAATGTATAAATCAGGACTTAAATTTTTGTTTTTAGTGGCACTTCAAGAAGTATTTAAAGGTTTTGATGTATCATATGAGCATAGTGTACCTAGAGGAATGCTGGGAATTATTGAAGGTCCAAGAATACTTACTCACGAAGATATTTCATTAATAAAATCTAGAATGTGTAAGATTATTAGTGATAATGAAGTTATTACAAAACTTAATGTATCGCCGAAAGATGTAATAAAATATTATAATGAAAAAAAAGAGTATGAAAAAGCAAATAATATCCAAAATATAAGTGATAAGGTAGTTAATTTATATAAATTAAAAAATAATATTAATTATTTTTATACATTGATGCCTTATAGTACAGGAGTGCTAGGTAAATTTGAACTAGTTTACTTGGGAAATAATAGAATCATTTTACTTTTTCCAACTACAAGAAGTCATGGTGTTGTTCCTGAATATGTACATTATGATAAAATTATTGAAAGCTTTAGTGATGGTAAAAATTGGCTTAATAATTTAAATATGCCATATATTACTGATTTAAATAAAAATATTGGTAATGGTAAAATAATAAATTTTATTAAATCATGTGAGCTTATGTTTAATTTAAATATTTCTGATGTAGCAAGAAAAATTGAAGAAAAAAAAGATATAAAATTTATTTTAATTGCAGGTCCTTCTTCGAGTGGTAAAACTACGACAACGAGTAGGTTAGCATCTTTCTTTGATGCTATGGGGTATAATCCGATTAAGATTAGTTTGGATGATTACTTTGTTAATAGAGACGATAATCCAAAAGATGAAAATGGAAATTATGATTTTGAGTGTTTAGAGGCTTTAGATGTTAAGCTCTTTAATGAAAATTTAAATAAATTATTAAATGGTGAAAGTGTAGTTTTTCCAAAATATAATTTTATGACAGGTTTAAGAGAGTATTATAAAGATAAAGTTACTATGACTGAAAAAAGTATATTTTTAATTGAAGGATTACATGCGTTAAATGAAGAATTAACTAAAGAAATTGATGATAAATATAAATATAAAATATATTTAAGTCCATTTATTCCTTTAAGTATAGATAAGTATAATTATGTGTCAACTCTTGATTTGAGATTATTACGTAGAATTGTTAGAGATAATAGAACAAGAGGATATGATGTTATTAAAACAATAGATAATTGGCAAAATGTTAGGAATGGAGAAGAAAAACATATATTTCCATATATCCATCAAGCTGATGTGATAGTAAATACGGCATTGCCTTATGAAGTCGGGGTTTTGAAGGTTTATGTTGAACCGCTTCTTTTGTCGGTAAGTGTAGAAAGCATTTATTATGAAGAAGCAAGAAGATTAGTGGATTTCTTAAAACAATTTTTCCCAATCCCGGGTGAATATGTTAATGATGAATCAATATTGCGTGAATTTATAGGAGGAAGATATAATGATTAAAGTAGCAATTAATGGTTTTGGTAGAATAGGTAGATTAGCATTTAGACAAATAGTTACACAAACTGATTTTGATATTGTAGCTATTAATGACTTGACTAGTGCAGAAGATTTAGCATATTTAGTAAAATATGATACTGTTCATGGATCATTTCATGAAGATGAAATTAAAGCAGAAGGCAATGAAAT
Source organism: uncultured Bacilli bacterium (assembly GCA_934085585.1). GTDB lineage: Bacteria > Bacillota_I > Bacilli_A > RF39 > UBA660 > Onthocola_B. The sequence continues at coordinate 115,723 of CAKOHI010000001.1, forward strand.
TGTTGTAGCTGGTGTTAAAAGAATTAAAGTTTTTAGTGAAACTGATCCAGCAAATCTTCCATGGGGAGAACTTGGAATTGATTTAGTACTTGAATGTACTGGAAAATTTACTCAAAAAGAAGATGCAATGAAACATATTACAGCTGGTGCTAAAAAGGTTTTAATTAGTGCTCCAGGAAAAGGAGAAATGAAAACTGTTGTTTATGGAGTAAATGATAATATTTTAACCAATGATGATGTTATAGTTAGTGCTGCAAGTTGTACAACAAATTGTTTAGCTCCGGTTCTTAATATAATACATAAAAATATTGGGGTTAAAAAAGGATTTATGACAACAGTTCATGCTTATACAAATGATCAAGCAACACTAGATATTGCTCATAAAAAAGGTATTAAATCAAGACGTGGTAGAGCTTGTGCTCAAAATATCGTACCATCTAGTACAGGCGCTGCAAAAGCTATTGGTTTGGTTATTCCTGAACTTCTTGGTAAGCTTGATGGTAATGCTTTAAGGGTTCCAACTGCGGATGGTTCTGTTGTGGATTTAACTTTAGAACTAAATAGGAATACAAGTGTTGATGAAATTAACAAGTTGTTTCAAGATAATCAAAATGAAACAATTAAGTTTACAATGGATCCGATTGTTTCAAGCGATTGTTTGGGAAAAAAGGTTGGTGCTATAGTTGATGGACTTTCAACAAGTATTGTTGAAGCTGAAGGAGCTCAACTTGTTAAAGTAATAGCTTGGTATGATAATGAATATGGTTATACTGCTCAAATGCTTAGAACAGCAAAGAAAATGTTTCAATAAAAAATAATCTCTCATTAATTTGAGAGTTTTTTTGTTAAAACAAATGATAATAAGCCAACTATGTTTACAAAAGTTGACAGAAGTTTTTGGGGGGGAAAGCTGGTATATTGACTTTTTTCTTTTATTTTTATATAATTTTAGTGTAAAGTATTTACAAGGAGGAAAATAATGAGAACATTTGAAGAAGCAAAGTCAAAAGTGATGTCTAGTTTAATGAGAAATATGGAACGTTATAAAAAAGAATTAGAAGATCAAAGATTAAATGAAGGAGTAAAAGCGGCTGTAAAAAAAAATTTGCTATTCACTCAACATGAAATTGAAAATATTGATGAACTTACATTAATAGAAATAGGAGCTGCTGTAAATTATTTAATTGAAAAAATAAAAATGTATTATAGAAATAATGGCAATAATGGTACTATGTACTTTCAACAATTTGATTCTTTTATGGAAGAATTTTGTTTAAAAGAAGTTCCTGGAAGAGATCTTGTCTGCATACAAGCTGATTTGTTGGGCTTATCTAAAGAAGATTTGCAATGTCTTAAAGACACAGTGCCAATCAACGCTAATTTTGGAGACGAATTACGACAAAAAGTTAATTTTGCGATGGGAACTAAAATACCAACTAGTGAAGAGATGCTTATGTTACAGACAGAATTTAATAATACTCAAAGATTAGATATTAATGTTAGTGAAGAAATTAAAGATCAAGCTCTTGTGGATTACATGGAGATGCGAAGAAATGCTGGAATGGATAAACGCTTAATGCCTGTTGATAGTCCTTTTTTAGCAGATAATCCTAAATATCAAGCTGCAAAAGATCGTCTTTCAGGAAGATCATTATAATTAGTTCTTGATAAATATAATATATTTGTGTTTTAAACTTAAATAAATTGCAAAATAAAATCTCTCTTTATTTGAGGGATTTTATTTTGCATAAAAATGTATTAATTAATTTTATATCTATTTTAATATTGATTTTTGGTATGGTTTTCTTTGATCGGTTCTGTAAGTGAGATAATCTATGCTAGTTTTGTAATAGTCTGCGAGTATGTTTATTTTTTCTAAGGGGATAGCATTTATTCCTAATTCATATTTATTATATTGTTGTTGTGTGATTCCGAGAATATTGGCAATATCTTTTTGATATAAATCATTATCTTCACGAATTTCTTTAAGTCTTGAAATGTTCATAAAGTTCACCTCTAAATAAATTTTACTATACAACTAAAAATTGTATTGAATTATACAACTTTAGGTAGTATAATAAAATTAGTGTACAACTGTAAGTTGTTTGGATTGGGGTAAGTAATGAAAAGAAAGTATATTGTGATTTTAGGATTGGTGTTAGTAACTTTAATGTTATCAACAATATTATTTAAAAACAAAGTATTATTAGATGATTATAACCAATTTGGTAAGAATGATAATACGATGTTATCGATGATGCTTGAAACAGATGATGGTAGTGGAGAATATAAAGCTACAACAATGAGTTCTTGGCCAACAGATGGATATACATTTAATAAAGAATTATCAAGATGTGAAAATGGCGGAGAGTTATCATGGGATGATACAAAGAAAATTGTTATCATGAGTGGTAATGTTTCTGATAAATGTTATGTTTATTTTGATGTAAATACTGTAAAGCCTTTAATTGATTATGTAAAGTCAAAATATACTGGTGTACAGGGAGATAATAGTTTGTATTATCATGATTCTAGTCTAACTAATGGAATTAATGATAATTCATACAGATATGTAGGAAGTGATTATCTTTTAACAGATGTTGGAAAAGCAACAGGTGCAACAATGTTAGTTGGTTATGATGCAACTGCTACGACAGCATTAATAGATTTTTATTGTAATGGAACAAAATCGTATGTTGGTTATGCTTGTGCAAGTTCATATTCTCATTATTATTTAGTAAAGGGAGATACAACACAATATCAAACTTATAATGAAACTCTGAATGTTGCTTTAACTAAGGGTTATATTACTAAAGATAATGTTAAAAATTTTGTATGTTTTGGAACTGATGCCACTACCTGTCCAATAGATAATTTATATCGCATCATCGGAGTAATAGATGAAAAGGTGAAATTAATAAAATGGGATTATGCAAAAGCTAGTTTACTTGGTACTAATGGTGATTATGCACGGGAATATTCTTATAGTTATTTTAGTGGAGAACGAGGGGAAAGTCCAGCTAGTAATGCAACTTATTATTGGAATAATACAACAAAAACAAATACATGGAGTGAAAGTAATTTAAATAAAGTTAATTTAAATACTAACTATTTAAATAATATTGGAACTGAGTGGGCGAATAAAATAGTCACAACAACGTGGAAAGTCGGAGGTAATACATTTAGCAATATTGCAAATGTTACTCCGTCGTCATCATATAAAAATGAGATAAAATCTCCGGCGGCATCAACAACGTATAGTGCCAAAATAGGATTAATGTATGTAAGTGAATATTTGTATTCTGCAAATCCATCTTATTGGATGTATATAGTTAGCACTTCATATAATGATGGAACTCCATCAAACGACTATAGAGCTACGAAGGGAGATAATTGGTTATACGGAGGCAGTTGGGAAGGAATGATTACACGGGTTTCTGATGATACCACGCTAGCTTTTTATATAGATTATAATGGGTTTGTGGGTAATAATAGTGTATCTATTGCTCCGAATAGTGGTAAAGGAATTAGGCCTACATTTAATTTAGATACTTCAGTAAATTATACAGGTGGTACAGGAACTATGGATGATCCAATCCGCATAAATTAAAAACTTCAGCTTATCTTGCTGAGGTTTTCTTTCTTTTAAGTTTATTTATAAATCTATTACCAACTAATTCGTTTAATAACTCTTTATTCATTAAGTAGTAAAGTATTAATGAAACAAGTCCAATACATGCTAGAGCAAGTAACATAGGCATTTTTCTAGTTATGTGATTAAATATTAATGGTTTTAAAATTAGGCATATGATTATTAAAATAACTATTGTTACTACTAGTTTGGGTATTGATTTAATAGTATCTTTATAACTAAAGCTATATTTGTGATGTAATGTGTAAAGTGGAATAGCAAGTGATAGTAAATAACCTATTGTAGTTGCTAGTATTGCACCATGGAATGGATAAATGCCTAATTTGTTAAATAAGAATATTAATGGTATATCTAATATTGTTTTGGTAATTAAACCAGTTGCACAAGATATATAAATTAGTTTGGTTTTAGATAGTCCTTGAAGAGCACTGCATATCATAATATAGGCTGAGTCTAATATTGCAAGTAAGATTGTATATTTAAATATTAATGGTCCATAGAAACTTTCACCATAAAATATTGTCCATACTTGTTTTGAGAATATGCTCAAGAAAATTGATAAAGGAAGGATTACATAAAGCAAAACTTGTAATGTTTTATTAAATTGAGAGTTTACTTCTTTCATATCTTTTTTAGTGTATGATTCTACGATTGTAGGTATTAAACTTATTACTAAGCCAGTCGCTATTGCTGTTACTACACTTACGAGTTTACTTCCCCAGGTGGTAAATACTGATGAAATTGTTTCAATATCACTGGCAGGATAACCTATCCAATTTAATCCTTTGATTACTAGAATCATATCAACAGTGTTATAAATACTATTAGCAACATTTATAATAATAAATGGGATACAATAACCAATTAATTTTTTTAAAATTGTTTTCTTTTCAGATGCAGATACTTCTTCATATGGCACAAATAATTCATTTTTTACTTTGTTTGTTTTAATAAGTAAGTATGCGTATGATACTAAAGCCCCAGCACAGGCTCCGAATACTGCAATACCAACAGCTTGAGCAGTTGATAAGTGAAATACTTTTAAAGCAAGAAAAGAACCAACAATAATAACTAAAACTCTTACAAATTGTTCAATAACTTGACCAATTGATGGTGCTGAAATATAGTGATGGCCTTGTAAATAGCCTCTGAAAATACTTAATAGGGGTACAACTAATATGGCAAATGATACACATTTAATTACAAAAGCAACATCTGATACAGTATTTCCTCCGGTTAAATCTCCGACGATAGCATTAGCTATTAAGTTTGCTCCGAAAAAACATATACAAAATGATACAATAGAAAATATTCTAATTATTTTTTTAGAGTATTTAAACATATAAGTTTTTTCTTTTAATTTTCCTAATGTGTTATATTCACTAGTAATTTTACTTATAGCAAGTGGTATACCTGCGGATGATATAATTAAGAAAAAGTTATATATATTGTAAGCATAGCCATAAAGGGATCCTCCGTTTTCACCGATTATATTGTAAAATGGAATTACATAAAGAACTCCGAGAATTTTTGATAAAATTATAGCTATTGTGGCAATTAATGCTCCTTCGATAAATTCATTTTTTTTCAAAAGTTATCATCTCCGTATGTATATTATATTAAAATTAAGCTTATCTAGCAAGAGTGGACAAGTTAAATCTATGTAAATTACATAAATTTGCCATTTATAAAATTTAAAAATGATGCTATAATTAGTATGGAGGATCCTATGAAGTTTATAGAATTTAAAAATGTTAATAAAACTTATAAAAACGGAATTACTGCGGTTGCTGATATGACAGTAAGTGTTTCAAAGGGTGAGTTTGTTTTTGTTATAGGTCTTACTGCAAGTGGTAAATCTACATTTATTAAAATGCTTTATAGAGAGGAAAAACCTACGAGTGGAACTGTTTATGTAGGTGGTTTAAATGTGGGAAAAATTAGAAACAGAAAAGTGTATAAATTAAGAAGAAAAGAAGGAATAGTTTTTCAAGATTTTAAATTATTACCTAGACAAACTGTTTATGAAAATGTAGCATTTGCTCTTGAATGTATGGGATTAAAAGGATCAGAAATAAGACCTAAAGTTATGAATGCTTTAGAGCTTGTTGGTTTAAAAGAAAAAGTTCGTTCATTTCCTGGGGAATTATCTGGTGGAGAACAACAAAGAGTTTGTATTGCTAGAGCTATAGTTAATGAACCTAAATTATTAATTTGTGATGAACCAACTGGTAATTTGGACCCTGAAACTAGTGAAGAAATTATGAAAGTTATTGAAAAAATTAACAAAGAACTTGGTACAACAATAATTATGGCAACTCATGATAAAGATATTGTAAATAGAATGAAAAAAAGAGTTTTAGTTATTAATCATGGTGTACTAGTTGGAGATTATGTGAAAGGAAGTTATAAGACAAATGAGAGCGTTTAGAATATTTTTTAGAAGTATAAGAGACGCTTTTAAGAGCGTTATTAGAAACTTTTCTTTAAGTTTTGCATCTATTATGTGTACCACAATTACATTAATTTTAGTAGCTGTGGCAGTTGTTTGTGCTGCGAATATTAATAATGCTACGAAAATGATAGAAAATGAATTAACTATTATAACTTATTTAAAAAAGGATGTAACGGAAGAACAAATAGATAATATTACAACTGAATTAAAAAGCTATAAGAACATTGAAGAAGTAGTTTATAAAAGTAAAGATGAATGGAAAATGGAAATGAGTAATCTAGCAGATGAATATAAAACAATATTAGATTATTTTGATGAAAATCCATTGATGGATTCATTTGTATTAAAAGTTAATGATGTTAAAAAATTAAGTGAAACTAGCGAATATATTAAAGCAATTGATGGTGTAGATACTGTTAAGTATGGTGAAGAAATGGTTGAACAAGTAATATCAGTATTTGATGTTGTTCAAAAAATTGTAGTAGTTGTAGTTATTGCTTTAATATTAGTAACAGGATTTTTAATAAGTAATACTATAAAATTAACAATATTTAGCAGAAGAAATGAAATTGAAATAATGAGACTTGTTGGTGCAAGTAATATAACTATAAAACTTCCGTTTTTATTTGAAGGGTTTATTATTGGGTTAATCGGAGCGATTATTCCGGTTTGTATAACAATATATGGTTATGTAATTCTTCATTCAATATTACATGGTAAATTATTTTCTAATATGATTATGTTAATAAAACCTTATCCATTTGTATTTGGAGTATCCTTGATTATAGTTTTAATCGGAGCTTTAGTTGGTATGTATGGAAGTATTAAAGCTGTTAGAAAGTATCTGAAGGTGTAGATATGAATGTAAAAAAGTTAAGTGGATATTTTTTGAGATATTTTTTAGCGATATTTATTTTTGTATCTTCTTTTATATTTAAACCCATGGTTAGTGAGGCTAAATCGGCGAATACTTTGGCTGGTTTAAGGGCAGATTTAAAAGATTTGGAAGCTCAAAAAAGAGCAAATGATAATCAAAAAAGTTTAACACAAGGACAAATTAATAGTAATAAAAATGCTATTAATAATGCGAATCAAGAAATTGATAATTCGAGAAAGAAAATTGAAGATGCAAAAGTCTTAATTGAAGAAACAAATAATAAGATTAAAGATTTAGAAGTAAAAAATGAAAATTTAATGGCTTATTTTCAAATAATGCAAGGTAATAATTTATATATGGAATTTATTACAGAATCAACTAGTATGACAGAACTTATAATGCGAGTTGATGCTATTAAAGAGTTAGCTAGTTATCAACAAGATAAGTTAAAGGAAATGGATACTTTAATAAATGAACAAGAACAATTACAAGTTGATATGAAAAAATATGAAGATACGTTAGAACAAAATATTGTTACATATCAAAATGCTGTGTATTCTTTACAAGGTAATTTAGCAAATTTAAATGAGATTAGTATGGATATTAGTTCCCAAATAAGTTCTCAAAAAGAATTAATTAAAGTTTATGAAGATATGGGCTGTAGAGAAGATGAAGATTTAGATGAATGTTCAAGAGTTATGGGTAATGCTTTATGGTTGAAGCCTTTAAATAAAGGAAGAGTAAATAGTAACTTTGGTAGAAGAGAAAATCCTTTGAAACCAGGTACTTATAAAGTTCATCAAGCTGTAGATATTGGAGGTAATGGAGAAGGAACTAAAGTTTATGCAGTAGGTTCAGGTTCTGTTGCTATGGTAATAAATGCTGAACAAGTTTATAATAATAAAAAAACTAAAACTTGTGGTGGAAATCAAGTATATATTTGGATGAAAGTCGGAGGAAAATATTATACTGTTCAATATGCTCATTTGCTTCAAATATATGTTAAAACTGGGGATGTTGTAACTAAAGATACTGTTATAGGTCTTCAAGGTGGTGGATCTGGTACTAGAAAATGGGAAAGTTGTTCAACTGGAACACATCTTCATTTTGGAGTATCGGAAGGCAAAATTGCAAATAATAAATATTTTATTAGTAATTGGATGGCACATGCTGTAAAACCGGAAGGTTATCCATCTGCAGGCGGTTGGTTCTATTCAAGAACACAATGGTTTTAAAAAAACGCAAATTTTGCGTTTTTTTTAAGGCTTATTTTAATACTGATTTAGGATAGGGTTTTCTTTGATCTGTTTTTCCTAATAAATAATCTATTGAGGTACTGTAGAAATCAGCTAAATCTGATAAGTAATTTATTGGGATTAATCTTTTTCCAATTTCATATTCACTATATTGTTGCTGTTTGATGCCTAAAGCTTTAGCCACTTCACTTTGTTTTAAATCTTTATCTTCTCTAATCTCTTTTAATCTATTTATGTTCATAAAACACCTAAACGATATAAGCGCAGCATTCAGTTCATCCTACATTTTTCCTTTTATCATCTGTAATTTATGATTCTGGAGATGGGACTTTTGAAAACCCAATTCATATGAGCCTATCAAGTTAACTAGACCTTTTGTAAGAACGCATGATAATTTAGTTTAAGAATTTTTCTCTTTTATTTTTAAGAAAAATAGTGTAATATTTAATTGGTGATATTAATGGATATTAAAGTATTAGTTGTTGGTGCTTTGCAAGAAAATTGCTATGTATGTAGTGTTGGAGATAAAGCCTTTATTGTTGATCCTGGTGATGAAGCTGATAAAATAATCGAAGCATGTAAAGATAAAAATGTTGTTGAGATAATTGTTACTCATCATCATTTTGATCATATTGGAGCTTTAGATGAGTTAAAAAAATATTTTGGAATTGAAGAAAATGTAAAAAGTGGAATGTTTGATTATGAAGTAATTGAAACTCCGGGTCATACAAGTGATAGTAGAAGTATATATTTTAAAAATGAAAAAGTGATGTTTACCGGAGACTTTTTGTTTTATCGTTCAATTGGAAGAACTGATTTAGATACTGGTAGTGATATAGATATGATTAAAAGTTTAGAAAATATTAGTAAATATCCAGATGATGTAACTATTTATCCGGGACATGGACCTAAAAGTATATTGGGAAGAGAAAAGAATAATTTTAAATATTATTTTTGAAATATTTGAAAATTAAAACTGATAGATTGTGCTATCAGCTATTTTTTTAATAAGTTTTTTCTGAAAAACTATGAGAGTAAATAATAGGTTCCATGAATTCTACATAATTTAGATAAATAATTCTTATTAAATACCACAAATTATTGGTGTTATCACGTACTATTAAATGATCTCGTCCGGCTTCTTCAATAATGCCTTCGTAAATTTTGTTTTGCCAAGCACTACTGTCTGGATATGACACATATGCTTTTATTTTTCTTCCTTTGTTAAGTCTTAAAATATTTTCGATGTAACTTTGTTCTGTAGGCAAAGTATTGTTGTTATTAACTTCTGTTACAGACATATTTCCTGGTGGCGTTTGAAAACTTTGCGTAGGAAATGTTGGATTTTGGTAAAAATTACCATTCATTTATAAATTCACCTCTAAAACAATATATGTTTTTTTATAATAATAATTGCTAAAAAATTTATAATAGTTTATAATTATTATAGAAAAGTGGTTGAGAATATGGAAAAAATTAATTACAAAGAAATAATTATTGATGGATGTTCTTTAGTGTTTGGATTATTTTTTTATGCTTTATGTTTTAATTTATTTTTAACTCCGAATGATTTGGTTGTTTCAGGTTTTAGTGGAGTATCAATTGTTATGCAAAGACTTTTTGGATGGACGCCTTCAATATTTTTGTTATGTTCTAACATAATTTTATTAATAATTTGTTATATCTTTTTGGGTTGGAAAACTACCAAAAAAAATATTATTGGTTCACTTTTATATCCTTTGATGGTTATAATTACAACTCCGATTGCTTTGTTTTTAACTCCATATTTAATAACAGATGATTTTTATTTAACTTTGCTTTTTGCGATTGTCTTATATGGTATTAGTAGTGGTTTTATTTATAGAAGTGGTTTTACAGCTGGAGGATCTGATATTATAATGCAATTAATTAATAAATACTGTAAAGTTAGTGAATCAAAGGCTATGTTATTTGCAAATGGCTTAATTATTCTTTGCGGAATGCTTGTTTTTGGTTTTACTAAAGGTGTTTATTCATTTATAATTTTATATTGTTCAACTTATTTTGTAGATAAAATTATGTTTGGCATATCTGATAGTAAATTATTTTATATTCATACAAAGAAAACTAGAAAGATTAAAAGCTTAATATTAAATGAATTTGAAACGGGATTTACCACAATACCAGGTACTGGTGGATATTCACATAAAAATGGTATCTTAATAATGTGTGCTGTATCTAATAATGATTATTATCAATTAAAGAAAAGAATATTAGAAATTGATCCGAATGCTTTTATGATTATTGATAAGTGTTATGAAGTAAATGGAGGAGTTAAAAGAAGTAATATTCCATTTTTATAACATTTGTGATAAACTAGTATTGTGATTGCTTATGAAAAAGATTGTTATATTTGGTGGGGGAAGTGGTCTTTCTCAACTCTTAAAAGGAATAAAGCTATTTCCGGTAGAAATAACTGCAGTAGTTTCCGTGGCTGACAATGGTGGAAGCACAGGACTTCTTCGTCGTGAGTTAAAAATACCTGCGGTCGGAGATATTACTAAAGTAATGTTAAGTATGGCTGATACAAATCAAGACGTTATAGATTTGATGAATTATAGATTTACTAAATCAAAAACTTTGGGAATACATTCTGTAAAGAATTTGCTTTTGATTGCCTTGATGGATTTAAAGGGAAATTTTGCTAATGCAATGCCTGTGATGGAAAAATTACTTGATGTAAAAGGAAATATTTTACCTTTAACTGAAGATAATGTTAATTTAGTAGGTATTACATCGAATGGAAAAAAGGTTATCGGAGAATATCAATTAACTAAATGTGCAAGTAAAATTGTAGAAGTTAAATATGATAAAGATATAACTGTTAATCCAAAGGTTATAAAAGCTGTTAATGAAGCTGATTTAATTATTTTTTCATCTGGAAGTCTTCTTACAAGTGTTGTGCCTCATTTAATTGATAAGGGTTTAGTTAATATAATAAATAAAGCTAAAGCAGAAAAAGTTTATATTTGTAATTTATTTACTCAACCTGGAGAAACTGATGATTTTACTGTCAAAGATCATATTGATTATATAGAAAAATATCTAGGTAAAGGTAATTTAGATGTTGTAATTGCTAATAATGAAATAATAAATAGTGATTTAGCAGAAAAGTATGCAACGGAAGAACAAAAAGATCCGGTTATTTTAGATATGCACGAACTTGTTGATAGTGATATTTATGTTATTCAAGATAAATTGTTTACTATTGAAGATGGTTGGTATAGACATGATGCTTTAAAAACAGGTTATTTGTTATTTTCATATTTAATGGATGGTAGAAAATGACTTTTACAACTAGTATAAAAGAAGAAATTGCTAAAACTGATATTAATGTAATTGAAGCTAGATATGAGCTTATTGCATTTTTAAATAGTGTGGCAAAATTTAATAAAGATGAAATAAATATTACACTTGAAAACGCAAGTATTACTAGAAGAATATATAAAGAGATAAAAGAAATATATGATGTTAATCCAAATATAATAATACGAATTCAAAAGAGATTTAAAGTAAAACAAATATATATATTAAATATTAAAGATAAAGTGGAATTTATAAAAAAGGATATTAGTTTGGGAACAAAAATAAATGTTGAAGATTTAGTTAGTGATGAAGAAAAAATTGCTTTTTTACAAGGAGCATTTTTGGCAAGTGGTAATATTTCAAATCCTAGTACAAGTGGTTATCATATGGAATTTATATTTACTAAAGAAAGATTAGCTAAACAAGTATTGAATCTACTTACATATTTTAATTTAAATGCTAAAATTATAAAAAGAGGTTATAAAAATATTGTTTATATAAAAGCTAGTGAACATATAAGTGATTTAATAAAGAGATTTAAAGCTATAAATTCATTGTTTTATTTTGAAGATATAAGAATATATAGAGATCATAAAAATATGGTTAATAGACTAAATAATTGTGAAATTGCTAATCAAGAAAAGACATTTAGAACTGGACAAATTCAACTTGCTAATATTAATTATTTAAAAGATAATGATTTATATAATTTACTTGATGAAAAATCACAGATAGTTGCTAATGCTAGAGAAAAATATCCAGAGGTTTCAATGCAAGAGCTTGCTGATATTATAACTTTAGAAGAAGGATATAAAATTGGAAAATCTGGAGTTAATCATCATTTTATTAAAATAGCTAATTTAGTAAAAAGACATAAAGAAAGAAGTGATTGTAATGGTGGTAAGACTAGCTGCTGATATACAACCTGATAGCATATTAGATGGTAGTGGAATTAGAACTGTTATATGGTTTCAAGGTTGTTTACATAATTGTAAAGGTTGTCAAAATCCTGAAACACATGATTTAAATGGTGGTATTGTTTTTGATGTTGATGAAATAAAGAAAAAACTTAAAAAATTGAAATATCAAAGCGGTATTACTTTATCTGGTGGAGATCCTTTTTTTCAACCAGATGCTGCCTTGGAAATAGCTAAATTTGCTAAAGAAATTGGATTAAATATTTGGGCTTATACGGGTTTTACATATGAAGCTTTACTTAATGGCGATAAAAAAAGATTGGAATTACTAAAGCTGGTAGATGTATTAGTTGATGGCAAATTTATAATGGATAAAAAAAGTTTAAACTGTAAATTTAGAGGAAGTACAAATCAAAGATTAATTGATGTAAAGAAAAGTTTGGAAAATGGTGGTGTGGTTTTATATGATGTTTGATGAAGGTGTTAATTATACAATACTTGCTAATAATGCAGATAAGGTTTTTATGTCAAAACTGGGAAGTTTTCCAATTATTGAAGGAGACTTTAGTTATGAAAAATTAAAAGAAAAATTAGAAATGTTTCCGAATAAAAGATTAATTTTTAAAAATAGTTTGTATGGATTAAAAAAAGAAGAAAAAAAAGACATTATAAATTTATTAGCTAAACAAAATATTAATTTTGTAAATGTTACTTGTGATGTAGAAGAATCAATATTAAGTGATTATATAGTTGTTTATGATGAAGATAAAAAAGTATTAGAAGGAAATATGGAATCAGTATTAAGAAATGAAAAAGTGTTAAAAAAATTAGGTTTTGGTGTTCCTTTTGTAGTTGATTTATCAATACAACTTAATTATTATGATGTTTTAAAAAGAGTTTATTTTGATTTAGATGAATTAGTAGGTGTTTTATGGAATTAAAGGGAAGTATTATTGGTATTGTAAGCAATGATTATATAGAAGAAGGATTAAAGGGAACGGTTAAGGATATAGTTCTAAAAAAAAGTAGTGATGCTTTAAAGATGGTGGGACTTGATGATTCATATTTAGATAAAGATTTTAGTGATTTATCAGATAGAGATAAGAATAAAATTATTTTAGCAAGTAAGTTACAAAATAAAGAAATAAAATTAATAAATTTTAGTAAAGGGTTAACTAATAAAGATATTGAATTTTTTAAAAAATTATTTAAAAAAATTGTTAGTTATGGAAGAAAAATTATTTTAGTTGATAAAAATAGTAATATGTTTATGAATTGTGTTGATAACTTATATGTTATTAACAAAGAAATAATTTTAGAAACAGATGATTTATATAATGAGGAATTAAAAAAATATATAGATGTTCCAAGTATTGTTGAATTTACACATAAATCTTTAGAAAATGGAATTAAGTTAAATCATTATAATGATTTAGATGATTTGTTGAAAGCTATTTATAGGATTAAATCATGAGATATTTAATTAGATTTAGTTATGCTGGTACAAAGTTTCATGGCTTTCAAAGACAAAATGATGTTAGAAATGTTCAAGGTACATTAGAGAATATTTTATCTAATGTTTTAAAGGAAAATATTCTTATTAAAGGGAGTGGAAGAACTGATGCTGGTGTTCATGCTCATGATCAATGTGCTCATTTTGATTGTAGTGGTAAAATTTTATTTAAAGATATTGAAAAAATAAATTATTTGTTAGGTAAAGATATTGTTATTAATAAATGTGTACCTGTTAAAGATGAATTTCATGCTAGATATGATGTTAAAAAGAAGATGTATGTTTATAAAATAAATAATGGAAAATATAAAAATGAATATGAAGGATATTATTATCAATCTAAATGTAATTATGATATAAAAAAGATGAAAAAAGCTAGTAAATTATTAATAGGGACTCATGATTATCATAATTTTGTTAGTGGTTATAGAGATGAATATACCTCGACGATTTATAAAATTAGTATTAAGAAACGTGGAGATATTATTATTTTAAAGTTTATTGGTATTGGCTTTTATAGATATATGGTAAGACATTTAGTTGGGTCTTTACTTGATGTTGGTAAAGGTAAAGTAGATGTACATGTTATTGAAAATATGCTAGATAAAGATATTAATAAAACTTTAAGTGTCGTTCCAGCGGATGGTTTGTATTTAGAAAAAATTTGGTTTTAAAAATAGCGGAGTATGTTTGTATTTTGCTATTTTATATTTATTTTTTTGTTTCTTCGATAAACAAAACACAAACAATTAAAAAGACTTGAAAATTGTTTGTCAAAAATGGCCAATTTGACAAAATACGTAAAATGTTGTATAATGTGTCTAATTAGAGGGGGATTTTATGGATAATACTAAAAATACTTGCCGTTTAAATATGTTTAATCTTGTTACCTTGGATGACGATAAAAAATATTTAGTGGTAAATACTATAAAAGTTGACAACAATAATTATGTTTTATTGGTTGAAGAAAACAATGTTAATAATTCAAAGCTGCTTGAGGAAGTTTTGGTAGACGGTGAACTTATTTTAAGAGAAGTTTTAGATGAAATAAAATTAGAAAAAATTAAACTACAAGTTTTAAAAAATAGTGCGGAAATACTTAAAAAATTAAAATCAGAAAATATAGTTTAGGGGGAATTTGAAATGGAAAAGGAAAAAGAAATTAAAACACCCAGAGAATATAAAATAAAGAAAATAGAAGAATTGAAGGAAAAATTGCCAGAACGTTGGGAAGAAATTGCATTTAAATTTTTGAATTTCATATATGTGTGGAATATTAATGGTGTAGAAAAATCTACATTCCAACCACTTTTTTCAATTATGCCAATTGTTGTTTTGACAGCTTTTCTAAATAAGAAAATTTATAAATATCGTAATTTAATGGAAATAGATAAGTTAGAAACAGATTTGAAATTAGATGGAGTAACAGAAAGCGAGTTTATAAAAATACTTGAAGATAAAAAACAAGAATTGTCTGAATTAAACGATGATAATTATAGTAAATTTATTTTTTATGGTGCTTTAGGAATTATATCAATCATATCGGCATGTGCTCTACAAGCTTTGGATGCCCCGATGCCTTTATTATCTTTGGTTTCAGCGTATGGTTTTTTAGAATTTATTGATAAAAATTATGAAATGAGAGAAATCGATGCAAGAATTAATCAAGTTGAAGAAAAACAAGAAATGTTTGAATTAACAAGAAAAAGAAAATAATATACAATATGAAGAAAAATGAAAAAATTAGATAATACTGTTCTTGCAAAAGAACTTAAATATATTGTTCAAAGTAATGATGGTTCAATATTGTAGGGCAAAAAAATTACTAATATAGTGGTAAAATTGATGATGATGAGTTAATATCTAGAGATGATTTTGCTCTTAAAATAGTAAAAATGTAATAAAATTTTGAAAAATGGCTAAAAAGATTTGACTTTTTGCTATTTTTTTCATATAATTTTAATCGGTACATTTTATTTATGTGATTTGTTTAGTCGTGGGAAAATTAAACAATGAACATAGTGAAAGGATTAGTAATGAAAACATTTATGCAAAAAAAAGAAAATATCGAACGTAACTGGTATGTAATTGATGCTGAAGGTAAAACTTTAGGTCGTGTTGCAACTAAAGCTGCTCATGTATTACGTGGAAAACACAAAGTTACTTATACTCCATATGTTGATTGTGGAGATTATGTAATTATTGTAAACGCTGATAAAGTAGTTTTAACTGGTAATAAACTAGAAGATAAGAAATATTATAATCATAGTGGATTCCCAGGAGGATTAAGAGAACGTAATGCTAAAGAAATGATTGAAAAATACCCAGAAGAAATGGTTGAAAGAGCTGTTAAAGGTATGCTTCCTCACAATAGATTAGGAAGAGCTATGGGTAAAAAATTATTTGTATATCGTGATGCAAATCATAAGCATGAAGCTCAAAAGCCAAAGGCTTTAGAAATTAATTAGGAGGAATTATGGCTAAAAAACAAGAATGGACAGCAACTGGTAGAAGAAAAAGAAGTGTAGCAAGAGTTAGACTTGTAGGTGGTACTGGTAATATTACTGTTAATGGTGTTGATGTTAATGACTATATGCCTTATGCAACATTAGTAATGGATTTAAAACAACCATTAGTAGCTACTGGAAATGAAAACAGATTTGACATTGATATTAATGTTAAAGGTGGTGGATTTTCTGGACAAACTGGAGCAATCCGTTTAGGTATTACAAGAGCATTATTATTATTTGATGCTAATACTGATCAAACTAGAGAAGATAGCTATAGACATATTCTTAAAAATGCTGGATTTATTACAAGAGATCCAAGAGTTAAAGAACGTAAGAAATATGGTCTTAAAAAAGCAAGAAGAGCTCCACAATTTAGTAAACGTTAGTAGATATTTATTTCCACGGGTTTCCGTGGTTTTTCTTTGTAAAAAATGTAAAGTTTTTTATTTGCAATATTGTATATACTAAAATAAAATGATAGAATAAATTTATAGATAATAGCTAGTGAAAAGTTTATTTATTGACTAGCTTTTAATTAAGTAGGTGATATTATGAAATTTTTAAAAGAAAAAAAAGGATTTTCTTTAACAGAGTTGATCGCTGTTTTAGTAATTTTGTCTATTTTAATAACTTTAGGGGTTGCCATATATATGAATACTAGAAATAGTGTTTTAAATAAGTCATATGAAAATTTAAAAACTTATTTAGAAGCAAAAGCTATTGAGTATGCAAATGAAACTAGTATCACTACGATTAGTGTTGAAGATTTAATTAAAAATGGATATGTTATACCTGATGATCAAACTGATATTTATAATCCAATTAATAGAGAAAGTATGAATTGCTTTATTATAAAATCTAAATTAGTTGATGGAGAATATATTGCTGAATTATCTGAAAATTTGGATCGTAATAGTGAAGGTAAATGTAATGAATATACTCAAACAAGTGATTTCCAAATTTGTAGATTTGATGAAGAAAAAAATGAATGTTTAGATATTGATGAAAATTATTGGTTTAATGATAATATATTCTTGGGAGTTAAGAAAATTAATGTTGATTTGACTAATGCAAAATATAGTTGGAGTAATAATATGGGATTTTCTGATGATAAAGAAATAATTAAAACTAATGTTGTATCAGTAAGTAGTAGTATTTATAAATGCGAGATAGTTTTGTCAAATAATGAGAATGGTGTAGCTACAAAGAAAATCCAAATAGATAAAGAACCACCACAAATTAAAGAAATCATTTTTGATAAAAATGTAAGTACCAAAAAAATTGTAGAGATTATTGCTAGTGATGGTACTGGTTCTGGTATAGGTGGATATAAAATTGTTAAAAATGGAGAAGCTTGTGAAGGTACTTTTGAAAAAGATAATAAAATATCTGTAACTGAAAAAGGTAATTATACAGTTTGTGTAAAAGATAAAGCGGGTAATGTAGCAAAAAAAGAAAATATAGATATTACTTCGATTGATAATACACAAATAAAAATAACATCTAAAGGCTCTGATACGATTTTTGTTGGAGTTAACAATGAAACAATATCTTATTTTAATGTAGAATACCCTGATAGTGGTGGTTATGTGATTTGTGATCCTGAAACCACTGGAAAATTAAAGGTTGGCAAACATACCCTTAAATGTACTGCTTATGGGAATAATGGTACAAAAGCAGAAGCTACAAGTGAATTGACAGTAAAATCTAGAATTCCTTCAACTCCTAAAATTGTAGCAAAATATGAAAATAGAAATGGTGCTGTATATACTGGTGCTTTAACTAATAAATCAATATTTGTTAGTTTTGAACCGGGAGAAGAAACGGATCTTGTTACTAACTATTATTATAAGTATGGAAATGGTTCTTGGCAAAGTCCTAGTTGGATTTCTATGAATAATAGTGTTGGAACTTTTACTTATACTACTGATATTGATAAAACGGTTTATATTAAAGCTTGTTATAAGGATGAAAGTGGTGAGAAATGTAGTGCCTCTTCTTCTGGTCAAGTTTTAAGAATTGATAAAACATCACCGACATGTAAATTATCTGTTGGAAGTACAGTTTCAATAGGAACTAAATCATCTGATGTAGCTAAATATGGCGTTTCTAGAAGCTCTACGGTAAGTTATGGTACTTCAAGTTTAAGTACAAGTACAGGTACATTTTATGGATATGTTATAGATAACGCTGGTAATACTGGAAACTGTAGTGCATCTGTAACTAGTACAACTAAAGTTGAAATAAATAGTACGTGTTCGGAGGATTGCAGTAAAACTGAACCAGTATGTAAGTATGTTTGTTATAGATATATGACAGATGAAGAAAAGAAAAAGAATAAATGTAATGGAACTGCATTAGAACCAAGTTATGGTACTTGTTGGAGGTGGAGTTCAACATCAAATTGTACATCCCCACTTCCGTATCGTGATACATCACCAAATGCTACACAATGTCAATCAGTAAACGTTCCAAGTACCTGTGATGTTCCATGTGTTAAAACTAGCTATACATGTTCTAGTGGTTACTCAAAAGCTAATAATAGTTATTGCTATAAATTAAGTTAAATTAATTCAAGGTATAATCCTTGGATTTTTTTAAAATTTACTTGATAGCTAAAAAAACGTGTGTTACAATATGGTTGTTTTATATTTTAATATCATTAATAAGTGAGGTATATATGAGAATTAGCAATGAATGGAAAGATTATGAATGTATAAATGCTGGAGATGGGGAAAAATTAGAACGATGGGGAGAAGTTATTTTAAGACGTCCTGAACCTTTAGCAATGTGGCCAATAGAAAAAGATAAATCATGGAATATGGTAGATGGTATTTATTATAGATTTAAAGATGGCGGTGGTCATTGGGAATTTAGAAAAAAATTACCTGATTATTGGACAGTTAATTATAAAGATTTAAAGTTTAAAGTAAGTCCTACCAATTTTAAACATACTGGACTTTTTCCCGAACAAGCTGTTAATTGGGATTTTATGATGAATAAAATAAAAAATGCTAATAGACCTATTAAAGTACTAAATTTGTTTGCCTATACAGGTGGTGCTACGATCGCATGTAGTAAAGCTGGTGCTTCTTTGGTGGTTCATGTTGATGCTGCTAAAGGTATGGTTGAGTGGGCAAAAGAAAATGCTAAATTATCTGGAGTTGAAGATAATTATATTAGATTTTTAGTTGATGATTGTTTAAAATTTGTAGAAAGAGAAATTAGAAGAGGAAATAAGTACGATGCAATTGTAATGGATCCTCCGAGTTATGGAAGAGGACCTAATGGAGAAGTTTGGAAGTTAGAACATAATCTTTTGGAATTGGTGAGTAGATGCGTATTGCTTTTAAGTGATAAACCATTATTTTTCCTAATTAATGCTTATACCACTGGGGTTTCTAGTACAGTACTTTATAATATTTTAAAACTTACAGTTGGTGCTTCATATGGTGGCAATATTGATGCTGGTGAAATTGGACTTCCAATAAGTAATAATGATCTAGTTTTACCATGTGGAATTTATGGAAGATGGCAAGATGAATAATGTTATATATGAAGATAATCATTTGTTAGTTGTAGAAAAACCAAGAAATGTTTTAGTACAAAGTGATAATACTCATGATGATGATTTGCTTTCGATGTTAAAAAAATATTTAAAAGAAAAATATAATAAACCTGGAGCTGTGTATTTGGGATTAGTTCATAGATTAGATCGCCCAGTTGGTGGTGTTATGGTATTTGCTAAAACTAGTAAGTCATCCGGCAGATTAAGTGAAATGGTAAGAAATCATTCATTTCAAAAAACTTATTTTGCAATTGTTGAAGGAAAAATAAAAGAATCTGGTATTTTTGAAGATTATTTATTAAAAAATGAAAAAGAAAATAAAACTGTTGTAGATAATCGTGGCAAATATGCCAAATTAGAATATAGAGTAATAAAATATATAAATGGATTAAGTTTAGTTAAAATAAATTTAGAGACTGGAAGATCTCATCAAATAAGAGTTCAATTTTCATCGCGGGGATTTCCGCTTTGGGGAGATCAAAAATATAATAATAATGCAAAAACTGGTGAGCAAATTGCCTTGTGGGCTTATAAATTAGAATTCAATCATCCCGTTACTAAAGAATTATTAACATTTAAATGTAATCCTTATATAAATGAATATCCATGGAATTTATTTGGGAGCGATTGTTTTGAATAATCAAAAAATATTTTTAGAATATGTAAGTAAATTTAATTGTAAAGAAAAAGAAATAAAAAGAAAAGTTGATCATTCTATTCGAGTTAGTAAACTTTGCAGAAACATTGCTGAAAATTTATCTTTGACTAAAGGAATAATCGAAGTAGTGGAATTTATAGGTTTAGTTCATGATATAGGTAGGTTTACACAGTGGCAAGAGTATAAAACTTTTGATGATTTAAAAAGTGATGATCATGCTTTGATAGGTTTGCGTGTATTATTTGATAACAATTTAATTGATTTATTTAATATAGATAGATTTTGGTATAAAACAGTATTTTTGGCAATTAAAAATCATAACCAATATGATATTTCTAGTGATACAAAAGATTTAGATTTGGTTATATCAAAAATATTAAGAGACGCTGATAAAGCTGATATATTATATTTAATAAAAACTAAAGAATTGATTTTAGAAGAAGATAATAGTAATATTAGTAGGAAAGTAAACAAAGCTTTTTTAAGCAATGAAGAGATACGGCATACAATAAAGATGACGGTTTCGGAGAAAATATTATTAAAATTTGGATTTATATATGATATAAACTATAAATGGACTTTAAATTATATAAGAAATGAATGTATATTAGAAAGTATTTATAATGGTTTAAAATATAAAGATAAAATTAAAAAATATTATATACATGTAAATAAATATTTGATGGAGGCATGTAATGGAAAGATATAAAGAAATAGAAAGAAGTATTATAAAAAAATATAGAAAAGATATTTGGGCTAAATTTGTTAAAGCTGTTAAAGATTATAAACTTATTAATGAAAATGATAAAGTGATGGTTTGTATTTCAGGGGGGAAGGATTCTTTTTTGCTTGCTAAATGTGTCCAAGAATTACAAAAACATGGAGGTATACCGTTTGAAGTATCTTATGTGTGTATGAATCCTGGGTATAATGAAATAAATAAAAAGAAGATATTAGAAAATGCTAAAATACTTAATATTAATTTAGAGATGTTTGATAGTGATATATTTGATGTTGCTAATAGTTTAAATGAAAAAAGTCCTTGTTATATGTGTGCTAGAATGAGAAGAGGACATTTGTATAATAAAGCAAAAGAGTTGGGATGTAATAAAATTGCTTTAGGACATCATTTTGATGATGTAATAGAAACTACATTACTATCTATGTTTTATGGTAGTGAGGTTAAAACAATGTTACCAAAACTTCATAGTGAAAATTTTCAAGGATTAGAGCTTATTAGACCACTTTATTTAGTGAAAGAATATAGTATTATATCTTGGGCAAAATATAATAATCTAGAATTTATTAATTGTGCATGTAAGTTTACTGAAAAAGTAAGTAATAGTGATGAATCTATAAGCAAGAGAAAAGAAATGAAGGAACTAATAAAACATTTAAGAGAATTAAATCCAGATATTGATTATAATATATTTAAATCTTTAGATAATATTAATTTGAATTGTGTGTTAGGTACTAAAAAAAATGGAGTTTATAAAAGTTTTATGGATGAATATGACAAATAAAAACTAGAAAGTTAATTTGAAAATTAATGTCAGGTAATTGTTTCTATGATATAATAAAAGTTAGAGGTGATTACTTTGCATAAAAATATAGAAGAACTAAATAGAATTTTGGATGAACTATTATTAAATCCAGAAAATGAATGTGTAGAATTTAAAAAGGCAAAAAATAGTTTCGATATGGATGTATTAGGTAAATATTTTTCCGCTTTGGGTAATGAAGCAAATTTAAAAAATAAGCAATATTCTTGGATAATTTTGGGTATTGATGACAAATCACATGAATTAACTGGTACTAATTATTTTAATGATAATAATTTTAATAAAGTGAAGAAACAAATTTCTGATAATACAACTGATAATATAGGTTTTATTGAAATATATGAGTTTAAGAAAAATAATAAAAGAGTTATTATGTTTCAGGTTCCTGCTGCTTCTGGTACACCAATTAATTGGAAAGGGTTTCCATATGGAAGAAATGGCGAATCCATCGTTCCATTAACTTTAAATAAAATTGAACAAATTAAATCAACTGCTAATTGTGATTGGTCTAGACAAGTAATTGATGAAGCCACAATAACTAATTTGGATAAAGAAGCAATTGAAGTTGCTAGGCAACAGTTTAAAATAAAACATAAAGGTAAAAATATAGCACTTGAGATAGACAGTTTATCTGATATAGATTTTTTAAATAAAGTAAAATTAACATTGAATAGTAAAATTACTATGGCTTGTATGTTGCTTTTGGGTAAAAATGCTGATGATTATTTAATGAATGGTTATACACCAAAGTTGACTTGGAAACTTTATGATGAATTTAATGTTGTTGATTATGAACATTTTGGTATACCATTTATTATTAATGTGGAAAAATTAAAATCAAAAATACGAAATTTAAGGTATAGATATATGGTTAATGATAATTCTTTGTTTCCAAATGAAGTAGATCAATACGATAACTATATTCTCCGAGAGTTAATAAATAATTGTATTGTACATCAAGATTATAGATTACATGGCAATGTAAATGTTATGGAGTATAAGGATAAGTTAATAATAACTAATGAAGGTAATTTTATTCCTGAAACGATAGAAAATGTTTTAAAAGACGGTTTTTCATCGCCATATTACAGAAATCAGTTTTTAGCTAATGCTATGGTTAATTTAAATATGATTGATACTGTTGGTAGTGGAATAAAAAGAGTTTATGATATTCAGAAGAAAAAGTTTTTTCCGTTGCCTGATTATGATTTAAGTAAGCCTAGTCGTGTTAAAGTTACTTTGTATGGAAAGGTAATAGATGAAAAATATAGTAAGATATTATTTGAAAAAACTAATTTGGATATAGATAAAGTAATGTTGTTAGATAGAGTACAAAAAGGATTTGAAATTACAAAAGAACAAAGTGATTATTTAAGAAAAGACAATTTAATTGAAGGAAGATATCCTTACATTTATATTTCGTCTGATATTGCAAAAATAACAAATAAAGAAAAGGATTATATTGATAATAAAGGTTTAAACAATACATATTATAAAGATTATATTTTAACATATATTGAAAAGTTTGGAAAAGCTACAAGGGAAGATATTAATAATTTGATTTACCCTAAATTGCCAATAAATATGAGTGATAAAAATAAAAATAATAGGGTTAGATATATTATATCTCAATTGAAAAAAGAAAATAAAATAGAAAATCAAGGTTCGTTAACAAAATCCTCTTGGGTTAAAAAAAAATAATTTGTTTTGCAAAGAATTCGCAAAGAATTCGCAAAGAATTCGCAAAGAATTCGCAAAGAATTAAATAATGTCGTTTAAAGTATAAATAGATTTTTTAGGTTACTAATTAATAAATAGAGTTAGATAACATAGATTTAAATATTTATTGATATTTATATGTAATTTTAAATTAAAACAAAAATGAAGCATAATATTTAATATGAAAAGATATTATGTTGGTGTTATTTTTGTTTTTTTTGTTTTATTTTTAGCTATGTATAGTTATCCAGTTAGGGCTGATTTGCCTTTGCAAGGAAAAGTTATAGCAATTGATAGTGGACATGGTGGTTTGGATCCTGGTTCTTTATATAAGGATATATATGAAAAAGATATCACTCTTTCAATTGGAAAATATTTAGAAAAATATTTAAGTGAAATGGGTGCTACGGTTATTATGACTAGAACTAGTGATGATGATTTAAGTAATGGAGTTAAAAATCATCGTAAAAAAGCTGATTTTGATGAAAGAATTAAAATTATTAATCAAAATATTGTTGATATGTATTTATCAATTCACTTAAATTATTTAACAGATACTAAATATTATGGAGCTCAAGTCTTTTATAATAAAGATAATGAAAATTTGGCAAAGTTTATTCAAAATTATTTAAATGAAAATATAAATACAGATAGAGAAATTAAAAAAATTCCTACATCTACTTATATGTATGATAAATTAACTACCAAAGGTGTTTTAGTTGAATGCGGATTTTTGTCTAATGCAATGGAAAGAGGTAAACTAGTTACTGCAGAATACCAAAGTAAATTTGCTAAAGTTTTGGCTGAAGCAATAAGTCATTATTATAATTAGACTAGGTTTTTGTATATAATTTTGCTAAAACATTGATAAAAGAAATGAAGTTTATGAATAATGATGATTGTAATAAGATTGTACTTGAAATTTATCCAAAATTAAATATTGATGCTGTTAATAAAATTATTGATGATATTCTTTTATTGTTATCTAAAAATATTAAAGAATTTTATAAAGAAAGTTTTAAATATGGTGTAGAAGAGAAGAGGTATTGAAAACTGTTTATGATAAATTATTGAATAGTAAAAGTTAGTGAAAGTAAAAAAGCAAAAATGAGGTTTCACTTTTTTTTCACAATTTTTTTACATTAAAACCATTATTTAGCTATATATTTATTAAGTCAGTTGTGGTATAATGTTTAAAGTAAAGGCGGTATAGTGTGAAATCGAAAACATTTAAAACATTAGATGAACAAATTGACATACTAACTAAAAAAGGTTTAGTGGTAGAAGATATAGAAACTGCTAAAACAATTTTGTTACGGGAAAATTACTTTTTCTTGAGTGGTTACCGTCATTTATTTATGCGACCAGATGATAATAAAACTTATCTTGAAGGTACTACATTTAATGAACTATATTCTATGTTTCTTTTTGATAGACAAATAAGAAATATACTTTTTAAAAATATTTTAATTGTAGAAAACAATTTGAAAAGTATATTAGCTTATGTAATGAGTAAAAATCATGGGTTTAAAGAAAATAATTATTTAAATCCAAATAACTTTGTTAAAGATTCAAGAAGAAGTAGGCAAATTAATGATTTAATAAGAAAAATGAAAAGACAAATTAGTGTTAATGGAAAACAACATACTGCAACGGCACATTATATCATTAATTATGGATATATTCCACTTTGGGTAGTTGTAAAAGTTTTATCGTTTGGTATAGTTGGAGAGTTATATACAATACTTCAATATCAAGATCAAAAAGAAATAGCAGATGTTTTTGGAGTAAGCATTGATAATATGGTAGATTATTTACCAATTGTAGCTAATTATAGAAATTTATGTGCACATGAAGATATTTGTTATATAAATAAAACTCAAAAAGCTATAGATGACACTAAATTTCATAGATTGTTGTATATTCCAAAAATAAGTGAGGAATATATATATGGAAAGAATGATTTATTTGCAATAATTATTATTTTGAAACAACTGTTAGAAGAAGATAATTTTAATTTATTTATTAATGAAATTAGTTATGAATTAGATAGATTATCTGGTAAATTAAATGTAATTAAAATAGAAAAAGTATTACATGAAATGGGTTTTCCAAATAATTATAAAGAAATAGTGAGGTTAGAAAAATGAATGAAGAACAAAATAAGCAAAGAAGAAGTTTGGTAAATTATTTAATAATATTTTTTGTTGGATGTTTAGCAATGTATGCGGTTGTATATTTTTTCCCAACTAGTATTACAGAAAATGTTACAAAGTTAGAAAAAGATGTAACAGTTACTGATACAGGAATTGCTGATGCTGTAGAAAAAGTATATAATGCAGTTGTAGTTGTATCGACATATAAAGATCAAACTTATATTGCTTCTGGAACTGGCTTTGTATATAAGAAAGATGGAAATAAGTATTATATTTTAACTAATCATCATGTAATTGATGGTGGTAATAAGGTTACAGTGACTTTTACAAATGGTAATGTTATAGAAACTACGGTGGTTGGTTCTGATCAATATGCTGATATAGCAGTGTTGTTAATGGAATCAAAAGATGAACTTACAGTAGCACCACTTGGTAAGAGTGAAAATACTAGAGTTGGAGACACAGCTTTTGCAGTTGGGGCGCCATTAGATAGTGTTTATTCATGGACAGTAACCAGAGGTATTTTATCTGGTAAAGATAGAATGGTGGAAGTGTCTTTGGATAATTCAATAAATAGTAGTAATGATTATGTAATGAATGTTTTACAAACTGATGCCGCAATTAACTCTGGTAATAGTGGTGGACCATTGTGTAATAGTAATGGAGAAGTAATTGGTATTACATCACTTAAACTTGTAAGTAGTGGTGTTGAAGGAATGGGATTTGCTATTCCAATTGAAGATGCAACAAATAAAGCTGAACAAATTATTAAAGGAGAAGTTGTTGAATATCCTTATATAGGTATAGCAATGATTGATGTTACACGTGCTTATAATTCTTATCAATATGGGGCTTTAATTCAATCAGCTAATATTACAAGCGGAGTAATAGTAAATAGTGTTGAAAAAAATAGTCCAGCTGCTAAAGGTAAAATAGAAACAAATGATATAATTACTAAAATTGATGGTAAAGAAGTAAAGAATGTTGCATATTTAAGATATTATTTATATCAACATAAAGTTGGAGATACAATTAAAGTTACAGTAATTAGAGATGGTAAAACAAAAGAATTAAGTGTTACATTAGGTACTAATAAGCAAACTACATAAGTTTGCTTGCTTTATTTTAGGGAGGTAAAATGAAAATAAAAAGATTGTTTGCATATATAATTGATATTATGATAGTTGGTTTTGTGGCATCTTCATTAGCTAATATAGATGTAATAAATCCATATATAAATGGGTATTTAGAGTCATATGAAAATTTTAGTGAAAAATTAAGTAGTATTAATGGAGAAAATGCTTATGAAGTAATATCTAGTGATGATTTTATTTTACAATATAAAAATACTTTAAAATATAGTGCTTATTCTACAGGTATTAGTTTTGTTTGTTATATTTTATATTTTGTAGGATTTCAAAAGTGGAATAAAAATCAAACGGTGGGAAAAAAGCTTATGAAATTAAAAATAATAAATAAAGATAATAGTGATAATGTAAATGTTTGGCAATATTTAATAAGAACACTTATTTTATATAATTTGATTTTTGGTAGTATTAATGTTTGTTTATCTTTATGGTTAAATAATAAATTATTCTTTACAATGTCAATGATTGTTAGTATAATTGGTTATGTTATTACTTATTTGTGTTATGCAATGATTTTATTTAGAAAAGATGGTAAAGGTTTACATGATTTAATAAGTAAAACAGAAGTAGTGGAGGTAAATTAAATGTCATTAATTAAAGTAAGAGAATATTTGAAAAAATATGGAAAAGATGAAGAAATAGTAGAATTTGATGAATCTAGTGCAACAGTGGCTGAAGCTGCTCAAGCAATTGGTTGTGGTGAAGCTGATATAGCTAAAACATTATCATTTATAGTTGATGGTAATCCGATTTTGATTGTCATGGCTGGTGATAAAAGATGTGATAATCATAAATATAAAGAATTTTTTCATG
Organism: uncultured Bacilli bacterium; assembly: GCA_934085585.1. Lineage (GTDB taxonomy): Bacteria > Bacillota_I > Bacilli_A > RF39 > UBA660 > Onthocola_B. The sequence goes on from CAKOHI010000001.1 coordinate 143,872, forward strand.
AAAAAGCTCACATGATTCCAAGAGAGGATTTGGTAGCGCTTATTGGTCATGAAGCTGGAGGAGTTTGTCCATTTGGTGTTAATGAAGGCGTTACTATTTATCTTGATGAATCTTTAAAAGAACATGAATTTGTTTATCCAGCTTGTGGAAGTTGTAATAGTGCTATTAAACTTTCTATAAGTGAGTTAGAAGAATTATCACAATTTAATAAATGGATTGATATTACTAAATAATTTATATAAATAAGCCCAGCAAGAAATACTGCTGGGCTTGATCTTTTATAATTTAAATTTGTCTTATTCTTTTCAATGTATTAACTAATTGGTTTTGTAACATTGGTTTTGCAAATTTTTCTTCTAACATTATAACGCTATTTTTATATTTAGTATATGCAAATTCGTAATTACCTTCTTGAATAGCTACAACGCAAGGTTGAACAACATTTTCATAAATCCAATTATAAATTTTATTATTATTTGGAATTGAATTTATTTCTTTTACTATGATAGGTGCAACGCTATAATAATGCTTAATATCATCTTCATTAACAAAGTTATCTCTAAACCATCTTAATGTCATTAGTTCATTACAATTGTCATCAAATTTTTCTTTCATGTGTTGCATGCAAGCTGTAGTTAAATAACAACCAGAGCCTGAACTTTTTTCTTGGGTGCCATTATCTCTATCGTTGTCTGTTCTAGTCCAGTTTTCATTTAAATCTGATTTAACGTGAGTAGAGTTATGTGGAGCATTTCCATATGGACTTCTATCATAGTAATCATATTTATAACCACTTCCATTGGAATATGGGGTTACATGAAATTCTTCACCATTTTTTCCTACATAGCATTTTCTATTCACATCATATTCCATATCTTTTATTTTATCATAATCAAAATTTGACATATTAATTTGTTCCTCGCTTTCTTTTTTGTTCTTCTCTGATTTTTTTTACATTTTTTTCGTGTATTTCTTTTTTTGCTTTTACATATAACGGATTAAAATAATAAGACAGTTCATTTAAGTTATCATGTTTTACTTCTAAATCAATTTCTAATTTTTGAAGCTTATCTAATTCTTCTTCAGATGGTAAACCATTTTTCATATTTTTTAATTCATTATATAGATATTTGATTTTGGCGTTGTCATCGCCAAAATCATTGCTTTTTATAGTGCCCGTTAAAAATAATAAAATACTATTTAATTCTTTTGGTTCCATTTTTCTTCCTTTCTTAAGTAAATTATATATTAAAATATTAGGTTATTCAATAAATTTATAATTTATTTATTAACTTTATTATTCTTTGGTAATATAAATCTTTAGCTTAGTCTTTAAATAAACATAAAAAAGCAGCAACTTATGCGTTTGCTGGCTTTTTTCTTCCTCTTCCTTTTCCTAAATCTTCAGGTATGAATTGTTCTTTATAATCAATTCTGATATCTTGTAGAGCATAACTAAATCTTTCTTTTAATCCTTCGACCATATTTATATAAATCTTTGTTGCTTCTTCATTATGACCTTGTTTTAAAGCCATTGTGCATGGAACTATAAAATTGTTCATAAGTAAAATGGAATCAGCTACTGGACATTTTTCTAATTCTTTACTTATAATTGGGCCAATTTGATCGTATTCTTGTAATAGTATAATTCCAGCTGGAGAACTCTTTAGATGATTTTCTCTGAAATATCTTAAATAATTTAAAAATTCACAGTTATCTCTGTATCCAAGCTTATAGCATACAACTGTAGTTATGAAACATCCAGCTCTTTGGTATCCACCGTCTGGTTTTTTAATATATCTTTTGCACGCAGTATCACTTTTTTCTTTATATTTGCAAGTTTCAGTGCAATAATATCTATCTCCCCAATATTCTTTTTGTTTTAAATCAAAATAAGCACAATTTCCACAATAATCTGCCATAATATTCCCCCCTTTTTTTGAAGTAATATATATTATAATCATATTTTAAAATTTGTCAACCTTTTAATTGTAAGGCACTTGACAATTAATTAGAAATGTTTTAGTATTATAAGGCGGTGGTATAAGTGGAAGATAAATTGTTATATAATTTGAATTTATTAAATAAAATGATAGGTAGGGAATTTATTTGTAATAATAAAGAATTATTTAATAAAGAGCCGAGTCCAAGTCAAATGATTATAATGGATTATATTTTAAATCATCAAAATGAAGTAATTTATCAAAGAGATTTAGAAGACGTATTAATGCTCCGAAGAGCCACTGTATCTGGAGTTTTACAAACTATGGAAAGAAATGGTTTAGTAAAAAGAGTTTTGTGTGATGAAGATGTTAGATGTAAAAAAATCATTTTAAATGAAAAAGCTAAAGATAAATTTAATACAAAGAGAAATGAGTTTTATAAACTTGAAAATATTGTAAAAAATGGATTGAATGATGAAGAAATTGAATTTTTTTGTCATATAATTAAACGCATGCAAAATAATATTAAAGAGTATGCAAAAAGAAAGGATAGTTATGTTTAAATTAATAAAGAATTTTAAGAAAAAAGATTGTTTAATTGTACTTGTTAGCATTTTGTTAATAGTTACTCAAGTATGGCTAGAATTAAAGATGCCTGATTATATGTCAAAAGTAACTGTACTTGTTCAAACTGAAGGTAGTAAAATGTCTGAAATACTAAAAAATGGTGGATATATGTTATTATGTGCCTTTGGTTCATTAATAGGTGCAGTTATAGTTGGATATTTGATAGCTTTATTAGCTGCTGGGTTTTCAAAAGATTTACGATTTAAATTATTTAGAAAAGTTGAATCTTTATCAATGAGCGAAATTAAGGAGTTTTCTCCGAATAGTTTGATAACTAGAACTACGAATGATATCACGCAAGTTGAAATGTTTATAGGCTTTGGTCTTCAACTACTTATTAAAGCTCCGGTTACAGCAGTCTGGGCTATAACTAAAATACTTAATAAAAGTTGGGAATGGAGTATGGTAACAGCTGTTGCTGTAGTTGTGTTATTAATTGTAATTGGTATTTTAACAATAATTGTTATGCCTAAATTTAAAATTGTTCAAAAATTAACTGATAAATTAAATGAAGTAACTAGAGAAAATTTAACTGGAATTAGAGTAGTAAGAGCTTTTAATGCTGAAGGTTACCAACAACGAAAGTTTCAAAATGTAAATAATAAATTAACTAATTTACAATTATTTAACCAAAAAACAATGTCAATTATGGCACCAGTTATGTATTTAATTATGTATATGTTAACTTTAATAATTTATTTTATTGGGGCTTATTTGATTAAAGATGCACTTATGGCTGATAAAATAGGTTTATTTGGAGATATGGTAGTATTTTCTTCTTATGCAATGCAAATAATTATGTCATTTTTAATGTTAGCAATGATATTTATGATACTACCTAGAGCGCAAGTATCTGCATCAAGAATTAATGAAGTTTTGGATAAAGAGGTAAGTATAATTGATGGTATATTTGAAAGTAAAAAAGAAATTGGAACGGTAGAATTCAAAAATGTTTCCTTTAAATATCCGGATGCTGAAGAATACATTTTAAAAAATATTTCTTTTAAAGCTAATATGGGAGATACGATAGCATTTATTGGTTCTACAGGATCAGGTAAATCTACATTAGTTAATTTAATTGTGAGATTTTATGATGTAACAGCTGGAGAAATCTTAATTGATGGAATAAATATAAAAGATTATAAATTAGAATATCTGTATAAACTAATTGGTTATGTACCTCAAAGAGCTGTTATGTTTAATGGTACTGTTAAATCTAATATAATATATGGAGAAGCTTTAAAGAAAATAAATGATAAAATGGTAGAAGAAGCGTCTGAAGTTGCTCAAGCTAAAGAGTTTGTTTCTAAAATGGATAAAGGATATTTATCACATATAGCACAAGGGGGTACTAACGTTTCCGGTGGTCAAAAACAAAGAATTGCTATTGCAAGAGCTATAGCAAAGAACCCTGAAATATATATATTTGATGATTCTTTTTCAGCATTAGATTATAAGACTGATGCAGTTTTAAGAAGTGAATTAAAAAAATATACTAAAAATGCTACTAGTTTAATTGTTGCTCAAAGAATAGGTACAATTATGAATGCTGATAAAATTATTGTTTTAGATAATGGTAATGCTGTTGGGGTTGGTACTCATAAAGAGTTGTTAAAAAATTGTGAAGTTTATAAGCAAATTGCATTATCACAACTTTCAAAGGAGGAATTAGATAATGCCTAAACCAAATAGAAATGTGGAAAAAGCTAAAGATTTTAAAGGAGCTATAAAAAGATTAATAAAAGAAATGGCGGGCTTTAAAAAATTAATAATTATATCATTAACTTTAGCTGCTTTAGGAGCTGTTCTTACAATAGTTACTCCGAATATATTATCTGATTTAACTGATGAGATATCAAAAGGTTTAGTATTAAATAAAGATAATTTTGAAAAGTTAACTAAAGAAGTAACAAGTAGTTTAAATGAAGAGAGTATAAGTAAGGTAATTGATTTTAGTGAAAAAAATATTGGAAAAGTAATGATAAGCTCAAATATTCCTAAAGATGATTTGATGAAATTCCAAGAAATAATGACAAAGTTAAATGATAAGACTAACGAAGGCTCATTTAAAGCTATAAGTGAAATACCTGATAGTATTTTAAATATTTTGGTTAATAATGACGAAGATTCTAAAGTATTTATAAAAAGTTTAAATAGTAATTTGGTAATACCTGATAGTATTGCAAGTAAATTATTTAGTGATATTGAAATTGATGGTCATGTAATAAGTGCTGGTGATCAAGGAAAATTTTTAGAAATTGCAAGTAATATAGATGAAGATGTAAGTGCCACAGAAATATATAGTCTTGTAGATAAAATGCCTAGTTCTGTGAAGGTGGTTGTAGAACCATATATGAATATAGATAAAATTAAAAGTATTGCTATTTTGTTAATAAGTATTTATTTAATTAGTGCAATATTTGAATATTTTGAAGCAATATTGATGACTGATGTATCAAATAATTTTGCTAGGAAATTAAGAAAAGATATAGCAAATAAAATTAATAAATTGCCTTTAAAATATTTTGATAAACATGCAATTGGTGATATTTTATCTAGAGTTACAAATGATGTTGATACTATTGCTCAATCAATGAACCAATCTTTATCAACTTTGGTAAGTGCAATAACTTTGTTTGTTGGAACAGTGATAATGATGTTTGTAACTAATTATGTTATGGCAATAACAGCAATTCTTGCAAGTTTGTTTGGATTTATTTTTATGGCTGTAGTTTTATCAAAGTCTCAAAAGTACTTTGTAGCAAAACAAAATGAATTAGGTGCTTTAAATGGTCATATTGAAGAAGTTTATTCTGGACTAAATGTTGTTAAGACTTATAATGGACAAAAAATATCAAATGAAAAATTTGATGAATTAAATAATAAACTTTATAAAGCTAATTGGAAAAGTGAATTTTTATCTGGATTAATGATGCCAATGATGAGTTTTATAGGAAATTTTGGTTATGTTGCTGTATGTGTTGTTGGAGCATTACTTGCTTTAAATGGTCATATTAGTTTTGGGGTAATTGTGGCATTTATTGTTTATGTACGTTTATTTGTATCACCACTTTCTCAAATTGCCCAAGCGATGACAAGTTTACAATCTACTGCTGCAGCGAGTGAAAGAGTTTTCGAATTTTTAGATGAAACTGAAATGTCAGATGAGAGTAATATTAAAACTTTATTAGATAAAGATAAGGTTAAAGGTAATATTGAATTTAAAAATGTTTCTTTCAAATATGATGGAAATGAAAAGCCAACAATAAAAAACTTTAGTGCTAAAGCTAAAGCCGGAGAAAAAATTGCAATTGTTGGTCCGACCGGAGCAGGAAAAACTACGATGGTTAACTTGCTTATGAAATTTTATGACATAAATGATGGTGAAATTATAATAGATGATGTATCTACAAAAAATTTAACTCGAGAAAATATACATGATTTATTTACAATGGTTTTACAAGATACCTGGGTGTTTAATGGAACTATTAAAGATAATATAATATATAATACAAAAAATGTTACTTTAGATGATGTTAAAAAAGTTTGTAATATTGTTGGTCTTGATCACTTTATTAAAACTTTACCAAATGGTTACGATACGCTTTTAAATGATAATGATTCTGTTTCTGCTGGTCAAAGACAACTTCTTACCATTGCTCGTGGGATGATACAAAATGCTCCATTTTTAATTCTTGATGAAGCAACAAGTAATGTTGATACAAGAACTGAAGAGTTAGTTCAAAAAGCGATGGATAAATTAACTGAAGGTAAAACTTCATTTATAATTGCTCATAGATTATCTACGATAAAAAATGCTGATTTGATCCTTGTTATGAATGAAGGTAATATTATTGAACAAGGAAATCATGAAGAATTGATGAAACAAAATGGATTTTATGCAGAACTTTATAATTCTCAATTTAAGCTATAATTTAAAAAAGTTTTTACGAATTAACGTAAAAATTTTTTTGTATAAAGAAAAACCAGATAGTCTGGGGGTTCAGTAAATCTTTAGAGTTTAATCAATCGAAGGAAGATTAATTGAATCACCAAATGACATTCAAAAATTTTTGAACCTTTTGAGGATGGAAAGTAAGAGATGTGTTTAGCAGTCGCAAAGGCTACTTTAGTAGAGGTAAGTAATAAGCCTTTTAGGCAAAAATGAAAAACCATTAGCTATACTGGTGGAAATTTGTTCTTTGTGTTATAATATGGTTTAAGTTTGAGGTGATGTATATTGCAAAATAAAATACTTATTGCAGAAGATGACAATGATATTATAGAACTTCTTAAACTGTATTTGGAAAGCAATGGAATGATAGTTTTTTGTGCAAAAGATGGTATGGACGCATTAAATGTTTTTAATAAAGAACAAATTGATGTAATAATTGCGGATTTAATGATGCCTGTTTTGAATGGGTATGAATTAATTAAGGCAATTAGAGAAAAAAGTAATGTACCTATTATAATTGTTTCAGCTAAAAATATGGATATAGATAAAGTGTTAGGTCTTGATATTGGGGCGGATGCGTATATTACGAAACCTTTTAATCCATTAGAAGTAGTAGCTTATGTTAAAGCTGTATTAAGAAGATATAATGAATTTAATAGTAATAAAGATATAAGTAATATAATAAAAGTTGGTGACTTATCTTTAGATTTAAATAAGTATATATTAAAGAAAAATAATAAAGTTATACCCCTTACTTCTACGGAATTAAAAATATTAGCATTAATGTTAAAAGCCCCTGGAAAAGTTTTTACAAAAACACAAATTTATGAGGTTATAAATGGAGATTATTATGAATGTGATGATAATACAATGATGGTACATATTTCAAATATAAGAAGTAAAATTGAAGATAATCCATCAAAACCAGTTTATATTAAAACAGTTAGGGGGTTAGGTTATAAAATTGAAAACAAAAGTGAATAGTTTTGGAAAGATTGTTTTAATTCAATTTGCAATATATACTTGTATTGTAGTTGGAGGAGTTATTCTTATTAATTTATTTGTAAATTGGAGATTAAATAATAGTTTTTTAGTTTTAGATGATTTTTTAGTGTATGAAGAAAAATTAAAATATGAAGATTATGATGGTATACCTTTGTCAAAATTTCCTGGATGTGATTTTGCTATTTATGATAACAATAATGAACTAATTTATTCAACTGATTTAAATGTAAATAATATTGTTAATGGAAATGATCTAGAATTTATTAATGATTATAGTGGGACATATTATTTTAATATTTTTAATTATAAAGAAAAAAATAGAGATAGAATTTATAAAATATATAAAACAACATATGATGAAGAAAGTGATGAAGAAATTGTAGTTGCAAATTCCAAATTAGATGATAATTTAAATATTTTGGAAGGCGATTTATTTCAAGATAAAAAAAGTTTAACTGAAAGAGAACTAGAATTGTTAAATGGGTATTATAATGATGAACAAATGGTAGAAAAATATGAATTTAAAACTGTTTATGATTATGATAATTCAGATGAAGGAAAGAGAACTTTATTGTTTATGTCTCCGATGTTTAATACTGATGCTTATGATAAAACATTAGCTAATGCTCAAAAAATTTGGTTAATTGCAATTCCTTTTTTGATTATATTAATTTTAATAGAAACTTATTTTTTTAATAAAAAAATCAAAAAAAGTTTAAATGTTTTAAATAATATTATTGGAAATTATGATGGCAAATGTGAAATCGATGATGAATTGCCTAAAGAATTTGCAAGTGTGGTAGATAGTTTTAGAAATTTAATGATTAAACTTAAAAATGTTGAAGATGAAAAAATTAAAATTTATGAAGATAAACAAAAGGTTATAGCTAATTTGTCTCACGATTTAAAAACACCTTTAACTGTAATTCAAGGATATTCAAAAGCATTTATGGATGATATTGTGCCAGAGAATAAGAAGAAGCAATATTTAGAAGTAATATATAAAAAGTCATTGGTTGCAACTGATTCGATTGATTCATTGTTTTTATATGCTCATTTAAATCATCCAGAATATAGTTTGTCTTTAGAAAATGTTGATATTGTATCATTTAGTAAAAATTATTTGGCTTTAAAATATAATGAAATTGAATCTAATAAAATGAAGTTAGATATTGATATTAAAGTTGATAAATTGTATATTAATATGGATGTGAAAGCTTTTAGAAGAATATATGAAAATTTAATAAATAATTCTATTAAATATAATAATAGTGGGACAAAAATATATTTTAAAATGTGGGTAAAAAAAGATCTTTATATCTCAATTGGAGATAATGGAGTTGGAATTGATGATGATATTAAAGATAAAATATTTGATGCTTTTGTTACTAGTAATAGTGCTAGAACTACTGGTAATGGTACTGGTTTAGGTTTATCAATTGTTAAAAATTTAGTAGAAATGCACAAAGGTTCTATTGAACTAGTTAAAAAAACATCTGGTGGTATGAAAACAGAATTCTTAATAAAAATTAAGATTTAGTTTAGGTATAATTTATTTTAGTTTTATATAATTAATTTGAGGTTAGATATGAAAAGTGTATTAGAATATTTAGAAAATGTTAAAACAAATAATTTAGTTATTGATAAAAATGGTAGTATTAATTATCAAGAATTAAAAGAAATGAGTAAAAGAATTGGAAGTGGTTTAGCAAAGTTTGTTAAAAATAATGACCCAGTACCAATATATATGGAAAAAGGTATAAATGCTTTAGAAGTGTTTATGGGAGCTTTATATGCTGGAGGTTTTTACAGTTTGCTTAATGTTGGGCTTCCTAAAATGAGACTTTTACAAATTGTAAATGTGTTGGATGTTGATTATATTATTACTGATAATGAACATTTGGAAGATGCTAAAATATATTTTGCAGATAAAAAAATTATTTTATACGAAGATTTAATTAAAGAAAAGATAAATGAAGAATTATTAGAAGATATTAGAAGCAAGAAAATTGATTTGGATCCGGTATATGCTAATTTTACTAGTGGATCAACGGGAGTACCTAAAGGAGTAATAGTTGGAAATCGTTCTATAATAGATTTTGTTGATAATTTTGTTGATAATTTTGGGATAGATGAAACTGATGTTATTGCAAATCAAGCACCTTTTGATTTTGATGTTTCAGTAAAAGATATTTATCCAGCGTTAAAGACTGGGGCAACTTTGGTTATTGTACCAAAAGAATTGTTTACACAACCTGCATCATTAATTGACTTTTTAGTTGATCACAAAGTTACTACGATGACTTGGGCGGTATCAGCTTTATGTTTAATTTCCACATTCCATGGTCTTGATTATAAAGTTCCAAGCACTGTTAAAAGAGTTATGTTTAGTGGTGAAGTAATGCCGATGAAACATTTAAAATCATGGATGGATCATTTGCCTAAAGCAATGTTTGTTAATTTATATGGACCTACAGAAATAACTTGTAATTGTACTTATCATATAATTGATAGAAATAGAGAATATGAAAAAATTCCCGTTGGAAAACCATTTAATAATGAATGTGTGTTTTTATTAAATGATAATAATGAATTGGTAACTAAAGATAATGTATCTGGTGAAATTTGTGTAAGAGGTACAGCTTTAGCATTAGGTTATTATAAAAATAAAGAACAAACCGAAAAAGCATTTGTTAGAAATCCTTTGAATGATAAATATATTGAATATATTTATAGAACTGGTGATTTAGGTTACTATATAAATGGTGAATTGTATTTTGGTGGAAGAAAAGATTTTCAAATAAAATACATGGGACATAGAATAGAGCTAGAAGAAATTGATAAAGCTATTGGTTCTTATGATGAAGTAGAACGTGTATGTTCAATATTTAAAGAAGAAAAAAGTAAATTATATGCTTTTTATATTGGTAATATAGAAACAAAAGAATTGCATGAAAAATTATCAAAAGATTTGCCTGTGTTTATGATACCTAGTAAATTTATTAAAATAGATGAAATGCCTTTATCTAAAAATGGTAAAATTGATCGTAAAAAACTTGAGGAATTGATATAATGAAAAATATATTAGAAAAAGATACTATCGATAAGATTAAAACACCTTTTTATGTTTTTGATATTGATATTTTAAAAGAAAGAATAGATTATTTAAAAAAAATGATGCCTGATAATGTTTGTTTATGTTATGCTATGAAAGCTAATCCATTTGTAGTAAAAGAGATTGATGATGTAATAAAGAAGTATGAAATATGTTCTTTTGGAGAATGGAATATAGCTAATGATTTGAAAATTGATGGAAGTAAAATGGTTATTTCTGGGGTTTATAAAGATGAAGAAAGTATGAGAATTATAATAGATCATCATAAACCAAAAGAAGTATTTACAATTGAATCTGTAAATCAAATTGATTTGTTAGATAAAATAACAAGAGAGAAAAAATTGGTAATTGATGTAATACTTAGGTTAACTAGTGGTAATCAATTTGGAATGAGTGAAGATGAAATAATATATATACTAGAGCATCGTGGATCATATGAATTTTTAAATATCATGGGAATACAATACTTTTCAGGAACTCAAAAAAAATTATCAAAAAGAATTATTAAAGAACTAGAATATGTGGATGATTTTGTTTTAAAATTAAAAAATGATTTAGGCTTTTTAGTGGAAGAGTTGGAATTTGGACCTGGTTTTCCAGTTGTGTATTTTGAAGCAGAACAAGATTTTGGTGAAACAACATATCTAATGGAAATAGCAGATAAAATTAAAAATATGAAATATCAAGGTCATATAACAATGGAACTAGGAAGAAGTATTGTGGCATCATGTGGAAGTTATTATACTCAAGTTGTTGATAAGAAATCTAATAAAGAAGGTAATTTTGCTGTACTTGATGGTGGAATGAATCATTTAGTGTATTATGGTCAAATGATGGCAATGAAAAAGCCTATGTTAGAAATTTTGCCTAAAAGAAATGAGGCAAAGTTAGATAACTGGAATTTAGTTGGGGCATTGTGTACTATTAATGATTTAATTGTAAAACAATTACCAGTTGCTAATTTAGAGATTGGTGATGTATTTGTTTTTAAAAATACTGGGGCATATTCAATGACTGAAGGTATAAGTTTGTTTTTAAGTCGTGATTTGCCTAAAATAGTGTTTGTAAGTGGGGGAAATATGAAAATAGTAAGAGATAATTTTAATACATATAAATTAAATATGCCAATTAAAGGAGGTGAATAATATGGAAAAATTAATTGAAATTTTACAAGATTTAAATCCTGAAGTAGATTATAATACATGTACTAATTTAATAGATGGACATTATCTTGATTCTTTAGCAATTTTATCTTTAGTGGCTGAAATTGAAGAAGAATTTGATGTTGTTATACCTACGGTTGAAATTATTCCTAGCAATTTTAATTCTGCTCAAAGTTTATGGGCTTTAATAGAAAAGATAAAGGAAGAAGATTAATATGCAATACTGTAGTACTTTATATTTGGCAGTTTTTTTGCCAATTACATTGCTTATTTATGCAGTTACTTCCAAGAAGAAAAGATGGCTTGTTTTATTAATAGCAAGCTATATTTTCTTCTTATCTTTAAGTGGAAAATTAATTGTTTATTTATTGTTTTCAACTTTATCAATTCATCATTTTGGCTTATGGATTGATAGACTTAATAAAAAAAGAGATGAAGAAGTAGAAGTATTAAATCATGATGAGAGAAAAAGTGTAAAAGAAATATATAAGAAAAGGGTAAATAAAGTTGTTTTTTTAGCAGTTATAATTCATATAGGTTTATTAATTGCTCTCAAGTATACAGGTTTTTTTGGAGAAAATATTAATGATTTATTAGAGTTGTTAGGATTTTCATTTAAACTTAAAATTCCTAAAATTGTTGTACCAATAGGAATAAGTTTTTATACGTTACAAGGATTATCATATATTATTGATGTTTATAAAGGAAAAATTAAAGCTGATGATAATCTTGGAAGACTTGCATTGTTTATGGCTTTTTTTCCAAGTATTATGGAAGGTCCAATATGTCGATATAGTGAAATCGCAGAAGCTTTATATGAAGGATCTTTAATAACATATAAAAACATTTGCTTTGGATCACAAAGAATACTTTGGGGTCTTATGAAAAAAATGGTTATTGCTGATAGATTGAATCCTTTTATTAAACATGTATTTTGTAATTATAATGAGTTAGATGGGGGAATAATTTTAATTGGGGCAATATTTTATACAATTCAACTTTATATGGATTTTTCTGGAACAATTGATGTAGTTATTGGAAGCGCAGAAATTTTTGGTATCAAATTACCTGAAAACTTTAAACAACCATTTTTTAGCAAAAATATTTCGGACTTTTGGACTAGATGGCATATTACTTTAGGTACTTGGTTTAGAGATTATATTTTTTACCCCGTATCTTTGTGTAAACCAATGAAGAAAATAACACTTGTTTCTAGAAAAACTTTAGGTAATCATTATGGACCACTTTTAGCTGGAAGTATTGCTTTGTTTCTAGTATGGATAAGTAATGGATTGTGGCATGGAGCTGCATGGACTTATGTGTTTTTTGGAATGTATCATTTTATATTAATTGTATTAGGGAATGTATTTACACCAATTATTCAAAAAATTTGTAGTAAAATTCATGTTAATAGATTAAGTAAACCATATGTTTTTTTACAAATGATAAAAACTTCTATATTAGTTGTTTTTGGAGAATTATTTTTTAGAGCTAATACATTGTCAAGTGGCTTTGTAATGTTTAAAAAGATATTTGCTGATTTTAGTATGAAGTCTATAAAAAATGGTATTTTGTTTAAAATGGGGTGCGATAGAGCGGATTTTTTAATTATATTAATAATATTAGTATTTATATTTATTGTTAGTGTATTAAAAGAAAAAGGATTTAATATAAGAGAGAAAATAGCTTCAAAAAATATTGTTATTAGATGGATAATATATTATGCTTTAATATTAATAATAGTTATTTTTGGAGCTTATGGATTTGGTTATGCACCGGTAGATCCAATATATGCGAATTTTTAGGGGGCAATATGAAAACGATGAAAGTTATTATTAAACCAATATTATTTTTTGTAATTCTTTTGTTTATTCTTTTTGGAGCTTCAAATCTTTTTTTGCCCAAGAATAATATTAAAGGTAATGGAATACATGAAGCTAGAGCTAATGGAATCTTTGGTGAAGAAAAAAATACAATTGATGTTTTAGTTATTGGGGATAGTGAATCATTTACTAGTATTTCTCCGCTTTTAATATGGAATGAGTATGGTTTTACAATGTATAATGGTGGTGTTTCAAAACAATATTTAGTTGATACTTATGATTATTTGGAAAAGGTATTAAAAGTTCAATCCCCTAAAATTGTACTTTTAGAAGCTAATGCAATATATAGAAAAATGAAATTAAATAATGTTTTAACCACTAATGGTCAAAGAATGTTACCGATATTTCAATATCATGATAGATGGAAGAAATTAACTAAAAGAGATTTTATTGGTAAACTAAAGTATACTTGGACTGATGAATTAAAGGGATTTTACTATAATGATACGGTAGTTGCTCCGAAGAATGTCGGAGATTATATGAAAAATAATAAAAAAGAAACTGGTATAACTAGTATTAATAAATATTATTTAAATAAAATTGTTGATAAGTGTATAGATAATAACATTATTATTATTTTATATACTGTTCCTAGTACAAAAAATTGGAATATGAAAAGACATGATGAAGTTATGGATTATGCAAATACTAAAGGAATTGTTTATATGGATTTAAATTTAAATGTTGTAGAGTTAGGTATAAATTGGGAACTAGATTCTAGAGATGGTGGAGATCATTTGAATTATTCTGGTGCTGTTAAAATAACTGATTATATGGGAAAATATTTAAATAGCTTAAATGTTTTACCTAATCATAAAAATGATCATAAATATAATTCATGGAATCAGGCATATCAACTTTATGAAAATAAAATATTAAATAAAATTATAAGTTCTAGTGGTAATTGAAATTAAAAAAATTGATATAATTATGGAAATATGAAAAAGAGATGAATTCTTTTGTAAAACACTGATTTAGGTTAGTGTTTTTTAATATATTAAAATTTTAATCATAATATTATTTAAGGAGGTATGATGGAAACGAGTCTTAATAATATTGCATCAGTTTTAGGTAATTATAATTCTATTCCAAAACAGATAACTTCGGATGTTTTAGTAGTTTCCATGATTAGTGGTCTTACTGTTAAGAAAACTGCTGATAAAATGGTTTGGGGAGATGGAAAACTTACTTATACTATTGAAGTTAGCAATCAAACTAATGTAGATTATACAAATCCAGTTATTACTGATGAACTAGATATCACTTTAATTAAATTTGTAAGTGATAGTGTAAAAGTTAATGGTACTCAATTAGAAAATAGCAAATATACTTATAATGATGCAAGCGGTAAATTAACAATAAATATTGATGATGTTGGAGCTTTACAAACAACTACGATTACATTTGAAGTTGAAAAGAAAAACGCTTAAAATTTTAGGCGTTTTCTTCTTCAATAGACCAAATTAAATTGGTTTTATATGTGTAATGTATGTTTTGAGTTCGAGTAGTAAGCCTTCAGATGGAGACATAGTAACTGTTGTTATTTTTGGTGTGGTGGAACTTTTATTGGAGTATATTAGTGTTTTAGTATCAGATAAATAATGCTTTATATTATTTTCATCAATGAAGATTAAAGCTTGTGGTAGGGTATAATCTGCAGCAGAAGTTAAGCCATCATCTATTTGAGCATATAAATTCCATGGTGTATTATTTACTCTCGTGTCTGTTATTTTTATTTCAATTTCTGATTCTTTTGGACATATTATAGGATTTAAACTAATGGGGTTTAAGCTAAAAGATATTGTCTTAGTAGCACTATCTAATGTTAAATCTCCGGGATATATAATTTCTACGGTTTTTGTTGTGTATATTACAATATCGTATTCTTTGGCTGTAAATTTTATTTTTGTACCTATAGGTAAAGTTGAAGACATTTCATGACTAAAAAATCCAGATGAATCAGCGATTGCTTGATGCGTTTCATTATTATATTCGATTAATATACTTGAGTTTGGGGTTAATATACCTTTTATTTCTTTGTCTTGATCTGTTATAGCATTTATTTTTAAAGGTGTTAATCCAAATGATATTATTTTTTTACTTGTTAAGTTAAAATTGTTTAATGCGGGTAGGTTTGCAAGTTCACTTGAAGTAAAATTATCTTTGCTAATAGTAGTCATTGTAGATGTAAATATACCATTTATGGTAGCAATGTCATTATCTTTATACCATGAATAAGTTGGTAAATTATTAGTCGAAATATTATTTGACATTGATAATGAATTTGTAAATAAGTTTATTCTTGAAAAATCAAAATTATAGTTAGTGGTATCATTTGTTGTTATACAGTTTGCTGTAGTATTATATAAAATTATTTCTTTGGGATTGTAAACATTGAAACTTGCATCTGCTGATGAAAAGAAAAGTTATGATTTGATGTGCCAATATTATCAAAGTTATTTATTATAATTAAAGATGAATTTTCTTCAAGGGTAAGGGAACCATAACTATACCAAGTGGCATAATTTTCGTTTTTAGTAGTTTGTTTAATAATTAAGCTTGAATTGGGGTAAAGCTTTGTTGTTCCTGTTCCAAAGTTTCCATAGGCAAAGCCATTTTTTGTTGTAATAGAAAAGTAGGCATTATTTAAAATTTTGAATGTTAAGGCATTAGTACCATATAAAAGTTCTCGTGATTCACTAGTAAAAGTTACATGGGCATTTTCTAAAATTGTAAGTGTAGGATTTGTATTTCTAAACCAAAATGAGGAATTGCTTTTGGATGTGTGAGTAATAGTAGTAATTCCACCTATTTCTATTTTATTACATTCTGCAACTTCGTTACCTGTTGTGGTTGATACATCGCCGATGGTGATTTTGGAATCAATTATTATTAGGATGGAAACTTAATTGTGGTCCGATATACGTAATATTATTATATTCAATTATTGTGTTTGCATAAGTAGTGCTTTCTGGTACATAAATAACACCATAGTAGTTATTACCAATAATATTTATGTTTGCCACAGTTACTTTAGCAATTGTGCTTGAAGATACATTGATGGTGTTTGAGGCACTTAAATTTTTCATATCTTCTAGTGTATATGTGATATTTTGATATGTTCCATCAATAGTTACGTTTGTTTTTGTACTTGCTATTTTTATTCCAGATGTTAAAGTTATGTTTGCCCCAAAATAAATGTAGGTGTAATTATTATTTTGTTCTAGAACAGATTTTAATTCTTCACTTGTAAATACTAACACGGTTGTATTATTAATTATTGTCAATTTTATCACCTTTTAAATAATATTAGGTTAATTCATTAAAAATGAGTTATAAATAAAAAATTACTAGAATTAAGAAAAAAAATATGTTACCATACTTGTATGGAGGTCTATATGGAATTTGTACATGAGGATAATATTAAAAAAAAGATAGTTGATAATTATAATGGAAAAAAAGATGAATTAGTAGCTTTTTATCATGATAAATACAAAGTGGTGAGGGAAGAATTACTTGCTATTGATTTTTCTATAAATACTGATGAAATTTTTAAAAAAGCAACAGATATTATTAATAAATATTTTGAAGAAGTTGAAATTATTGCTAAAAAATGTAATATAAAATCACAATCTAAATTTCGTTCATCCTTTTTAGAAGAAATAAGCATTTATTTGTTTTCTGATAATTCTTATATTGAAAATAAAAGATTGGGCTTTTATAATAAAAAAATATATGCTGGGATGAAAATCGGAAATAATTTAAATGTAAATATAATGGATAAAGATGTAGATTTTTGTATTGGTAAAAAAGTAAAAATTATTATTGATAATAAAGAATATGAGATTATTTTACCTGTCGTTGCTGTTGAAGTTAAAACGTATTTGGATGCCACTATGTTTGGAGAAGTGCAATATTCTAGTAGATTATTAAAAAATTCTACCCCTAATGTTAAAACTTATGTATTAATGGAAAGAAATCAGGTTAAAGATGAAAAAATTATTATATCTAGATATGAAAGAACTTTAAATGAAATGTTTGTTTTAAGAGGCAATAAAGAATCTTTAATAGATTATAAAGTTTTAAAAGATTATTATAATCAAATATGTGATGATATTAAAAATATTGCAGATATGCCTAAAGTTAACTCAAGTGGTCGTTTAATATGTGTAAATGAATAAAACCTACTTAATTAAAATAGTTAAGTAGGTTTTCTGCTATTGCTTTTGCTAATAAAGGTGGAACTGCGTTGCCTATTTGTTGATATTGTGATAAGTTTTTTTCCCATGACATAGTGGTTCTTTTTCCATAAAAAATGTAATTATCTGGAAACGATTGAAGTCTGGCACCTTCTCTAGCTGTATAATTTCTGTTTATATAAGGATGAATAAAATTGCTTTGAAAACTGGCTGGTATTGTTGGTGATGGTTTATTTGGAAATGGTCTCATGTTATTTTGTG
The DNA here is from genome assembly GCA_934085585.1 of uncultured Bacilli bacterium. Lineage (GTDB taxonomy): Bacteria > Bacillota_I > Bacilli_A > RF39 > UBA660 > Onthocola_B. The sequence continues at coordinate 162,023 of CAKOHI010000001.1, forward strand.
AAAATGTTTTACCGCTTATTTTCGAAGCATCTCCTCTTTTTCTTTGTTTATGACAATCATCTACATCTGCAACTGATTGTCCAAAACCAATGTTTTCAAATCTATCTATTAGGCGTTTAGTATGTTTCATAGCGACATGATTTGCAACATAATTACTATTTTTTCTGACCCATCTTTGATAGTCGTTTTGGGGCTCAATTTCATAATTCATTATTTCAGATCCTTCACCAGATTTTATTTGTGGTAAGTCCATGATGGCGTCTTCAATTGTTATTTGATTGCCTTCAAAAAGATATGGTTTTGGTTCAATTTTATCAATGTTAAATTCTAAATCATCCCTGATTCCAATAAATGCCACTCTAATTCTTGATTGCGGCACTCCAAATTCAGCAGCATTTAATTTACATATTTTTACATTATATCCAGCATTTTTATATTCATTTAAAATTAAGTCTTTAACTAGTTTATTATTTTTAGTTTTCATAGATAGTATTCCCGTTACATTTTCCATAACAAAAAATTTAGGCTTGTAATGTTTAACAAATCTTACAAAATCCATAAATAAACTATTTCGAGGATCATTTTTATCTCTTGAACCACTTAACGAAAATCCTTGACATGGTGGGCCACCTATTATTCCATCAATTATCGTGTCTGTAGGTAAAAGTTTCTCAAAATTATTAATTTTGGTTATATCTTCAACTATAACTTTTGTATTTTTATGATTGTTTTTATATGTTTCTGCTGCCCATTCATCTTTTTCTATTGCTAGAGGAATGTTAAATCCTGCCATTTCAAAGCCTAAACTTAACCCACCACAGCCTGCAAATAAATCTATTAAATTCATATTATTTATTCTCCTTATTTTTATTTATGTAATCTACAATTAATTCACATGTTTTTACCGAAATATTTGTTCCTTTTTTTTGCGTGATTGTTTTAAATTCATTTTTAATTGTAGATGATATCATTATATTTAATCGTTCATCTTTATTTTTTCCTTTTGGTCTTCCTGGTTTCTTTTTATTTGTCAATTTAATCACCTTATTTATTATAACATAATTGATAATTAAAATAAATATGTTTTTAAAACTAATTAAATGTACATTAAATATGTATGATATTATTGTGCTAAAATATTTGTAACAATAAATAAAATTTGTGCGTTATTTAGAAAAATTATGTTATATTGTAAAAGAATAGGAGTAAATTGTTAATTGTGTATGATTTTTTTACTATTCGAAAATAAATGATGTTCATCATATAAAGGGAGGTATGTTTATTGTTTTGATATAATGAAAATAAAAATTAATCTTAAATTTTTCAGTTTTGTAGATTAATTGTTTATTGAGTTTTTGTGATAAATATATTATTTGATAATCAAGTAATTATTATTTTGGTAATGTAATTAAAAATGGAGAGAAGGAGAAAATTATGACATGTTTTAATTGTGGAGCCGAAAATGTTGATGGCTCAAGTGTATGTATAAATTGTGGTTCTAATTTAGGTATAGATCCACGTTTAAATATTAATAATGAAGGAATAAAAAATAGTGAAAGTGTTGAACAACAATTGGTTGAAGAACCAAAAATTAATATTTCTCAACCAATAAATAACCAAGTTGTAAATAGTCAGGCAAATTTTGATCAACAACCTATTAATATTACAACATCACCACTTAACTATTTGAAGTTTATAACAGCTGTTTTAATAAAACCGTTTAAATATTTTAAGGAAGAAGAATCTAGGTTATGCGAAACCAAAACATCTATAATTTTAAGTTTGATTGTTGCTTTAGGTATGGTGTTTATACGTTTAATTGAAACCATCTTTTCGACTGTTTTTGCAAAGACCCTTGATCCTTCTACGTTAACATATAAAACAACTTTAGATTTTGGAAGATTAAAAAATGTACAATGGGGTGATTTGTTAGGAAAAAACTTATTAATATATGCTGGTGTAGTAGTTGGAATTGCTTTAGTATATTATATTTTAAGTTTAATGTTTAAGAAAAATGTTAATTTTTTAAAAATGTTATCAATTTCAGCTACATCAATAATTCCGTATATTTTGTTGGGAATGATTGTATCACCAATAGTTGGTAAAATTTGGTTTCCATTATCCATTGTTTCAATGTTTGCTGGTGGTATTTATTCAATATTGATTTTTGTCAATTTAATAGATGATGCTGTTTTGTTTGACAATGTTGATACAAAAATATATTTTCATTTAATTGGTCTTACAATTTTGGGTTGTGTTGGATATTATTTATATATTAAATTATTAGAAAGTAGTGTAACTAACAGTATTAATGATCTGTTAAATATTTTGGGGTAACATATGAGTAATGACGAAAATAAAAAAATTAATAATTCAACTTCTTCTTTGGATGGTTTAGCACAACCTTCTAATAAAGTTATTCAGTTTGTTGATGAACAAATTCAAACTGATGTAGAACAATTGGATAATATAACTAATTCTGATTCGGTAATAAATATAATTAATGAAAAAGTGCAACCTATAAATAACCAATCGCAAAATGTGATGCAATCTGTAAATATTAATAATGTCGATCCATTAGTAAATGTAACTAATGAAGAAGTACAACCCACTAATAATCAACCGCAAAACGTGTTACAATCTGTAAATGATAATAATGTTGATCCATTAGTAAATATAACTAATGAGGGAGAACAATCTTTAAATAACCAATTACAAAATGGGATTCAGCAATCATACAATAATTATGAAAATACTAATTTTGATAGCTTAAACGGAAATAATACTAATAATAAAGTTAATAAAAAAAGTTATAATTCTAAAGTTAAATGGTTACTTTTAATAGGAGGGATTTTACTTGTTGTTGTAATAATTTTAAGTGTTATTTTAATTAAAAACAAGAATGAATCTATTAATAATAATAATAATAATCAAGATAATATCGTTGAATCAACATCTTTTTTCTTACAAAATAATGATAAATATGCATTATTTAATGAAGATGGTGATAGATTGACAGACTTTATTTTTAAACATGCTTTTGGCTTTGGTAATGGATCTTCTTTAGTAATGAACGATTCTGAATATGGAATTGTTGATCAAAATGGTAAAATGATAGCAGATTTTGGTAAATATGAATCTATAAATACAGTAGCTGGATTATATAAAGCTTGTGATGTAGATAGTAATTGCTATTTGTTGGATGGAAAAGGAAAAATTTTATATGATTTAAAAAATATAACATTTGATTCAAAATGGTTTGTTAATACTTTTTTACTATTAAAGGATAATAAAAATAATAAGTATATAGTTTTAAATTATTATGGGAAAGAAATAATTACAATTCCTTTTAATAAAAAAATTGATGAAGATCCAATTTTTGTTGATTCAAATAATTATATGTCATTGTTTTATGATAAAAAGAATTATATACTTGATGGCAATACTTGTAAAAAAATTGTAACTTTTGATTCTAATGAACTTTATAAATTTAGTAGTACAGATAATGGAGTACCTATACTTTATAGTTCTGATGATAATAAAAATGGATATATAGCTGTAAAAGATGGAAAAATTATTAATATAAGTAGTGAATGTGAAACTATCCGGTATTCTGAAAAAAATTATCTGTGTATTAAAGAAGGAAAACCGTATTTTATGGATTCAAATATGAATGTTGGACCACTTATAAATAAAAAACAAATTTTTGATAATAAAAATTATGCAACATCTAGTGAAGGTTATAATGCTGAAGTTGATATTTATAAAAATGGTAAGAAAGTAAAAACAGTTAAATGTAGAGATATTTATAGTAGCGGATCTATAACCGATGAGTTTTATCTTCTTGGTACATATTCTAGTTCTGCTTGTAACTCTGATTCTTTTAAATTTGAGTATTACAATAGAGATGGTGAAAAAGTAATAGATAAATCGTTTGCTGATGCTAAAAGTTTTACAGATAATAATTTAGCAGTTGTAAGTGATGATGAAGAAAATTATTATTTGATTAATCGTAAAGGAGAAAAAGTTTCACAGGATTATTCTAAAATTTTATTAAGAAATGGATATTATTTGGTAACTAGAGATAATTTACAAGGAGTATTGGATAGTGAAGGAAAAGTATTGTTAGAATGTGAATATAATTCTTTGGATATTTCATACTTTAGAAATGATATGTATGTAAAATTATTTGCTGATTGTTATAAAATAATATATAATTTAACTGCAAAAAAAGAGATAATTCGTTCACAAGATGATTTGAATTTATCACTTCATTATATTAAATCAAATGGTGAAAAAAAACAATATTATACCTATGAAGGTAAAAAGTTTTTTGAAAATTAATAATTATTTATAAATATTAATAAATGTAGATGATTAAAAGAATTGTCTGCATTTTTTTGTAAAATAAAATTAATTTGGATACATATAATTTGTTTTTTATTGCACTTTATGAAAATATTCATATAATATTTTAGGTGATATACATGGATGAAAGAGCTTTAAAAAAGGTGGTTTTAGACAGTGGACATGGCGGCACGGATGGTGGAACTGTTGCTAATGGGATAGTGGAAAAAGACTATAATTTAAAAATTAGTGAATACATTCATAAAAGGTTAGATGAGATGGGGATACCAAATGCTATGACTAGAACAAGTGATGTTACTTTAACACCAAGTGAAAGACCTAAGAAGGTGCAAAGTTTTTATGGTGATGGTAGTGATGTAATAGTTGTTTCTAATCACATAAATGCTGGGGGTGGAGATGGTGCTGAAATAATTTATGCCCTTAGAAATAATGATACTTTTGCTAAAAAAATAGCTAAAGAATTTGAAAACGCTGGACAAAATGTTAGAAAATATTATCAACGGCGGTTGCCTAGTAATCCTGCAAAAGATTATTATTACATTATGCGTGATACTCCTAATAATGAAACTGTTATTGTTGAGTATGGTTTTGCAGATTCCGATGGTGATGATGTTAATCAATTAAAAAATAATTGGGAAAACTTAGCAGAAGCTGTTACTAAGGCTATTGTGGAATATGCCGGAGGCAAATATATTGCTCCATCAGATTCAAATTACTATACAGTTAAAAGCGGTGATAGCCTATGGAGTATTTCTAGAAAATTCGGGGTAACAGTTAATGAACTGAAAGATGCTAATAATTTATCAAGTAACTTGTTAAGTATTGGTCAAAATTTAATTATTCCTGGTAAGATTCCTGAAAAAGTAAGTAATGAATATGTTGTTCAAAAAGGAGATACTTTATATAGTATTGCAAGAAAGTTTAACACTACTGTTGATAACTTAAAATCATTAAATAATATTACTACTGATTCACTTGCAATTGGGCAAATACTTAAAATACCTGGTGAAGAAAATATAACGGAAAATACGTACGCTGTTAAAAAGGGCGATAGTTTGTATAGTATTGCTAGAGCTAATAATACAACTGTTGATAAGTTAAAGGATATTAACAATTTAACCTCAAATAATTTAAGTATAGGACAGATATTGAAATTACCAAGTGGTGATACAAATAAAGTTAATGTAGTTTATACGGTAAAAAAAGGAGATAGTTTATATAGTATAGCTAGAGAATATGGAACTACAGTGGATGCCTTAAAAAAATTAAATAATATTACATCAAATACGTTAAGTATTGGTCAAAAACTATTGTTGCCATGACAATAGTTTTTAAATTTTATATAAAAATAAATAGAATCTATTAAAAAATAGCAAAAAATATTGACAAAAATTAATATAATGTGTAGAATCTAATTAAAAGGAGATGCGTTTTATGAAAAAAATTAATTTTCAACCAGGTTCTTTACCTATAATTACTTTAATGAATGACATATCAGATGTAAGACGTGGGGGACTTGATTTGCAACCAGAATATCAAAGAAATTTTGTATGGAGTAATGAATTTAAGGATAAACTTTTATTAAGTTTAGCAAAAAGATATCCAATAGGAAATATTACAATAAGAAAAATGGATGTTGCAAATAGTAAAGGGGCTAGACAAGAAGTAGTTGATGGGCAACAAAGATTAAGGACAATATATGATTTTATAAATAATGAATATGAAATTAATTACGAAACATCTAAAGAAATAATTGAGGAAACAAAAGATCTATTTTTGGAAGACAATTCTAAAGAAGTGGCAAAAGTTTTAAAAAAATATGAACAAGGCAAAAAATTTAAATTGAACTATTTAAATATACCGGAATTATTAAAAAGAAATATTGATGCGTTTCCATTATCAGTAACTTCAATATCTGATGCTACCGATGAACAAGTAACTGAATATTTTAGATTTGTTCAAAATCAAGAAAGATTAAGAGCTGGAGAAATTATAAAGTCTTTTCCTGAATCAAATTTAGAAAAATACTTATCTATGATTAATGATAAAGAAAGATTGTTATGTGTTTTAAATTTTCCAGATTCGAGGCTAGAGTTTGATAAAATATTTTATAGTATAATAGGATTACTTGATAAAAAAATAAATTTTGGTGTTACTGATAATACTATTAAAGATTATGTTTCTGAAAAAAAAGAAGATTTAACTGGTGATGCTTTAAATTATGTTAATAACATAATAAAAGGATTGAATAAAATATCAGAATTAAATGATCAACCCATATTAACTAATAAAAGATATATTAAATTTTTGTTATTATTATTAGCATTTGATTATATTGATTTGACTGATTTAGAAAATAGTTTGTATAAATTAAATATTATTAATGTAAAGCTTTCTTCTTTTAACTCTGCTAAAAAAGATGTTGTAAATGAAACATTTGAAGGTGAAGAAGATCTTATTGAAGATTATAGAAGTTTAGCTTTAATTAGTAAAGGTGCTCATCCCTTAGAAAGAGTAAAAGATAGAATGTTAATTATTAAGCGTATAATGGAATGTAATAAACAAGCTCCATTAACTAATAAAATTGATACAATATTAGTTGCAGCTGAAAAAACTGGATTTAACAAAGAATTTTTAGAAAATAATTGTTGGTTTGCAGTAGCAATAAGTTCAAATATGTTAACTAAAATTAAGTATATTGCAGCGTATCAAAAAAGCCCAATAAAAGCTGTTACACATTATGCTGAAATAGATAGAATAGAACCTTATGAAGATACTGGAAAATATATAATATACTTTAAAGGTAAAGCTAAAAAATTAAAAAGATTTATACCTTTGAATCCAAAAAATCCAAATAGAACACCACAAGGAAGAGTTTATACTAATATTAACAAAATTTTAGAAGCAAATAGTAAAACTACAGTCGATGATTTATTTTAATAGTGTGAGGAAGAAACATGAATGAGAAAAATATGTATGTAAAAATTTTATCTTTAATAATGATAGTCTTTATATTGGTAATAATTATTTGTAGTTTCGTTTTTTCTGAAAATAACTATGTTATTACAGATAAAATGATTATATGTTTAATATTAATAGTAATTTTAATATTAGCTGATTCATTTGATAATTTAAATATTTATAAATTGTTGTCACTTTCCAAAAATATAAAAGTGATGAAAGAAGAAAATAATGAATTAAAAGAAACAAATAATAAATTATTGGAACAACTTATAAATATCAAAAATACTAATAATCAAAATGTCTATTTGCCTAATTCATTTAGTTTTGTTGGTTCTTCAGATATAAATGATATAAATAAACGAGAATCAAATTATTCTAATAACGAAATATTAGATTTAAAATTATCTAATGACTTTCCAAATCAAAAAAAATCTATATTAGAAAAGTGTAAATATAGAAAAGCTTTAGAAATATATTTATTAAAGAAAACTTTAAAAGATGATGTGGATTGTTTAAATATACAATACAATGTTAAGATGATTGATAATAAACCAATTAAAGATAATATTATGAAAAGTGAAATGAGATTTGATGCTATGAAATCAGATGATGAAAATAATATATTTTATGAAGTTAAAGTATCACCATTATGGATAAATTATCAATATCAGTTATATTATATGCTTAGAATGATTGAATTGTATCAAGATGCTAATAAGTGTAAATCAAAATTAGTAATAATATTGCCAAAGTTAGATGATGCTTTAGAAAAAATTTTGTCTAATGACTTACATGTAAGATTAAATGATTTAAATGAGAAGATGAAAAAAGAATTTAAACCTGCTATTGAAAATGGATTATTGGAAATTTTGCAAATAGATATTACAAAAAATGAATTAGATAAATATTTGAAACAAAAAGAAGAGAAATAACACCTTAGTTTGTTTTAAAAGAAATAGTTAAATAACCTAAAATTATTTATTAATTTTGGGTTTGTTTTTTAGTTTTAAAGCTTTTTCTTTTAAGCTTTTTGTAAGATTTGGAAATGCTTTAATTATTCTTTCATAAACGTATTTATCATTTTTAATAAACTTCTTTATTGCTGTTTTAATATCATATGTAGAATCTTTTTTAGTATTCTTTGTAACAAATTTTAGTTTAAATACAATAATTAATGACATTATGATATCGATTATAAAAATGCTAATTAAAATAATTGATATAATAAGATTTGTGTTTGTAGAAAAACTATTTATTTCATTTAGAAAAAAAGGGGTGGCATATTTTATAGCTAGTACTCCGAGAATAGAAAATGGTGTCATTGTTTCTAAACATATTCTTCCATTTATATTAAATCTCATTTGAGAATAATCCCACCATCTTAATTTAAATATTTTTTCCATAAAATAACTTGTAAAATATTCAAGTAGAGAACAAGTAAACATTGTTAAGATTAATAAAACTAAAACTTTATTTGTGTAATTATGTAATAATAGATTTAATAAAATACATCCACATCCATATATTGGGCAACATGGTCCAAGTAAAAATCCTCGATTTACAAATTTTTTGTCAGTAATTAGTGTTAATGAGACTTCCATTATCCAGCCTAAAAATGAATAAATAAAAAATAATATACAATATGAATAAAACATCGTAATCTCTCCCTATTCATAATTATACATTATTTATTGCCTTATGCCAAGATTAATGAATTTTTGTGCATACTCCAGGATCTGGATTATAAAAACAATGACTTTTGTAACTTCCAGCTAGAACTTGATTATACCAAGTCTGTTTACAAGAAGCTCCTTTTGTTGGTGAATAAAACCATAATGCGTTTGTGGCTGGATGATAGTATTCTCCGCGGACTATTCTTTGTGCTAATTGTTTTTCTAGAGTTGTTGCTGATGCGTTAAAAAGTGAAGATGATGCTCCGGTAAATTGATTTGGTTGGTAAATAACATCATAAATGCTATCAACGTCTCTAAAAGTTAAGCAATCGGCTAAAACGCGGTTTGCAACAACATTGCCCACCATTAACATTCCTAAATTTCCTTCCCCAAGTGCTTCAGCACGCATTATTCTAGCAAGTAAATCTAGTTCTCTATCTGTATAATTAAAAAGCATAATTATCACCTAGTGTATTTTATGCTTTTTTTCTAAATTTTGTGTAAAAAGAGCTAGTATTTTGGTAATTAGTATGTTATAATTTATTTGTTCTTGTAATTAGGGGCATGGTATAATGGTAGCATAGGAGTCTCCAAAACTTTTGATGGGAGTTCGATTCTCTCTGCCCCTGCCAAGAAAATACCGATTTTTTTCTTATAAAATAAGGGAAAAATCGTTTTTTGTGTGAAAATTATTATTGTTGATAAAAGAATTGTTCCAAATAAAAGACTTATATCCTTTAACTCAATAAAAGAGTGAAACACATTTAAGTTCCACTCCAACTTAATATTATTTTTAATTATGTGAGTTAAATTATAACAATTATTAGCAGATATTATAAAATCCAAAATATAAATTATAATATAGTTAATTATTTTTTTAACAAATAACTCCTCCATAAAAAAAGTCTTGCTTTATTTAGCAAAACTTTTAAAACTAATTAATCTTTTGAAATAACTATTTTTTTAACATTAGATAATTTAGCTGGTTCACTAGTTAACACAACATCAGATGAAGTAATAGTTACTTTTTGATTTGCTTTTAGTTTATCTGCAGTAGAATTTTCATTGTTATAAACTATCTTTGTATCTTTATTTATTTCAAATTCATACTCTATAGTATATTCCTTTTTCTTATTATCATATTCTTCAACTAGGACAGTATATATATTATCATTTACTGTTACTTCTTTAATTCTTGCTTCAAAAACCATATCTTTTTCTTTGGAAACATAATTTGTAAATACGAAGTATCCTACGCCAGCTAGAATTACTACGCCTGCAATTATTTTTATTAATAGTGATGTTTTCAATTTTATCCTCCTTTCTCAAATTTAATTTATATCAAAAATATTTTATCTACTAATTTTAGAACAAATATTTTTAATCAATCAAAATTTATATTATATAAATCTATCCCAATAATATCTTCCTGTATTGGATAATGTGTTAAAATGTTCTTTAATTTGTGAACTAATTAATTTTGCTTTTTTGTTTATTGGAGTACTATCATTGTAATATTCTTTTTTTGTTGATCTAGTCATCATATCAGAAAATAAAACAGCTCTATCTTCTAAATAACTTTGTCTTGAATAATACGATATAAAATAAGCATCATTTGGATTTGAAAAATTAAAATCATAGGTACTATCACTAGAACCATATCTAAAACCTTCAGGATTATAAGACTTCATTATTTCTTCCAAGTTTAATGTTGGATTTTTTTGTCTCATATAAATATCAATATAGTGCATTAATTCATGATGTAAAGTACTCTCAAACAATTTAGTACCATCTGTTCCGATAGTTACTGTTATATTACTTTGATTTCTACCGTCTGTCATACCTGAATAATTTCCATCTATTTTATTTACCATGTATATTCTAAGTGAAACATTATTATCTTTCATTTCTTTAAAGAAACCATTTGGATATTTTTTTAATGTTAATTCAACTTCTTTTAAATATTTATTTATCTCATTATCATCATTTAATTTTTCGGTGTTTATAGAGCCACCGATTAAGTAGCCATTGTTTTCATCTTTATATACAATCTTAACTGAATATTTATTTTCTAACATTTTTCTATATTCGTTATTTTTTTCTGCTTGAGTCTTTTCTACAACAGGTGGTTTTTCTTCAGGCAAAATAGTATTTTCGTTATTATTGATGTTTGTATT
>CAKOHI010000002.1 GCA_934085585.1 uncultured Bacilli bacterium
GCGGGAGAAGGATTTGAACCTACGACCTTCGGGTTATGAGCCCGACGAGCTACCAGACTGCTACCATCCCGCGATAACAAATTTAATTTGGCGGAGGAAAAGGGATTCGAACCCCTGCGCCGCTTTCACGACCTGTCGGTTTTCAAGACCGATCCCTTCAACCGAACTTGGGTATTCCTCCATGCACTCTTTTTCGAATGCACTATGATTATAACAAATTAAATCTATTGTTGTCAACTATATTTTATGAAAAAATTAAAGAAATTTTACAAAAAGACTTGAAATTGATAAAATTTTATATTATACTTAAGAAGTCTTATTCATTAAGACAGTGCCTTGCCCAAGTGGCGGAATAGGTAGACGCACAGGACTTAAAATCCTGCGGGTGTTAAAACCCGTGCCGGTTCAAGTCCGGCCTTGGGCACCAATTTGATAATTACTCGAACTAATTTATAGTTCGAGTTTTTTATATTTTTTTGTTTTTCTTAAAAAAATATGTTAATATTAATACAGGGTGACAAGAATGTATTTAGAAAAACTAAAAGAATATCAAAAAGAAATATTTGATTTACAACACATTATTAATATTATTGAATGGGATTTAAAAATATCAACCCCAGAAGATGAAAAAGATGAAGTTATAAAACTAATTGGCACATTAGAAGATAAACTATTTAAGTTAGAAAATAACGAAGAACATGAAAAAGTTCTAAAAGATGCTATTAATAGTGATGAATTTAAAAAATTAGATGATAATGAACAAAGATATATAAAAGCTTTATTAAAAAAATATCAAAAAAGAGCAAATGTTCCAAATGAATTTTATGTAAGATATACGGAGTTTGTTCATAAAAGTACAATAATCTGGGAAAAAGCAAAGGCAAATAATAATTATGAAGAATTTAAACCATTTTTAGCAAAAATAATAGAATTAACAAAAGAATATTACGGTTATATAAATAGTGGAAAAAATTTATATGATGCTATGTTAGAAGATTATGAACCCAATCTAACAAGTGAAGTAATAGATGAACTTTTTGGTAAACTAAAAGAAAAGATATTACCATTAATACCCAATAAAATAAAAGAAGTACCATTTGTTAAAATAAATAGTAATGAAAGTGATATATTAAAATGTGCAGAGTTTTTGTTAGATTACATAGGCTTTGATATGAACAAAGGAGCTCTTGGAATTTATCCACATGGATATACTGAAAAAATTGGCAACAACGATATTAGAATAGCTTTTAAAAAGACAGATAATGCTCTAGATTTTGTAAGCACAATTATTCATGAAGGTGGTCATGGCATTTTAGAACAAAATGTCTCAAGAAAACTTACTCAATATGAATGTATGACATGTGATAATATAAATGCTCTTCATGAAAGTCAATCGAGATTTTTCGAAAACATTTTAGGTCGCAACATAAATTTTTGGATACCGATTTATGATAAAGTAAAAGACTTACTAAAATTAGATGTAGAACTAGAAGAATTTGTTAAATATTTAAATACATCAACACCAAGTTTAGTTAGAACCGAGGCAGATGAACTTACATATTGTATGCACATAATATTAAGATATGAAATTGAACGCGATTTATTTAGTGAAAAATTATGTGTTAATGATCTACCTAAAGTATGGAAAGAAAAAATGCAAGAATATTTGCATGTGGAAGTTACTAGTGATAAAGATGGGGTCCTTCAAGACCTTCATTGGGCTGATGGAGATTTTGGCTATTTTCCTTCATATTTAATTGGATCTATTTATGATGGAATGTTTTTAGAAATCATTGAAAAAGAATTAGGAAATATAGATAAGTTATTAAAAGATGGCAAAATAAAACTAATAACAAAATATTTAATTGACAATATTTATGTTAATGGAGGTGCTTATACCGGAAAAGAAGTTTTAAATAGACTTGGTGTAAAAAATTTAAGTGTTGAACCATTAGTTAATTACTTTAATAAAAAATATGGACAAACCAAATGCTAATAAGAGATTGTTAGCATTTATTTTATATGCTATAATTTATAATGTGAGAAGTATGGAAAAAGAGAAGAACGTGTATTATTTATTTTGGATATTTATTATAGGGTGTGTAGTTGGTTATGTAGTTGAAGGTATATTTTCATTAATAAAATGGAAAGAATTTATAAATCATTCAGCTGTAGTTATCGGGCCATTTAATGCTGCATATGGACTTGGGGCTTTGCTTTTAAGCGCTATTTTATATAAATTTAGAGACGATAAAGTTTGGAAAATTTTTATAATAGGTTTTATTGGAGGATCCATTTTAGAATACATAATGAGTTTAGGTATGGAATTAGTTTTGGGTTTTACAGCCTGGGATTATTCAAGAAAACCTTTAAATATAAATGGAAGAATTTGTGTTAGATATTCTCTTTTTTGGGGAGCTTTGGGAGTAATATGGATAAAATATATTTATCCTTGGTTAATAAAACTTATTGATAAAATGGATTATAAAGTTGGCAAAAAAATTGCAATTTGGTTAAGTGTATTTTTAGTTTTCGATGTCATTTTAACTGGAATTGCAATAAATCGAGCAAGACAAAAAGAAAAAGAAATTGAAGCCAAATATAAATATGAAGAAATTCTTGATAAGACATTCAATAAAGAGTATTTAAAAAATATGTATAATGATAGTTGGAGTGATTAGATGAAAATAGTAGTATTTACATGTAGCACCGGGGGAGGACATAATAGTTGTGCTAAATATATAGCTAGTGAATTTAATAAAAGAAATATTACCTGTGATGTAAAAGATTATATGGAACTAGCAGGAAATAATGCAAGTAGAAAAGCTGAAAAAATGTATTTAGATTCAACAAAGGGAAAAGGTAATATTTTTAAAACAGTTTATAAACTTGGTGAACTTTACAATAAAACAGGTATTAAAAGTCCAGTTTACGCTTTTAATAAATTAGTGGTAAACAAACTTGACGATTACTTAACAAGTAATAATTATGATTTAGCGATTGGCACACATGTTTTTCCTTGTCTTGCCCTAACAGCGTTAAAGAAAAAGAAAGATATAAAATTTATCAATGTTGCCACAGATTATGAATGTATCCCATTTTGGAATGAAACAAATCCTGATTTATTTGTTATACCAAGTAAGCTTTTAATTCCAAAATTCGTTGAAAAGAAAATAAATGAAGAAATTCTTTTACCAATAGGAATACCTGTTGCATCAAGCTTTTTTGAAAACTATGAAAAAATAAATGTCCCAGATGATAAAAAAAGAGTTTTATTAACATCAGGAAGTATGGGTTTCGGAGAAGTAAAAGAATGCGTAAATAAAATTCTTGAAGAAATAGATTGTTATTTAATCGTAGTATGTGGCACAAATAAAGAATTAAAAGAAGATCTTGATAAAATAAATAATAGTAATTTATATGTATTAGGTTTTATTAATAACATGAATTCCTATATGAAAAATAGTGATATTATTATAGCTAAACTCGGAGGTCTTACCTCAACTGAAATAACGATGATGAGAAAACCTTTTATTTTAATGATGCCAATACCTGGGGTAGAAAATTATAATGCTAGTTTTTTTGAAAGTAATAACATGGCATTACGAGCTAATAATGTAAATGAAGTTGTATCGTGTACAAAAAATTTACTTTTAGATAGTAAATTGTGTCAAGTATTAATTGACAATCAAAAAAAATATATAAATAAAGATAGTGCTAAAGATTTAGTGGATTGTGTTATAAAAAAATGGAGTTAAAGTATCAAATTCATACTTTACAATATTTAAATTATTTGCTATAATCTATTCATAATAAAGGGCGTGATTAAATGAAAGTGTTATCAAACGAAGTTAAATCATTATTAGATAAGCTATATAACTTACGTGGTGAAGATAGTATCATACTAGCAAAAATGAATAAAGAAAGAGAAGAAGCAATAGAAACTGGAGAAAGAACCAAGAATGAAAAAACAATATTGCTTGAAAAAATAGAAAAATTAACAAAAGAAGAAGAAACGTTGCAAGAAGAAGGAAAAAAACTTACTTCTATTTTAAGTAACATTAATAGAGATGATTTTGCTACCATTTTAGATCGTCTCCAAATAGATTTTGATCCAGCATCAATTAATGAAAAAGTAAATAGTATGTTACCCGAAACAATTGAAAAGGTAGTAACAGAAAATAAAAAAGCTAGTGAAGAACTAGAAAGTGTTGAAGCTGAAATGAATAATGCAATAACCAAAGTTGAAGAATTAGGCATTAGAAAAGATGAAGCTTTAAGTAATCAGGCAAAATTAAATGAATATTTTGATTTAGCCCTTGAAGGAAATATCAATATCACAAGGGACGCAATAACAAGCTTACTTGAAAAGTTTGATTTTAATGAAGATGAACAAAGAGAAGCTGCTAAAATATTAATGTTCCCAGAAGATGCTTTATATGAATATGATGCAACATATAAAAGTGGTGGAGCAGTAAATGGAAAAACAATAACTGAAGTTTTAATGGAAGCTAAAAAAGAATCAACATCTAATAAAGAAAAAATGGATACTAAAGAATTAGATACTAGTTTAGAATCATCATCACTTGAAGATATATTTGATAAAGTAATAGATGAAAATAAGATTGAAGAAATTGAAAGTCCAGTAGAAAATGAAAATATTGAAGTAAAAGAAGAGCATCAAGAAGAAATAAAACCTTTATTTAGTAGTGATGAATCATTAAGTAATTTAAGTAATGAAAATAAAGAAAAAAAGATTGAAAAAGAAGATGTAATAAAATTACTAGAAAGTCTTAATGTAAATACTGCTAAACTAGTAACAGAAGAAATTAACAAATTATTAGAAAATTATGATGAAGAATTAATAAAGAAAAATGTAAATTCTCTAAAAGAAAGTAACATAGACTTAAATGTAATAAATAGTAATATAGAAATTTTATTAGATAAAGAATTAAAAGCAAAAGTTGATAAATTATTATCAATTGGTAAAGAAGCAAGAGATATAAGTCTTACGCCAAGTGTATTAAAAAAATATGATTTACAAGGATTAAATAATACAATAAGCGTATTAGAATTAAGTGGACTTGATCCAAAGAAGGTTCCATTAATGGCTTATTAGAAAGGAGCAAAAAATGAAGTCTTTTGAAGAAATAAAAAATATTTATGAAGCAGCAAAATCTGAAATTGATCAAACAAAAGAACATCCAGAAAAATTTATAGTTTCATTAGGATTAGCATATCCTGAAAATATAGAATTTTTAAAAAATCCTGAATATGCAATAAAATTAAGTGCTAGTGATTGGATAGTATTAGCAATAGAACCAGAAATACTAAAGAAAACAGTTTTAAGAGCAAAGGATTTAGGATTTCTTGAAGCATATCAACAAAATCCATCATTTTTAAAACAAGATGTAGACAAAGTAATAAAAAGAATGGGAGAACTTGAACATTTAGGAATTCCTTATAAAAGTGAAAAAGGAAAGTATCAATCATTTCTATTTAGTGAAAGAGGATTTACTTATGTTATAAATGAAGTAGAAAAAAAAAGTAATGATTTAACTCCCAGGATTAATGATTATGAATTAAAAGAATTAGCAGATAGAGTTATAGAAACTTTTGCTATGGAAAATAAAAAACAAGAAATTTATAAAAATTTAGAATTAGTAGAAAAAGAAGGATTGGGACTTAAAGAAACTTTAATGAAGGTTTTTGGGACATATAGTGATAATCTTGATTATTTAAGTTCTAATATTGATGAAATAATTGCTAATAATAATGAAATAGCGAAAGGAAGAGTAGCATGAAGTTTTTAGAAGAATGTGGATTTTTAGAAGAAGATATTAAAGAATATGAAGGAAATACTCCCGAATTAGTAAGAAAAACAATAGATGAACATGAAGCTTTAGTTAAAACTAATATAGACTTCTTAAAAAATTTAGGGATTAAAACTTATAAAGAAATATTTATTAATTATCCAGATATGTTTTTAATGGATGCTAGTAATTTTGAAAAATCATTTACACAATATAATCAAGAAGAAATGATTGAAAAACTAAACGCTAATTTCAAAATGGTAAAATGGCTATAAAAAAATAACTTTCAAAAAGTTATTTTTTTTGCAGTGTATAAATATTTATTTCAGGCTTATTAAATAATCTAAAGTTTATATTTTCGGTTCCAATACCACCAGAGATAAATAGTTTTTTACCATTTACTTCATAATAATTATTTATATAAGATCTAGCACCATCTTTTTTTATTAATCCTCCATAAAATGGAATAACAATTTGTCCTTTTAAGGAATGCCCCGCTAAAACTACTTGAACATCTTTATCATTTATGGCTAATACATTATCTGGATAATGAGTTAAAACTAAATTAAAGAAAGTTTCTTTGTCATCAATTTCAAATGCTTTATCAATATCATTAGTATTTGTTATACCAGTTATTTTTAAAGGAGTTATATCTTTATAAAACAAGTAAGTAGATTGATTGTCTAAAATTTGAAAAGAAGTATTATTCATTATATTTATAAAATCCTCTTTTAATGATAAATCATTATCACCGAATACAGCATATTTATATAAATTACATTCAAGTTTATTTAAAATATCTATTAAATTATTTTTATCATCATTAGTTAAATTATTTTTTTTGTTTAATAAGTCTCCGGTAAAAACAATAATATCAGGATTTCTATCGTTTATAGAATTAACAATTTTTTTGATTCTATCTAAGTCATTTTTATCTTTTATTAATAAATCACTTATTTGAGCAATTTTAAAATCGTTAAAAGAATCGGGTAAATTAGTAATATTTATATTTTGATCAACAATTTTAAAACCACTTGTATTTATTAAAAATCCATAGCCAGTAATAATAACAATTATAAATAAAATAATAAAAATAATTTTCTTCATAAATCCTTATCCTTAATATAAATAATAATATCATAGATAATTAAAATTTACAATTGAAAATTTTTAAGTTATATGTTAAACTAGTCATAGGTAGGTGACGAAATGGGCAAATTTAGGAAATTTATTTTATCTATACTATCTTTTGTATTAATAATTGGAAATGCAAAAGCAGCTGCATGCGACTATGAAGAAAAAGCACAATTAAATAAAGAGGTTGCCAATGTTAAAGCTAATTATGAAATAAAAGAAAGAATTTTAGATCCAAGTGAGTATACAATCCCAGATGCGATACTAGGGACTGAAGCAGAAGCTACATATGTAGCAAAAACAGATTACATACAAGTTAATATTCTTAATATTACAAAGAATATGTATGTAGAGGTTACAAATGATAAAAATTCAGAATCAAAGACATACACATATGCAGATGCTAAAGATGGAAATATTTCATTTGACTGGTATAATATAGGTGAGTTAGTTAAGTATACGATTAAAGTTTACGCATCAAGTGAAACAGGATGTAATGGAAATACATTAAAAACTTTATATGTATCACTTCCTAGATATAATGACTATTCAACTTACAATATATGTTCAAAAGTACCAGAATATTATATGTGTCAAGAATATGTTACATATGAAGATACTGGGTATAGTACATTTGTAAAAAGAGTAAAAGAAGAAGTAACTAAAAAAGAAGAAAAAGAAAAAGAAGAACAAGAAAGAAAAAGCAAATGGTACAATAAAATGTTTGATTTTATAAAAGATCATAAAACAGCATTTATTGTCGGGGGAATCACATTGGTTGTAGTTGCCGGAGGAGCAACATATATAATAATTAAAAAACGTAGGAGAAGTATAATATGAAAAAGAATATAAAAAATTTATTAATTTTATTTATAATGGTTTTCTGTGTATTTAATATAAATGTAAGTGCTAAAGCTATTACTGAAAATAGTACATTTAATAAAAAAAGTACAAACACATTAGAACTAGATGATATAATAATTGAAAATCATGAAGGAAAGTATATAACCTGGAAATATGTTTTTGATAGCGAAGGAGAAGATTTCGCTGCATATTGTCAAGACCCACAAAGAGTTGCATCAAATGGTTATTCTGTAGATCATTTTTTAGGAACAACATCAGATAAAACAGAAAACGCTCTAGAACTTGGAATTCTTGAAATAATTAAGAATGGATCAAACCAATATTCTGGAATGGATGATAAAGATTTATATGTTTCTACAGCTATTGCTATTAGAGCTTTAGCTTTAGGTGTAATGGGACGTGGAGACGGTGGAATAGCTGGAAATAAAGAATTTATAATTTCCGCATCAGCTAATGTTTCACTAGGTAAAGAATGGATTAAAGATTACGAAAATGAATTAACTTTGCCTTCATTCAGTAATTATGGATGGTATGATCCTCAATATAAATTAGCTACTAAAGAAGGTGCATCTGACTCTATTTTGTCTAAAGCAAGAGAACTTTTTGGAATTGGGATAACTACAGCTGAAAAAGTTATGAATGGTGAAACCACAACGGCATCAGTTGAATCAAGTACATCAAGTGACGAACAATTTCAATATCAAACAATAGAATATAAAAACTTTACACCTGGAGAAGCAGAAATGAAAAATTTCCAATTATCTTGTCCAGACTGTGGTAATAGCGGTATTAAAATAGAAAACTTGGAATATAGAGCTTCTGGTGGATGGCAAAGTTTGAGTTCTAGTACCAATGTATTAGCAGATATTAGTAGTGGAGATGGAACTGTTGAATTAAGATTTAAATATACTTTACCAACTAATGAAGAAGACTGCAATAGTGCTAATTACAAAATTACATATGAATACAATGATCCAAATTTAGAATATATCGGAGCCTTATTAGTAGTAAAAAATACGAAGAATGTTCAAAGATTTTATGTTATTCAAAAAAATGAAGACGGTTTAACTGCTGAAATCGAAGGAACAATTTCTTGTGGTGAAGCTTGTAAAACTGAAATTACAGAACCATCTTGTGAAGGCTCTGGTGAAGGTAGCATAAAGGCTCCAGAAGAAATTAAAAAGTGTATTATTCAAAAAAATGATGATGCAGGAAATACTTATAAATATATTGCAGCAGTAGATCCAAACAATAAATATTGTCAAGTTTATTGTAAGGAAGACTACGCAAAGATCAAATTAGACCCAGTAATTAAAGATGTTAAGTGTGGTGGATACTTTAAATTAACCGGTCATCTCGAAGGTAAGAAAATATGTTATACTGGTGGAAAAACTAAAGATGGTGCTACAAATGGAGCAAAAAGTATAGACAAAGATCAATATATAAAAGATATAATAGCAGCACAAGAAAAAATGATTAAAGGAAGACATTTAGTAAAAATGGCAGAAGTTGCAGCATCAGTTGATCCAGAATTGAAAACATGTAGTAGTTGTATTGGATGTTCTGAAAAAGGCTATGTTAGAAATGGAAAATTTACCGGATTTGGAAGTGTAATTGAAAATAAAGAAGAAGGTATTGTTAAGGCAGTTGATAAATTTGATTCTTTTGATTATGGAAGTGAGCCAACTTGTGGAAATGCAACAATTCAAAACTGTGATCCATCAGATCCTACAAATTGTACTTCAGAGTGTGACCCTTCCAATAAATGTAAACGAGGTGCAACAGTAGGAGAAGTTAAAGCAGCTATCGAAGCTACAAGACAAGAAGGATTAGGCCTTATAGAAGAAGGAATGGAAGAATATAAAGATGCAATTAAAGCTTATAATGCTTGTACTACAGCTTGGGCTAATACTTTCTTATTCCAACAAAAATTAGAATATTACTATGATGAAAGTCATGGTGAAGACTATGATAACAAGGATAATCATCCATATTATGATTTGCTTATAAAAGAAGCTGATGAAGAACTAAGATATCTTGAAAAAGATGGCGCCGAATCAGAAACCAAAAAAATAACTGTGTGTACAAAAAAAGCTAATGAAAAATACGAATGTGAAGCTGGAGGTGAAAAACCTGTAAGTGGAAGTGCAGATGAATCTCTACCATCAGCAGAAAACTTCTATTATAACTCATCATATGGTAGCGTATTTGAAGATAGAACATACACAATTTGTACAGAATCTGAATGTAAAAGTGATACAAAGAAGATCTCTCAAGCATCATTTGTTAAGAAGGAAGTTGAAAAGAAACAAGATTATATTACACCAACAGCATTCTATCAAATCGCAGCAAATGGAAAAATAACTGTTAATGGTTCATACACAGGTAAAGAAGTACAAATTGAAGCATTAGAAAACGTACTACCAATATCAACAAGCACTGTTGGTGGTGGAGTATTTAAAATAAAAATAAGTGGTCTTGGAGAATTCTATGATGCAGATAATAAAGTTGGACGACTAATGGATGTTGATGGTCCAAATTATGATCGCAGTGTAGGAAAAGTAGTAAAAAGTCAAGGCGGATTTGATGGAGAATATGTATGTTATTATGAATCTCCATGTAAACCAGATGATTGTCCAGACTGTGTTATTGATTGTGTAGGTGAAGGATGTACATGGCCACCTGAATGCGAAGGAGAAAACTGTGTGCCTAAATGTATAGATTGTATTATGGATGGTGGCGAAATTAATGCAACAGTAAAAACTATATCTCCATCTAACTTCAATTCTGCTGAAAGAGAATATGGTTATAACTGGGTAGTAACTACAACAAGTGCTGATTTAGAGTTAATACGTCAAAAAGCTGTTAAAACTATTACAGAAATAGAAGAAGTAAACGAAATGGTTTATGATAAAACTGATGGCGACGATTCACAATTAGCATTTAGTATTACATTAACACCAGAAATGATCAGAGATATTAAAAAATATAATGAACAACAACAAAGTAATGGTGGATACATGAATGATTCATTAACATGTAAAGATGTTGGTGATTACAAAAATCTAAATTGTTATAGTGATTTTATTGATGAATTATCAGATAAATATAGTGACAAAATTGTAGCGCCAAAAAGAGGCACTGAAGAATATTGGACTTTATGGGATGGATACATTTATAATGAAAATGTAATCGGTGGACCATCTTGGAAGTAGGGGTGACTAAATGAAGAATGCGTTTTGGGCATATTGGCTAATACTATTAGGTATTGTAATCGTGGTAATAATGATGCTAGTACAAAATGATACCACTTCTAGTACACAAGATTACTATCTAATTAAAGAAATAACTGAAGCATCAATGATTGATGCCGTAGATTACTCATATTATAGAAAATATGGAGAATTAAAAATAAATAAAGAAAAATTTTATGAAAGCTTTTTCCGCAGATTTGCAGAAACTGCTTCCCTAAACACTACATATACGGTGAGCTTCTATGGAGTATATGAAGCTCCACCTAAAGCTAGTGTAGAAATCAAAAGTAAAACGAATACGTTTACTGTAGTAGGTGACTCAACTTCATTTGATATGGTAGAAAGAATAGATACAATTCTTGAAGGAAAACCTGCTGGTTCTACTAATAAAGACAATAACAATAGTAATAATGATAATACTAATGATACAAATACCGAAAAAGAAACTGAAAAGTCAAATGAAGAAACAAAGTTTGAAGTTACTGAAATATCTCTAAGAGATTGGATAATTAAAAATAGATGTAATAAAGGACTATATGACTGCACTAGTAAAGTTAATGATGAAATAACTGTAAAAGCTAGCCTAACAACTTTGGGATGTATGTATTTTAGTCATGATACAAAAACAGATATAGAAGAGTGTAAAAAGATAATTGGTACTGTTTATGATTCATTACCAAAAACAATTAAACACAATAGTTAATAAAAGGAGGAATAAAAATGGGTGGAAGAAAGAGTTTATTTGCCAAAGCTTTTACCAATAAAATGACAGTTACTGTATTTGGTATATTGTTAGGGTTAGGAGTTTTAGTAGGGTTTTATATTTACCGAGTTGAACATCAAGTAAATCCAACCCGTGTACCAGTTGCCAAAAGAGCCATTAGTGCAACAGAAGAAATTACTAAAGATGACATAGAATATGTTAAAGTTAGTAAAAAATTCTTAAATAAAGTCGATGTTTACAAGACAACAACAGGTTTAATTGGTAAATATGTGGCAACTGGAACATCTATTCCTAAAGGTGGAATGTTTTATACAACTCAAGTTGTAGAAAAAAAAGAATTGCCAAATGCAATTTTTGATGAAATTCCTGAAGGATATACAATTTACCAATTAGCAGTAGATGAAAATACTACATATGCTAATTCAATATATCCTGGAGATAAAATAGATTTATGGTTAAAAACAACTGAAAATGGGTTACTAGTTTATGGTGAATTTATATCAAATATTGAAGTTTTAGCTGTAAGAGATAAATCAGGACAAAATGTTTTTGATGTAACAAGTGGTAGAAAACCAGCTTGGTTACTATTTGCAGTAAAAACAGATATGTACCGTTACTTAAAACTTGCTGAAAATATTTCTGGAATGGTTATAAGACCTGTTCCAAAAAATAATTTAGTAAATCCAGATGTTGGATCTACACAATACTCTAGTCAAGAGTTAATTGATTTAATTGATAGTCAAGTTCAAAGGATGGGAGCATAATTATGAATATAGTAACAAAAATTAGAAATGTACTTTTAAATCGTAACACTGTTACGATTTTAGGTGTTCTTGCTGGAGTTATTGCTTTATGGTTTGTTTATACAGTAACATTAGATAAAGCAGTAAAACCTCAAAAAGTACCAGTTGCAGCTAGAAACTTAACCGCAGGAACTGTAATTACAAATGATGATATAGAATATGTAGAAGTAAATAGTGATATTTTAAAAAAAGCAGGTATTATAACTAGTTCTACACAATTAATAAATTATTATGTAACAAATAATACATCAATTACAGCAGGTGCTATGTTTTATAAAGCACAAGTGGTAAAAAAAGATGAATTAATAAAAAGAGACTTGGAAACAATTCCTGAAAATTATAAAATGTATTGGATGAGTGTTGATAATGCAACAACATATGCTAATTCAATATATCCTGGAGATAAAATAGATTTATGGCTTCAAACAAAAGAAGATGGTAAATACATTTATGAACAATTTATATCAAATATTGAAGTATTAAGTGTTAAAGATTCAAAAGGACAAAATGTATTTGATGTTGCATCAGGTAGAACACCAACAGTTATAGCATTTGCAGTTCCAAATGAGGTATATATCTATTTAAGTAAGGTAGGTTTCTTATCAGGAATGAAGCTTTATCCAGTACCAATAAATAAAAAGAATGCTGATAAAGATGTAGCAATGGAAATAACTAATGATGAATTAAAAACATTAATTGATAGTAAATCAGTAATAACAGAAACAGGTTATGTTGAAGATCCAACAAATAATAACGATAATAATAACGAATAAAAAGAAGGTGAATAATTGTGAATGATGCTATATTTTCACAAATAGATTTTGGGCCTTTAAAAGAGTTTTTAGAAGAAGATAATATCACCGACGTTTCATACTCAAATGGTGGTCAAGTTTGGCTAAAAACTCTTGATAAAGGTGTATATAGAGTTGAAAGACCAGAAATAAATAATGCTTTAATGGAAAAGTTAGCATTTCAATGTTCAAATGTAATGGGGAAAACTTTTAACATGGCTCATCCATTCTTGGATGCTGAATCTGCAGAACTTCGTCTTAACTTTGTTCATGAATCAATTGCAACAAATGGTATTTGTTGTGTTATAAGAAAGACGCCAGCCAAAATCCGTCTTAATAAAGAAAAATTAATTAGTGAACAATATGTAACAGAAAATTTACACGACTTTTTAATGACTTGTGTTGAAGGACACTGCAATATCATAGTAAGTGGTGAAACTGGTTCAGGTAAAACAGAACTTGTTAAATATTTAGCCTCACATACAAAAGAAAATGAAAAAATAATAACTATTGAAGATACACTAGAACTTCACTTGGATAGAATTTTCCCTCATCGAGATATAGTAGCTATGAAAACAAATAATATTGCCTCATATTCTGATGTTTTGGTAACATGTATGAGACAAAACCCAAGATGGATTTTACTATCCGAAGTACGTAGTGCAGAAGCCGTTACAGCAGTTCGTAACTCAATATCATCTGGGCATAATATCATATCAACAATTCACTCCGATAGAGCATTAAATATCCCAATGCGTTTATACAGTTTGCTAGAAAACAGTCAAGATATTGATCAATTTTTAAAATCAATTCATAGATATGTTCAAATTGGTGTTCACGTAAAAGGTTACATGAGTAAAGAACTTGGAAGATTCCAACGTGAAATAATTGAAGTTGTTGAATTTTATGTTGATGATAAAAATGAAGCGAAAGCAAATATTTTATTTAAAAAGAGTTTAGATGGAAAATTTAGTTTTAAAAATCCAAGTAAATATTTAATTGATTATCTTGGAGTACAAGGTGTTACACTAGACCCACATTATTTTGTTAAAGATAATGACGAAGAAACCAAAGAAAATAAAGAATTGATAGAAAGTTTATAAGAAAGGGCGTGCTAATATGAATTATTTACCAGAGTTATTTTTATTACTAGCTATCGCCGCAGTTGTTTTAATCGCAAGAAGAAATCCAGGCGAAAATGTTTATAAATATGTAACAAATAAAGCAACTGTTGCATATGAAAAATATGCTCCATATTCTTTTAAAATGGTTCGTGAAAAAGCTATAGAATTAGGTCAAGAGTTTACTCCGAGACAATACTTAACTCAAGTAATAGTTCTTGGTGGTCTAGCAGCTTTAGTTGGTTATTTTTACTTTTATAGTATATTTGTTGCAGTAATATATGCTGTTATAGCTATAGCTTTTATACCATATCTTGCATATTTAAGACTTCAAAGAGTATATAGTGAATATATATTTGAACAAATTCAAACATATACAACGAATGTTATAATGGAATTTAATACAACTCAAAGTTTTGTAAAAGCCCTTGAAGGTGTTAGAGATT
This sequence comes from uncultured Bacilli bacterium, assembly GCA_934085585.1. Lineage (GTDB taxonomy): Bacteria > Bacillota_I > Bacilli_A > RF39 > UBA660 > Onthocola_B. Next base: position 14,951 of record CAKOHI010000002.1, read on the forward strand.
CAGGAATCTTGGAAAATCCAGTTTTAGCAGATGTAAGAAAAATGATTGATATGTCATATCAAAATGGTACAATTGATGAATCAATAGAATTTTTTAATAACCAATATCCATTTTATATGGTAAAGAATATGAATCAATTGTTTCTACAAATTACTAAAGAAGGTGCCAGAGATTCAGGACAAGCTCTAGAAAATATGTCATTAGATATAGATGCCCTAGTTGAAGGAGTTTATCGAGATCAAATGGATAGAAGCAATTTCCATGGCAGATTTTTAAGATTTGGACTTATCCTTTATTTATTAGTTATAGTATTAAGATTTATGCTTGGTGAAGATAATTATATTAAGTTATTAGATATATGGTATGTACAGGTAATATTACATGGAATTGTAATAATCAATGCTTTCTTCCTCGTAAGTGGAGAAAAATACTATAATGAAGATGTGGGGGTTGAATAATGCAAATTGAAGTTATAATTGTAGCAATAATAGTATTTGGTATTATGACTATAACAGGACAAATTAGTATTAATCAACTTATTAGTGATAACCAAATGTTATTTATGAAATTAAAAGAAAAAGACTGGGACTTTTTAGTAAGAGCAAAATATGGAAATAATGCTAATCCAGATATTTTATTTAATAAAAGAATTAAAAATGCTATTATTGCAATGGCATTAGCATTTGCTTTCTTATTAAAAAACTTAAATGGAGTTAAAGTATTATTAATCGTAGTATTAGGTATATTTATTTTTAAAACAACTTATAATGATATAAAAAAATATTATCAAAGACACATGGCAGATATAGATTCAATGCTTCCACATTACTTAAAAAACCTAGAAATATTAATTCAACACTATACAGTACCAGTAGCCATGGGAAAATCAATGGCATCAGCTCCGGAAATATTTAAAGATGGTTTACAAGAACTAGTAGATGCTATCAATTCTGGGGATGATACAATAGAACCATATATGGCATTTGCAAGAAAATATCCTGTAAGGGATTCAATGCGTATGATGCGTTTACTTTATCGTTTAAGTTTAGGTAGACAAGAAAGAAAACAAGAACAAATTTTAACTTTTTCAAGATCAATATCTTCACTTCAACAAAAAGCACGTGATACAAGATATAAAAATCGTCTTGAAAAAATGGAAAACAAAACCATGAGTATGTTAATTACAACTGGGGTAGGATTAATGATTTTATTAGTTCTAGCAGTTATACAACTTATGGACATATAATTTTAAAAAAAAATAAAAATAAATTGATATTTTAATAGAAATAAGTTATAATAAAAGATATAAAAGGAGGATTTAAAGAATATGAAAGAAGCAACAGGCGAATTAAATATGACTGTAGTTACAGTAGTTGCAATTGCCGCAGTAGGAGCATTCTTCTACGCATTTGTATGGCCAAGTATTAGAGCAGGTCTTATGAAAAATACTTGTAGTAATGTTTGTCCAGTAGGAGATGATCAATCACATAAAGTAAGTGTACAAAAAACACAAGGTGAAGATACTTATACATGTACTTGTCCAGATGGTTCAACACTAACAATAGACAAAGATGGAAACTTGAAATCTACTGATCCAACATAAAAATAATATTTTAAACTTAAAGAGGTGAAAAAATGAAAGAGGCTACAGGAGAATTAAATCTAGCAGTTATAGTTGCTATAGCTATTGGTATCTTGGCGGCCTTTTTTTTCGGCTCATTATGGCCAACGATACATGCTAATTTTCAAAAAACTGCACAATGTAATAAAGCTGTCTGTGATTGTAGTAAATCAACACGTGAAAGCATTGGTAATGAAACTGGTTTTTCCAATAGATGTAAATGTGCAGTTAGTAAAAGCAAGTTAGCTGATGAAAATGAAATATTTTATTGTCCATTTAAAGGGTAGGTGAGAAAATGAGAGAATCAATTAGTATAACAACAATTTTTCAAATAGTAATATTGTTTATTCTATTATTTACAGCTATTATGGCATTAACTATAAATAATTCAAATGCTTTTGGGGTAAAAGACCAAATTGTAAATATAATAGAAACAAATAGAGGACAATATAAAACCGGAGAAAGTTTAGATGATGAAATTGTTGATTTACTTGCAAATACATCATATAGAACTACGGGAAAATGTAGTGATGGTTTTACGGGTTTTGATAGAACTGGAGCAATGGTAAGTTCTGATAAACAAGCTTCAGTATGTATAAAAGAGGTTGATGTTACTAAAGGATTAGATAATTATTTAAATCGTGTACTACAAGGAAATGTAGCTACCGGAGACTTTATGCCAGGAAAATATTATCAAGTAGAAGTATTCTTTCAATTAGATCTACCAGTAGTAAAACAAATATATAACTTTAAATCAAAAGCAGAAACTAAAGTTATATATCAAGGAAAGTAGGGTAATAACTAATGAAAGAAGTAAGTGAGTCTACGTGGTCATTTCAAATAATCATTTTTTTTATTTTGATTTTTGCTTGCTTTTTGATTTTAGCAATAAGTTATAATAAAGCATATGTAGTAAAAAATAGAACATTGACTATAATAGAAAAATATGAGGGAGTTACCACCAAATCAATTGATATTATAAATGGATTTATGTATGAAAAGGCATACAAAACAACAGGAAAATGTGATGAAGGCTGGTATGGAGCAACTGATTTAGAAGGTAGCTACGAAAAATCTGATGGAACTCAGGATTTTTATTATTGTTTTAAAGAACAAAAATCAAAAAACAATAGAATTTATTATAGTGTTCAAGTGTTTTATAGATTTAATTTACCTATTTTAGGAAATATATTTAATTATAAAATAGAGGGGGATACAAAAAATTTTATTGGAGCAAATAATCGAATAACAAATAAGGAGGTTACACAATGAATGTAATAGTGTCTAACAAATATCAATCATTATTAGCTAGTTTAAATATTGATGTAATAAAAAGTATTAATGGGGAATTTTCTGTTGATGAACTAATTGCTCAATTTTCAACGTTTTATTATAATAAAATGATTTTAGATATAACAGCTATAAGAGGTTATGAAGATATAAATGTTATGCAAAATCTATCTGTTAATTTTGATATGTCAAAAATAATATTACTTCTTGATGACTCTGAAAGAGTAAATTCTCCGATGTATTTGTCTCAATTAGTTTCAATGGGCATATATAACTTTACTAATGATGTTAATACAATTAAATTCTTAATAGATAACCCGAATCAATATAAAGATGTAGCAAACTATCATAATTTGAGTGGATTTAAAAAGCCTGCTTTAAATGAAAGAGCAGTAGATAGTTCAAGAGGTAAGATTGGCCAAAAAATAATAGGTTTTAAAAATGTTACAGATCATGCCGGAGCCACTACATTAATATATTTATTAAAAAAACATCTTGAAGAGTATTATAAAGTTAAAGCTGTAGAAATAGATGTAAACGATTTTTTATATTTTAATGATAATGATCTTGATAGTACTTCTAGCATTAATTTTGTTGATTATTTAAGCCAAAATAGTAATTATGATGTAATTCTTGTAGATTTAAATGATGGAAATGTTGAAGATTATTGTCATGATATAATTTATTTGATAGAGCCAGGTTTAATTAAATTAAATAAATTAATTAGACAAGATAATAGTATATTTGAAAAGTTAAATGGTAAAAAGATAGTTTTAAATAGAAGTGTATTAAGTGAAAAAGATGTTATAGATTTTGAAAAGGAAAGCGGAAGTAATGTATTTTTTAATTTACCATGTTTAGATGATAAATTAGAAGATCAACCTATTATTAATATGTTTTTAACTAATTTAGGTTTTAGTAGAATAGAAGAAAATAATAGTTCTGGAATATTCGGTATATTTAAGTAGGGGGAAATTATGAGTGTATGTTATAAAAATGCTAGTTTATTGCAATTTATAGGAAATATAATATTAATAGCAAAAATTTTAATTCCAATAATATTAATTGTTATTGGATCAGTAGAATTTGGTAAAGCTGCTATTTCAAGTGATGATAAGGCGATGCAATCATCTGGAGTGAGACTTCTAAAAAAAGCTTTAATAGGGGTATCTATATTTTTTATACCCACAATAATAAGAATAGCATTTTATATGGTTGGAACATTTAGTGAAGAAATGAGAACTGAATTTGAAAACTGTGTCACATGTTTAACAGATCCAAATAACAGTTGTGATACGTCATATGAAGGAGAAATATTTAAAAAATAATTGACTTTACAAACAATTTAGAGTAAAATAATAATATATAAAGGGAGGAGTGTTATTTATGAGTTTCTGTACTGATGCACAACCAGTTCTATATACAGTAGGTATGTTCCTTTTAGTTTTTAAAATCGTGATTCCAGTATTATTAATAATCTTTGGAATGGTTGATTTAGGAAAAGCTGTAATATCAAGTGATGACAAAGCTGTATCAAAAGCTGCTAAATCATTACTTAATAGAGTAATTGCTGGGGTTTGTATTTTCTTTATACCAACTATTGTAGGAATTGTATTCTCAATGGTAGGAAGCTTTAGTGAAGTTAAAGATCAATATGATATATGTGCTGGATGTATATCAAATCCAACAAACTCTAGTGTATGTCATCAATAACAAAAAAATGAAGTCTGATAAATCAGACTTTTTTTTGTAATAAAATATTTTAATTATTATAATATGGAAAATTTCATAAATGTATGTTAAAATTAATTATATGGAGGTCGAAGAAAATATGGAGACAACTAAACAACGACAATTTGAAGAACATATAAAAAGTATTTTTGCAACTAATAAAAGCCCCGAGGAGAAAAGAGCTGAAGTAAAATTATTTATTGAAAAAAGTTTGCAACAAAAAAAAGATGATATTTTGAAAATAGCCAAAGAGATGAATTCTTCACAAGATAATTATGAATTTAAAAAAAGAGAGTATGATGAAGCCCTAGCAGATATAATTGTATATGGTAAAATGTTAGATGAAAATGAAAGATTATTATATATAGAAATGTACAATTTACCAAAAGACACTACGTTAGGGAAGGGGCGTCAAGTAAATTATGAAGCAATTCAAAAGCGACGCAATGAAGAATTAACTAATGAAAGTATTAGAAAATTTATTATAAAAGAATATAATCTACCAGAAAATACATCTTTAGAAGAATGTAAAAAAATTAGTTATTTAGAACAAGCAAAAAAGAAAATGGGATTACCAAGTACAGCAACAGAAGAAGAAGTAAAACTTGCAGAACAAAAAGAATATTCAAAACAACATCAACAAGCGACCGAAGAATACAAAGAAAAACAAAGAAAGTATTATATAGCTAAATATAATTTGCCTATTGATACTACATATGAAGAGTGCGTGCAAATCGCGTTTGAATCTTTTCAAAAGGAAATAGATAATATAAGTGTTGCTTCGATGAAAGAAACAAAAACAACAGAACAAAGAGAAAACGATGAAAGTATTAGAAGATTTATTATAAAAGAATATAATCTACCAGAAAATACATCTTTAGAAGAATGTAAAAAAATTAGTTATTTAGAACAAGCAAAAAAGAAAATGGGATTACCAAGTACAGCAACAGAAGAAGAAGTAAAACTTGCAGAACAAAAAGAATATTCAAAACAACATCAACAAGCAATTGAAGAATACAAAGAAAAGCAAAGAAAGTATTATATAGCTAAATATAATTTACCAGAAAATACAACATTTGAACAATGTATACAAGTAAATGAAGAAGCTTTTCAAAAAGAACATGAAATACCAGGAGTTGGTAGGTAAATAAAAAATGGACTTAAAAATCCATTTTTTGTTTATCTATCTTCATAATTTCCAGTTCTAGTATAACCATCTAATGAAGTTTCTGTACTCCATTTATATTCTGGAGTTCTATGAATCCAAGAAGTAGTTGTTTCTTGATCTTTTTTAATATAACCAGAATATTTGAATGAATTACTACTTAAATCTCTTTTACAAGAATCTGCAGTAATATAACTAACGTCAAATTTAACAGGCATGAAGTAAATATTTCTATTTAAATTACTTTCATAATAAGCGTTTACATTATTACTATTTTTATAATTGATAGTTACACTAGTTCTATATCCATCAGTCTTATAATAAGGATTAGAAATACTAAATGTAAAATTATTACTTTTTAATGATGAGTTTCTAAATGCATTAGCATCATTGATTACAATCTTTTTATTTCCAGAATTACCACTCATATATTGATTATTTCTATAATTTATATATGCTTGATAATCTGTTAAAGATGAATCAAAGTATGATTTATTCTTAATTGTAATATCAGTAGCATTACTTGGTAATTTGGCTAATTGAAATTCATAAGTATAACTTCTTGCATCACAATTATCTGTAATATAAGCCATAGTATAATAAGATCTAGTATTTTCTTTACAATAATTATATGTTGTTATAGTTTCTTCTTTGTTTTCAGCATTCTTCTCATTAGAATAACCTTCTTGCCAATCAGACCATTTTACGTATTCATAATATCTAACTTTTTTTTTATCATCTGAATTATTTGTACAAGATGATGGACAGCAAGATGTTGAACAACAAGATGTACAGCGACCATTTATATATTTACATTTAATTGTTACCGTAGTTGTAACAGTCGTCGTTGTAGTAGTAGGTTGTGCTGGAACGTATTTAATAACTTCTTTTACAGTTGTATTATTATTTGAATTTGAACTATTATTGTTACTATTCGAATTTTTATTGTTGTTATTTGTCTTATCATCAACAACTACATCTGAATTAGTATTATTATTTTCATTATTACTATTATTGTTATTATTACAACTATTACCTGAACATGTTTCTGAATTTTCAATTGTTGTAATTATAAAATCAGATTTTTTACCACAAGTTAAACTTACTTTTAAAGCATAATTTCCATCTGCAGTTTTAGTAGTTTGGATATAACTTCCATCAGTATCACAATCTTTTCCTTCATTAGTAAAGTCAATTAATAATTTTTGGTCTATCATTTGTGTTAAAGTAAGTTTTTCAGTGCCACCAATTTTAGTAGGTAATTTTGATTTAGTAAAATACTCAAAAGCGGTATTTTTCATTGTGTTAATATTATTTACAAAACTATCTGTATCTTTAGCTAAAGTACTATTGGATCCACTTGACTTACCATTAGTAATTTTCATATACAGCCAACCTGCCAAGAATACAATGATAGCTAATACTATTAGTTTAATTAATAATGAACCCCAGTTTAAACTTATTCGCTTATTTCCTTCTTCGTACATAAATCTGTACCCCCTCCTAAATTAATTATATCACTTACAATAAGTGACCTCATTCTACCATAAATGATAATTTTTGTCAAATCAAAAACTGTGCCTTTACAATATCATATGACAAAAATAAATACTTATAATAATAAACAAATAAACCTTCAATATTTTCAAAAAATACTGCTTGACACAAATATATGTTTGTGATATATTAATTTTGCATTAAATTGCAATAATTGTGTTAAAATAACTAATAAGGAGTGTTTTTTATGAACGATAAAATAATTATAAAAGGAGCTAGAGAAAACAACTTAAAAAATGTTAATATTGAAATTCCTAAAAATAAATTAGTAGTAATGACCGGAGTATCAGGTTCAGGAAAAAGTAGTTTAGCATTTGACACTATATATGCCGAAGGACAAAGAAGATATGTGGAAAGCCTATCTGCATATGCTCGCCAATTTATCGGAGTAAGTGAAAAACCAGATGTAGATTCCATTGAAGGATTATCTCCATCAATTTCTATAGATCAAAAATCAACAAATAAAAATCCTCGTTCAACTGTGGGAACTATAACAGAAATATATGATTATTTACGTCTTTTATTTGCTCGAATTGGTATTCCTTATTGTCCAACTCATCATAAACCTATAAAAAGTCAAAGCATTGAAGAAATGACTAATAAAGTCATGGAATATAAAGATAAAACTGTTACCATTTTAGCTCCGGTAGTACATGGAGAAAAAGGAACTCACAAAGAATTATTTGATGAACTTCGAAAAGAAGGTTTTACACGTGTTCGAGTAAATGGCAAAAACATGAGTTTAAATGAAGAAATTACATTAGAAAAAAATATAAAAGATAATATTGATATTATAATAGATAAAATATATATAGATGATGAAGAATATAGTAGAGTATTTGAAGCTATTGAAACAAGTACAAAAAAAGCTGATGGAAAAGTTGTCATTTTAGTAGATGATGAAGAAATATTTATGAGTGAAAAATATGCTTGTGAAATATGTAATTATTCAATACCAGAACTAGAACCAAGATTATTTTCATTTAATGCTCCATATGGTGCATGTGAAGACTGTAAAGGGCTAGGAACAAAACTTCATATTAGTAAAGAGTTATTAATACCTAATCCTAATAAATCTTTAGTTGAAGGTACTATATCAGCATTAAGTATGGATTCAACAACATACTTTACTCAAATTGAAACAGTGTGCAATCATTATGACATAAACATGTATATACCTGTAAAAGATATTCCAGAAGAAAAATTAAATTATATTTTATATGGAACAAAAGAGCTATTAGAATTTAATTATGTATCAAAGAATGGTAATACGAGAAAAACAAAAAGTACATATGAAGGAGTAATACCAGCATTAGAAAGACGATATATTGAAACAAAAAGCGGTTGGATTAGAGAATGGTTACAAGGATATATGGTAGAAACTGAATGTCCAACATGTAAAGGAAAAAGACTTCAAAAGTCTGTATTATCAATATATATAAATGGTAAAAATATTTTTGATTTAACAGATATGTCCATAAGTGATTTACTAGATTTTGTAAAAAAATTAAAATTAAATAATGAAGAAAAAGAAATAAGTAGTTTAATTTTAAAAGAAATCATATCAAGACTAGAATTTTTAAATAATGTTGGCTTATCTTATCTTACTTTAACACGTAGTGCAGGCACACTATCAGGTGGAGAAGCCCAAAGAATAAGATTAGCTACACAAATTGGTTCAAAATTATCTGGTGTATTGTATGTTTTAGATGAACCTAGTATAGGACTTCACCAAAAAGATAATGAACGACTTATAAATTCCTTAAAAGAAATGCGAGATCTTGGAAACTCATTAATAGTAGTAGAGCATGATACCGATACTATGCTTGAATCTGATTATTTAATTGATGTTGGACCGGGAGCTGGAGAATTTGGTGGACAAATTATGGCCGCAGGAACACCAGAAGAAGTAATGAAAAATCCTAATAGTTTAACAGGAAAATATTTGAGCGGAGAATTAAAAATAGAAATTCCTGAAAAAAGAAGAAAAGGAAATGGTTTAAAAATTAGTATTAAAGGTGCTAAAGAAAATAACTTAAAAAATGTAAATGTTGATATTCCACTAAATAAATTAGTTGTAGTAACCGGAGTATCAGGTTCAGGTAAATCATCTTTAATAAATGAAGTACTTTATAAAAGATTAGCAAGTGAAGTATATAATAGTAAAGTTATTCCTGGTGAATGTAAAGAAATAAAAGGATTAGAAAATATAGATAAAGTTGTTCAAATAACTCAAGATGCAATAGGTAGAACCCCACGTAGTAATCCCGCAACATATGTCGGAGTATTTGATGATATAAGAGATCTTTTTGCTCAAACCAAAGAAGCTAAAATGCGTGGATACGATAAAGGCAGATTTTCATTTAATGTAAAAGGTGGAAGATGTGAAAATTGTTGGGGAGATGGCGTTAAAAAAATAGAAATGCACTTTTTAGCAGATGTTTATGTACCATGTGATGTTTGTAAAGGAAAACGCTATAATAGAGAAACATTAGAAATAAAATATAAAGGTAAAAATATTAGTGAAGTTTTAGATATGCGCGTAAGTGAAGCAATAGAATTTTTTGAAAACGTTCCAAAAATATATAATAAATTAAAAGTTATGATGGATGTTGGCTTATCGTATATCAAATTAGGGCAATCAGCACCGACATTATCAGGTGGAGAAGCTGGACGTGTAAAACTTGCCAAAGAACTTCAAAAGAAAGCAACGGGTAAATCAATATTTATATTAGATGAACCAACAACAGGACTACATTCTGATGATATCAAAAAATTGTTAGTAATACTAAACAGAATAGTGGATAATGGCGATACAGTAATAGTAATAGAACATAATCTAGATGTTATAAAAGTAGCAGATCATATTATTGATCTAGGGCCTGATGGAGGAAAATATGGTGGAAAAATAGTAGCAACAGGAACACCAGAAGAAGTAGCTAAACAAAAAGGTTCATATACCGGAGAGTTTTTAGCAAAAATATTAAAATAAAAACCTGATATAGACACAAAAGTAGGGAGCTAAAAAAGTAGGTAGGTTAACTTCCTAGCATAAGCTATATATATGAAAAAATACAATTAAATACTTACACAGTTTGAATATGAGACGCTATACCTCTTTATGAAGTTAGTGTCTTTTTTTGAAATCCCGACAACAATTTATACTATCAAATTAATTAAAATCTTGACAAATAAACTGAAAAATGATATAATTTCAGTGTAATTGTCAAAGAAAGAAAAGGGATTAATATGAAAAAAGAGGAGCAAATCAATTATAAAATTGATAGTGATGTTCTTAAAAATTATGTAGAAGCCATTAATTCAATAAAGGAGCCGATGAGTCAAATTAAGAAGCAACTTAATCAGCTAACAAAGCCAATGCAAGAAGAACTAAAAAGCATTAATGCTATGTCTAACGTAATTAAGGAACTATCGATTAAATATCCAAACGAACAAGCAAAAATACTTACATATACTATAAAGCAAATAATGAATACCAATAATGGAATGCTTTCTACAAGAATGATAGAACCACTAAATATAAGTAGACAATATCTATCAATTATGGAAAACAATAATGACATAGAAAAAGTTTCAAGAGGTATTTATCTTTCACCAAGTGCCTTTGAAGATAGCTATTTTTCCTTTCAACAAAAATATAAAAAAGCTATTTTCTCACATATGAATGCTCTATATTTTTATGGCATGACAGAAGAATTTCCATATAATTATACAGTTACTGTACCTCAAAATTATCATGTAGATACTGTAAATGAAAAATGTAATGTATTTTATGTTTCGGACGATATATATGAACTTGGAGTCGTAGAAATAGAAACTCCAAACAGAAATAAAGTAAGAGCTTACAATAAAGAAAGATGTATTTGCGATATCATAAGATCAAAAAGAAGAATGGATTCAGAGCAAGTTAAAAAGACAATTAAACAATACATGCAAAGTCGAGATAAAGATATCGCAAAACTATCTGAATATTCAAAAAAAATGGGAATAAACAAAAAAGTAATGGAAATGGTAGGTGGATATTATGAGTAATTCTGCACAAGCAGTTAAAGATAAACTAAAGAATATTTCAAGAGGAAAAAATGTAGATTTTAACTCCGTGATGAGATTTTATATGTATGATAGATTTGTTGAACGTTTATCAAAAAGTAAATATAAAGATAATTTTATATTAAAAGGTGGTTTCTATTTGAGCAAATTATTTGGATTAGATAATAGAAGTACTATGGATATAGATACTGCAATAAGAAAAGCAGAATTTACTGAAGAAAATCTTATTAAAATGGTAAATGAAATTATTAATATTGACGTAGAAGATAATGTAAAATTTAAAATTGAAAAAACAGAGCCAATTCGTGATGAAGATGAATACGGTGGATTAAGAATTACAATTAATTTTATGTTAGAAAACATTAAAGATAAATTTCATATTGATTTAGCAACTGGAGATCCAATATATCCAAGACCAGATAATTATAGATATGAGTCTTTAATAGGAGAAGAAATTTACAAGGTTTGGTCATATAATATTGAAACAGTTCTTGCTGAAAAAATAGAAACCATTTTTAGTAAACTTGAAACAAGTAGTAGAATGAAAGATTATTACGATATTTATTTAATATATAAATTTAAATTTGATAAAATAAATAAAGAAAAATTTAGAGGAGCTGTCGAAAAGACTTTTAAAAAAAGAAAATTTGATGCTGATCTAATAACAAATTTGAATATTGTTAAGGAAAGCAAAGTTTTAAAAGATAAATGGCTTAGCTATTCAAGAAAAAATAGTTATGCTAGAGATGTTGAGTTTGAAGAAACATTAAAATGTCTAGAACAATTTATTGATATTATAGTTCCAGTTGCAGTATAAAAAATAATATTCTAGGTACCATCAGCCTAATAAATACTATTTTATTGAGGTAAATACAAAAATATAGTGGCTCTAAAAAGCCCGTTTTTAAAAGAGATTAACACATACAAATAATAAAAGAACGCGCTCCCTGAAGAGAGCGAAAGCTCTCATTTTTGTTTATATTAAACAATTTTAGAGCTTATAAGTAATTTTATGTACACAAATTTAAAATAAGTTAATGTTTTTATGACAAAGCTAATGAAAATTCATGCTTTTTCATTAATTTTGTCAAAAGTGTAAAAGTTAAGGAAATGTACTTTAAAATCTTTTTATGTGCATGATACTGACAAATAGAAACTTTTTTGCTATAATGTTATTGGTGGAGGTGCTAAAATGTCTGAAAAAGAATTAGATTCAAGTTTAAATGATTATATTGAAACCGAAACACCTAAAAACTATGTAAAACAACAAGAGTGGGATATGGCTATTGGACTTCAAGAAGTTGATAACTTAAAACCATCTAAGTATTTAGAAAAGTTATTACAAGAAAATGTAACGGGAGAAAAAACAATTTATGAAGTAGAACATGAGTTAAAACAATATTATATAGAAAAAGATAAAACAGATAAAATAATTCAAGATGAATTTGAGTGTGATCTAGTTTCTACTAGGATAGTTCAATTATTAGAAGAAGATAATTTTGAATTATCAGTAGATTATATAAAATATATTCATAATTATTTATTTAAAGATGTTTACGAATTTGCGGGAGAATTTAGAAAAGTAGATTTTTCTAAACATGAAAGAATTTTAAATAATGATTCAGTTGCTTATGGTGATTGCAAATTATTAGAACAATCATTAGATTATGATATATCACTAGAAAAAAATAAAAACTATAGTGAAATGAATATAGTTGATGTAATTAATAATATAACTAACTTTTCTTCAAGCATATGGCAAATACATCCATTTAGAGAAGGTAATACTAGAACTACAGCATTATTTATAGAAAAGTATTTAGTATCACTTGGATATGATGTAGATAACACTATGTTTAAAGAAAAATCAGTGTATTATAGAAACACATTAGTAAGAAGTAATTATTTTAATAATTATTTAAATATAAAACAAGATAATAGCTTCTTAATTAAATTCTATGAAAATTTATTATTAGGAAAGAATAACAATTTAAATTCAAGGGATTTAATTGTAGAAGAATTATTTAATGAAGAGAATTAAAAAGAGGCGCTAGTACAGGTTTATTGATTTAATAGGCTTTTGTATTGGCTTTTTTTAGTAGAAAAAAAGAGGATAGTTATTATACTGGAAATATTGAGTAAGCCATAGAAATATTAAAAGATAGTGAAATCATTAAAAATAGATGGGATTCATACAAGAAAAAATTTGAATATGCAATGATATTGATTATGAAGAAATAATAAAATGTATTTAAGAAATTGTTAAAGTAATAGTATAAGTTATACCATTTTATTGTTCAAACTGAAAAGATAAATCATCCTGATATAAAACCGAAAAAGCCCGACCTAATAAATGCAAGCACTACTACTTCTTAGGTAACAGTGAACTATTATAAATAATATTTATTATAATAGAAGTGTTTTGACAAAACATGACAAAAATTTACAAGTAAACAATTTGTAAATACAAACAATGACATATAATTTACAAAATAATATATATAATATTTAATAATGTAAAAAAAATTGTTATAATAATAACGGAGAGTGAAATATGAATAGATATATTTTTACAATTGGAAATTTTAAATTAGAATGGTATTCAGCATTAATTATAGTTGGAGCTATGATAGGAATAAGCATGGTTTTAAAAGAAGCAAAAAGATACAAATATTCCACTGATTATATTTTTAATATGCTATTCTGGGCAATTATATTTGGAATAATCGGAGCTAGAGTTTATTATGTATTATTTAATTTAGAACTATATAATAGTTTTTGGGATGCTTGTAAAATTTGGGAAGGGGGACTTGCCATTCATGGTGGTTTGATTGCAGGCATATTAGTCATCTTACTATATTCTAAAAAATACAATGTCAGAGCGATTAGAATATTTGACTTTTTAGCTCCGGCGATGATACTTGCTCAAGCAATTGGAAGATGGGGAAACTTTTTTAACATGGAAGCTCATGGTCCAGCAACAACACTTGCTCATTTACAAAGTTTACACATACCGGAGTTTATTATAAATGGTATGAAAATAAATGGTACATATTATACCCCAACATTTTTATATGAATCAATTTGGTGTCTTATAGGTTTTATTATATTATTAATAGTAAGAAGATTAAAAATAACTAAAGTAGGTCAACCTTTTGCAGTTTATTTAATGTGGTATGGACTAGGTCGATTCATAATTGAAAGCATGCGTACAGACTCACTTATGCTCGGAGGATTTAAAATTGCTCAAATAATTTCTGTATTAATGATCTTAATTGGGTTAATAATAATAATGATTACAAGTAGAAAAGGAAGATATGAAGATCTATACGATCAAGATGAAAACGATATTGTTAGATTTTAAGGAGGACAAATATGTATGATATTATTATAATAGGCATGGGAATAAGTGGAATAACTGCTGGAATATATGCTAAAAGAAGTAATAAAAAAGTATTAATCATAGATAAAGGAATGCCTGGGGGTCTTTTAAATAACATAGATAAAATTAGTAATTATCCTGGTTTAATTGATATACCAGGCCCGGATTTTGCATCTGTTTTAGAAAATCAAGTTAAGAGTATGGATATCCCATATATTTTAGAAGAAGTAAAAGAAGTAAAATTAAATAATGAAGTAAAAGAAGTAATTACAACTAATAAAACATATAAAGCAAAAAAGGTAATTTTAGCAATGGGAAGAAAACCAAAATATTTAGGTTTAGATAATGAAAAAGATTTATTAGGTCGAGGTTTATCAACATGTGCTATGTGTGATGCCAACTTTTATAAAAATGAGGATATAGCCATCGTAGGTACAGGAAATAGTGCCTTGCAAGAAGCATTATATTTAGCAAATATAGTTAATAATATATATTTAATAAATCATCGTGATGGATTTCGCGGGGAAGAAATGTTAGTAAGTGAAGTAAAAAATAATTCTAAAATAAAAATTATATATAATGCAAACATTGAAAGTATGAATGAAGAAAATAACAAATTATCAAGTATTACATTAGATAATGGGAAAACCCTTAATGTTAAAGGAGTATTTATATATATTGGATATAGACCAGCAACAGAGTTTCTCCCACAAGAAATATTAGAAGAAGATGGATATATTAAAGTAAATGATAAATTAGAAACCCCATTAAAGGGAGTATATGCTATCGGTGATATTATTAAAAAAGATACATACCAATTAGTAACTGCAGCATCTGATGGTGCACGTGTAATATACAATATGAAATAACCAGAAATTTCTGGTTTTTCTTTTGTTTCAAATAAAAATATGATAGAATTTAATAAATGGAAGTGAGTTAGATGGCAAAGAAGTTAACAATCATGTTATTTTTAGGTACTATCATTAGTTTGTTAACAATATATATTTTAAAAACTTATAATAATTATAAATTAGATACAAATAATATAATCACTTATCCATATACTAAAATAGATTTAAAAGCCGGAAAATATTTAGAACAAGAAAGCAGTGTTAATGAAGATAATATTTTTATTTTATTTAAAACAAGTGATGGCTATAAAATGAAAACAATTTCTCTTTTAGATAGTTATGAAGAAGAGTATGAATTAAGAACTGATAAAGAATGTAAAATTCAAGATGAAACAAATGATCTTTACATATCATGTAAAGATGAAAATTATATTTACGTCTATGATACTAAATTTACACTTATTAGACAAAATATATTATTTAGTTTAAATGACTATACTTTAAAAGAAAGAATATTTCAAAGTAATGATTTAAATTATCCGATAGTTAAATTATCAAAATGTAATCGCTCATGTTTTCTAATTAGAACTAATAGTGTAACTAATAAAACAAGCATATTTAAAGATAGTACCGAAAAAGAACAAGACATTAAATATTATAATAAATATCAAAATGGAATTTTTAGTTATGATGATGAAAAGATTAAAATATATAATTTAAATGAAGACAATGCAAACGAATTTAAAATTCCTACAAAAGATATAAGAAAAAAATTATTTACTATATGTAATGATTACTTACTATATGTTTTAAATGGTAACATTATCAATGTTTATGATTTATATAAAGGAATAAATAAAGTAAATATAGATATAAAAAAAATAGAAGAAGAAATAACCAATATGTTTGTGGAAAATAATTATTTATGTATAATTACAAAAGAAAATGTTTATGTATTTGATATAACTAGTTTAAAAGAAGATACAAATGAAAAGATTGAAACTGATTTAATTAATAAAAAAATAGCAGAATATCAAAATAATTATAAAGTAAATGTTTATGTCTATGAAGATTTTTTTAATATGCACAGTGATTATGATATAAAAAAACAAACAAACTATACTAAAACATTAAATGCTTTAAGTTATTTAGAGGATTATTTCTTAATGTTTAATGAACAATTCTTCAAAAGGTTTCATGAATATGATATGAAAGGCTTAAATATTTATTTATCAAGTGATATCAATGGTATAAAAAATGGTTATGAAAATACAGATGTCGTAGGAATTTCATATAAACAAAATAATCAATATATAATCATATTAAATATAGATAATGAAAATGATTTGTTAAGGATTTTATCACATGAAACAATGCACATAATCGATTTATATTTTGAACTAAAAAATGTAGAATATGATGAGTGGAACAATTTAAATCCCGAAGACTTTGTATATTCTCATGTTTATTATCCAAATGTATATTTTGATGATACCTTAAAAAATAGTAAAGATACAGATAGAATATATTTTATAGATAATTATGCAAGAAGCAGTGAAAAAGAAGACCGAGGAAGACTTTTTGAATACATTTGTGGGTATGAAGAATTTAAAGATTATCCCAATTTAAACAAAAAAATAACATATTTAAAAAAGGTTCTTTATGAAAATTTTCCCGAGCTAGAATTCTTAAAATAAATTCTTAAAAACATACAAATTTCTCTTGACAATCATATAAACTTTGTATATATTGGATATGGAGGGATAAGTATGGCATATAGAATTCAAAAATGGGGTAACTCTAATGGAGTAAGAATACCCAAAGTTTATTTAGAAGCTTTAAATATTAAAGCTGGAGATGCAATTGAAATCGTAAGAGAAGATAACAAAATCATAATAACTAAAGCACAAAAACCTAAGGAAACATTAAAATTAAGAATAAAAAAATATGAAGGTTCAATGGAAAAAGATGATTTTTCATGGGACGAAGCGAGAGGAAGAGAAATATGGTAAAATATATTCCACATGAAAGAGATATAGTATATATTGATTTAAGTCCAATAAAGGGGCATGAACAAAAAGGAAAAAGACCAGCATTAGTAATAAGTAGTAAATTGTTTAATCAATTTACTAATATGGCATTATTATGTCCAATAAGTAATAACAACAAGTCTTTTCCTACACACTATGAGTTAGAAAGAACAAAAAAAGTTAAAGGTTCAGTGTTATGTGAGCATTTAAGAAGTATTGATTATAACGAAAGAAATATTGAATTTATTGAACGATGTAGTCAAGAAGAATATGAAAATGTTACAGATTTAATAAAAAGTTTTTTAGATAATGAGGAGTAAAAAATGAAAGTAAGAACACGTTTTGCACCAAGTCCAACAGGATTTATGCACATTGGAAATTTGAGAACAGCAATATTCGAATATTTATTAGCGAAAAAATATGATGGAGATTTTATTTTAAGAATTGAAGATACTGATCAAGAAAGAAAAGTTGAAGGTGCGATTGATTTTATTTATAATACTTTAAATTTATGTGGTTTCAAAATAGATGAAGGACCAAATAATGACAAAGGTTATGGTCCATATATACAAAGTGAAAGAAAGAGTATTTATTTAGAGTATGCTCTCAAACTAGTGGAAATGGGAAAAGCATATTATTGTTTTTGTACTGAAGAAGAACTAGCTAGCATGAGAGAAAAAGCAGAGATGCGTAAAAAACCATTCTTATATGATGGACGATGTTCAAGATTAAGTAAAGAACAAATTGAAGAAAATTTGAAAAATAATGTGCCATTTGTAATTAGACAAAAAATGCCTAAAGAAGGTTTTACAATTATAGAAGATGAAATATATGGAAAAATTAGAATAGAAAATAGCATATTAGATGATCAAATATTATTAAAAAGTGATGGATTTCCAACCTATAATTTTGCTAATGTTATAGATGACCACCTAATGAAAATAACTCATGTCATCCGTGGAAAAGAATATCTAGACCAAACTGCCAAATATAATTTATTATATGAAGCATTCGGATGGGAAAAACCAACATATATCCATGTTGCTATGGTTCTAGGTGAAGATGGAAATAAACTATCTAAAAGAAATGGGGATGCTTCATTTATGGATTTATACAATGAAGGATATTTACCAAATGCCATTGTTAATTATTTAGTTTTACTGGGATGGAGTCCAGAAGTAAATCAAGAAATATTTAGCATGGAAGAACTAATTAATAATTTTAATGAAAAAAGAATTAGTAAATCATCTAGTCAATATGACCTTAAAAAATTACAATGGTTTAATCATCACTATATAAATAATATGGAATCAAATGATTATCTTTCTTGGATAAAACAATATTTTACTCAAGATTGCAGTGATAAAAGTGAAGAATGGATTGACCATTTACTACTTATTTATAAGAGTCATTTAAATTATGGTAAAGAGATAAATGAATTAACAAAAGGCTTTTTCAGCGATGAATTTGTTATTGAAGAGTCTGCAAAAGAATTTTTAAAAAGTGATGAAATAATTCCTAAAGTAATCGAAGTTTTTAAAGAAGAAATAAAAAATTCCGATACATGGAGTGTTGATATGTTAGCAAATATAATTAATAATGTTAAAGAGAAAGCTGGAGTAAAGGGTAAATTATTATACATGCCTATAAGAATTGCAGCAAGTGGAATAATGCATGGTCCAGAACTTGCCGATACATTATATTTAATAGGTAAAGATAATATTTTAAAGAGGATTGAACAATGAAATTAAGAATAGGTTGGCTAGTAATTTTAGCATTATTTATAGGAATTGGAATATGGGTTTTTATATTTTTTAATAGCGGTGAAAAAATAACCAGTCATCCTGATAGGGAATTTACCATGAAAATCGGGGATTTAGCCACAGTTGAAGAGTTAAAAATTAAATATGAAAAAGTAATAGATAATAGATGCAAAGGAAATGATTGTGACAAAAATGGCGAAAAAGTAGCTAAATTAGTAGTCATAAAAAATCCATATATAGAGTACATTGAAATAGGAAGTATATTAGAAGAAGAAGTATATTTAAATAAGTCTGATTATAAATTAAAATTAGTTAATTTTGATGAAAAAACAGATGAAATTACATTAAAAGTATTAGAAAAAGATAATTAATAAGGAGTATGAAATGAAAATATATAATACCTTAACAAGAAAAGTTGAAGAATTTATCCCTTGGGAGAAAAATAAAGTTGGTTTTTATACATGTGGGCCAACAGTATATCATTATGCCCATATTGGTAATATGAGAAATTATATTGGCCATGATATTTTAGATAAAACTTTAAGATATTTAGGATATAATGTTACCAGAGTAATGAATATAACAGATGTAGGTCATTTAACAAGTGATTCAGATTCTGGCGATGATAAAATGGTAAGTAGTGCCAAAAAAGAAAATAAAACAGTTATGGATATTGCTAGATTTTATACAGATGCTTTCTTCCATGATTTTGAACTATTAAATAATAGAATGCCAGATATAGTAAGTCCAGCAACAGCTAATATAAATGAATATATTAAAATTATAGAAAAATTATTAGAAACAGATTACGCTTATAAAAGCGGAGGAAATATATATTTTGATACAACGAAATTAAAAGACTATTATCAACTTACAAATCACAAAGCTGATGATTTAGTAGTCGGAGTACGTGAAGGTGTTGAAGAAGATTCATCAAAAAGGAATCAAAATGACTTTGTTTTATGGTTTACAAAATCAAAATTTGAAGATCAAGAATTAAAATGGGAAAGTCCATGGGGATTAGGATATCCAGGATGGCATATAGAATGTACAGGAATAAGTCTTAAATATCTTGGAGAACATTTAGACATTCATGGTGGTGGAGTAGATAATATATTCCCACATCACACTAATGAAATTGCTCAAAGTGAGTCATACCTTGGACACAAATGGTGTAATTATTGGTTCCATAATGAACATTTAAATGATGAAACAGGTAAAATGAGTAAAAGTCATGGAGCAATTTTAACTGTAAGTTTATTAAAAGAAAAAGGCTATGATCCTCTTGCTTTTAGATACATGTGTCTTTTAAGTCATTACAGACGTCAATTAACATTTTCGTACGATTCTTTAGATGGAGCACAAAATGCTTATAAAAAACTTCGTAGTAAAACATCTAGTTTAAAATTTGATGAAAATATTGATGAAGAAGCATACAATAATTGGAGAAACAAATTTATTGCATGTTTAGAAGATGATTTAAATACTGCAAATGCTATGACCATATTACATGATTTATTAAAAAGTGATGTAAGCATGGGAACTAAATATAAACTTATCGGAGAATTTGATAGTGTGTTAAGTTTAGATTTATTAAAACAAGATAAAAAAGTTATAGCAAATGAAGAAGAAATATTAGCTAAAATAAACGAAAGAAATGAAGCCAAAAAGAATAAGGATTATGAAAAAGCCGATAGAATAAGAGAAGAATTATTAAATCAAGGAATAGTATTAAAAGACACCCGCGAGGGAACTACTTATGAGGCTATATAATGAAGAAAATTTATTTCTTATTTAGCCTTTTTTTCTTTTGTATTAACATAGTTTTTGCAGATAATTTTGATATAAGTGGAAAAAATGTTATTTTATATAATATGAATGATTATGAAATAATATATAGTAAAAATGCCGAAGAAAAAACACAAATAGCAAGCTTAACAAAGATTATGACCACGATCGTAGGAATAGAAAATATAGATGATTTAAATAAAAATATAACATTTACAGAAAAAGATTTTGAAGGAACTACAGGTTATTCTAAAGCAGGATTTAAAGTAAATGACAAAGCAACTTATCTTGATTTATTATATGGCATAATTTTACCAAGCGGAGCAGATGCTGTTAATGCTTTAGTAAATAATACATTAGGTTACGATGAATTTATCAAAAAAATGAATGAACTTGCTAAAAAAATGGGTATGAATAATAGTCATTTTTCTAATCCTATAGGAAAAGATGATGAACAAAATTATTCAACTGCAAAAGATTTATCTTTATTACTTAAATATGCTCTTAATAATGAGTTATTTAAAACAGTTTTTACTACCAAAGAATATACAACTAGTAATGGTTTAAATTTAAAAAGTACATTAAATTCATATTCTAACATATTAGATACAAATAAAATTGATGGGGCTAAAAGTGGTTTTACTAAAAGTGCTGGTAGATGTTTAGCATCTATTACAAATTTAAATGATGTTTCTTATTTACTCGTAGTAATTAATTCAAGTACAGAATTTCCTTATAATGCCATTAAAGATACATTATCAATATATGATTATTATAGCGAAAATTATAGCTACCAAAATATTATAAATGAAAAAACAGTAATAGCAAATATCCCCATTAAATTAAGTAAAGAAAAAAACTATGAAGTAACAGGACATGAAAAAATAAGCAAGTATTTAAAAAATGATTCTAAAATAACTTATGAATATAATGGTATAGATGAAATTGAATTTAATACTAAAAAAGGAGCATCAATAGGTACCGTAAAGATTTTTGCTGATGATAACCTATTAACAACAAGTGAAGTATTTTTAGAAAAAGATATAAGCTATTATCCGATTATAAATTATATATTAATATTTGTAGGTATTATAGTTTTATTATTAATATTTAAAAAGAAGAAAAGACGTAAAAAAAGGAGAGTGCGTAGATGACTAAAATTAATCATATTGGATTAATTGTGGATGGAAATGGAAGATGGGCAAAAGAACGTGGCCAAAAAAGAAGTTATGGACATAAAGCTGGAGCAGAAGCTTTAGAAAAAATTATTTTATATATTAATGAAAATAAAATAGCTAATTATTTAAGTTTATATGTCTTTTCAACAGAAAATTTTAACAGAAGTGAGGAAGAAGTTAATTATTTGATGGAATTATTTATGAAATGGTTTAAAAAAGCTAAAGATAAATATCAAAATGCAAATATTAAAGTCTTATTTTCATCTCAAAAAAGTTATTTAAAAAAAGAAATAGTTGATGCTATAAATGAATTAGAAAATGCCACTAAAGAAAATACTGGGCTTGTAGTAAATTTTTGTTTAAGTTATGGTGGTAGACAAGAAATAGTGGATGCTACAAAGAAAATATCTGAAAAAGTATTAAATAAAGAAATTAAAGTTGAAGACATAAATGAAGAACTATTTAAAAAATATCTTTATAATGATCTTCCTGATGTAGATTTTTTAATAAGAACAAGTGGAGAAAATAGAATAAGTAACTTTATGTTGTGGCAATTATCATATGCAGAATTTTATTTTCCTAAAACTTATTTTCCTGATTTTACACCAGAATCTCTTGAAGAAGCAATTAAAGAATATGAAAAAAGAGATCGTCGATTTGGTAAAATAAAAAATGAAAAACAGAGTAAGTAAAAACTCTGTTATTTTAATAGTTGGAAAGCTAGATACATTCCAAAAGTTAAAGCAGAAGCAACAATTAGAATGATACTTGTATAACCAGCCATATTCATTTTTTGTGATTCTTGTAATTGTTTTAAATAATTTTCATTATTTTGAAATTCACTGTATCCAGAAAATCCAGGTTTAGCTCTTGTCAAAGAAACTCCATTATCTAAACCTTGACTTTGATTCATACTATTTAATTCATTATTATATTGAGATAAAATCATACCATATACAGAATATTCATTTTGTGATCCAATTTCTTTAGCTTTATCAATTATATTTTTTGATTGTTTTATTTCTTTCATAAAAGCTTTAATACTATCATTATCAAAATATTTATCAAAAACATTTCTATTGGAAGCATAAATATTTAATCTTAAAAAATATTGGTTAACAAAATTATAAATAAATTGTTGTTCTTCTTCAGTAATAACAATTTGATTAGTTAAATTAATTATTTGCATTGAGTACTCATCATTTCTATAAAAAGCATTTTTCAAATAAGTAAAAATATCTTCTGGATTTAAATTGAAAAATACTGGATCAATTCTACTTAAACCATATCCATTAAGTTTAATAAAATTTCCTTCATAAACTAAACAATCCGAATTTGCATCATAAGTAAATTCTGCTAAATTTGGATAGTTTTTTTGATAGTTACTTAATGTTTTTGAATAATCCATTATTGCTTCCATGAAACTCAACTCCTAGTATCAACATAAGTTTACCAAAAAAAACTAAAAATTACAATATTATATTTTCTACTAATTTTAAAAATTGCTTATTATTTTTTAAAAAAATAAATGATTTATATTAAAATTTTAAAAAAAATAATTAATTTTTCGAAAATTGTTAATTTGCTTTGTTTATCAAAAATTGTTAAAGTGATTAAGAAAGGAGGAATTAACTTGATTAATCAAATTATACTTGTTGGTAGACTAACTGAAGATCCAAAAATAGAAGAATATGATGATACAAAAAAAAGAACTATTATAACATTGGCAGTTCAAAGAAATTTTAAAAATGTTGATGGTAAATATGAAACTGATTTTTTTAGATGTGTTCTTTGGAATGGATTAGCATCGAATACTAAAGAGTTTTGTCACCGCGGAGATATTTTAGGAATAAAAGGAAGGCTTCAAAATAGAAGTTATGTTGATGATAAAAATGTAACAAAATATATTACTGAAGTAATCGCCGAAAAAATATCATTTGTAACTACCAGCAAAAATAAAAATACCGATGATGAAAGCAGTTTTGAAAATATCATTGAGTGTTGTTAAGTTAATTTTTAAAAGAAGTAACATCTTCTTTTACCTACAGCATATATTTTATTAGGTGAATTAAATATGAAACATTTTAGAAATCTTGGAATACTAGCTATCGCCGCATTTAGTTTTTTTTATACAGAAAAAATAGCAAATTTAACACTTGAAAAAAATGAATTATATCAAAATATAAAAGATGAATCCACTCATTATAATGAGAAAGCCATAGATGCTTTTATTGAAAATGACACTATAGTACCTGGTTTAAATGGAAAAAGTGTTAATATTAAAAATAGTTTTTATAATATGAAAGAATTAAATGCTTTTAACTCATATTACTTAATATATGACACTTCATATCCTGACGTAACTTTAGAAAATAATAAAGATAAAGTCGTAGAAAGAGGAAATAAAGATAAAAAAAGTGTTGCATTTGTTTTAGAGTTTAACCAAAAACTAATAGATTATTTTAATGAAAATAAAATTGATGCAAGTATACTCATAGATAATAAAACATTTAATAAAACAGAAAAATTAGAACAGATTAATAATGAAGTAGACAAATATAATGATGTAGAAAATTTAATTAATAAATATAGTACCAATACTCACATTTGTTATATTTCGAAAAGTAATGAAAAATTATGCAGAAAAAATAATAAATATTTAGTTAAAACTAATAAGATAGTAAATAATAATACATTTATTGACATAAAAAACAACATTGAATCCGGAGATATATATTATATTGATAAAAGTATGGATGTAAAAAATATTAAAATATTAATTAATAGTATCATATATAAAGATTTAGATATAATAAGATTAAGTAAAATGTTAAGTGAAGAAAGAGATTGATTTAAATTAAGTTTTTTGGTATAATTAGCTTACCGAAGAACTTATTTTTTTAAAATTGAAGGTGATAATATATGAGTAAAATAAAGATTTTTGGTTTGGGAGGACTATCAGAAAGTGGAAAGAACTCCTATATAATAGAAGTAGATAATGATATTTACGTATTTGACGCAGGTATTAAGTTTGCAAGTGGTAACTTACTTGGAATTGATTATATAATGCCTGATTTTAGTTATTTAGTTAAAAACAAAAAAAGAATTAAAGGGTTATTTATAACCCATGGTCATCCAGAAAACATGGGGGCAGTAAAAGATTTATTAAAAGATATACCAACGCTAAAAGTATATGCTACTAAATATACAAAATTTGAACTTACCGAAGATGGCGTAAATGAAAATAATATAGTTTTAATAAAACCACATAAAAAGATTAATTTTGGAACAGTTTCTATTTTTCCAATTGCTGTATCCCATTCGTGCCCAGATTCTGTCATGTATGTAATAAATACTAAAGATGGAGCAATTTGTTATACTGGAGATTTTATAATAGATCCAAGTATGCAAGGAGCATATGATATGGATATTGGTAAAATTGCCTATATTGGTAAACAAGGAGTTTTATGTTTATTATGTGAATCATCTTTTGCAGAAAAAAATGGGCATACATCTCCAAAACATAGATTAGTAAACTTTTTTAGTGATGTTATAAAACATCATGATAAAAGAATTATTTTTTCAGTTTTACCAACACATTTATATACCATCGCAGAAATATTCGAAGCTGCAGCTAACTCACATAGAAAAATAATTTTAATGGGAAAAAGATTACAAAACGTAGTTAACTTTGCTCATAAAGAAGGATATATGAGTTTTAATGAAGATATTCTCGGAGATCTATCAAATATCAATGATGAAAATGCTATCCTTTTAGTAATGGATGATAGAACTACACCATATGCAAACATGAATAAAATATTAAATGGTTATGATAAGTTTGTTACTCTAAAACCAACAGATACTATTGTTTTTGCAGAACCTCGTTATGATAGTACTGAAAAAGTATTAGTTAAACTACAAAATGAACTTGCAAAATTTGGATGTGATATAGAAACGATTGATAAAGAAAAAGAAATATTACATCATGCTTCTCGTGAAGATTTAATGCTTATGATTAAATTAATTAATCCAAAATTCTATATGCCTGTAAAAGGAGAATATAGATACATGGTTAATAATGCCAATTTAGCAAGCCATTTAGGAATTCCTGATTCTAACATTTTATTAAAACAAAATGGTGATGTTGTAACTTTTGAAGATGGTAATTTAATAGATAATTTTGCTCGAATTAAAGTAGATGATGTCTTAATAGATGGAACAAGTAATGATGATATCGGGGATTTAGTTATTAAAGACCGTGAAATGCTATCAGAAAATGGTATTGTATTAATAAGTGCCACAGTGGATAAAAAAGATAAAGTCTTATTAGTGGGACCTGAGGTAACTACTCGTGGATTTATCTATGTTAAAGATTCACAAGATATGATAAATGAAATAAAAGTTATATGTGAAGCAATAATTAATAGAAATATTACTCCGAAATACATAGATTTTAATCAAATAAAAGTAGAAATCAGAGAAGAATTAAGTAGATATCTTTATGATTTAACTGAATGTAAACCAATGATCATTGCAGTTGTTCAAGAGGTATAATTTATAAAAAATCACTCATAATATAAATGGGTGATTTTTAAATGGACGATATAACAGCATTAAATGAACTATATAAAATAGTTACAATGGGAATGATTGGCATTGATGAGGTAAAAGGACACATTGAAGATAAAACTTTAGCTAAAACAATGAGTGATGCCAAGAAAAAATATCAAGTTAATAAGATGGATATAACTAATATGTTAAATGAACTAGGGGAAAAACCTACGGAAATAAACATAATCATAAAAACGTTTAATGAAATTTATACGGGAATAGAATTAATTAAATGTGATGATGCTAAAATAGCTAAAATGCTAACCGAAGGAACAAACAAAGGAATCATTAAAGTAGAAGAAATATTAAATAATAATATTGATTCTAAAGTTGAAAAATTAGCTGAAGAACTATTAGAATTATTAGAATTTCAAATTAAGTCTTGGAAATCATATTTGTAAAGTGCATATTTTGCACTTTATTTTTTGTTTACTTTTAAATATAAAAAATATATGTTATACTTACAATGAGGTGAAAATAAATGGAAATCGTATGTAAATATTTTTTATATTTTATTATTTATTCATTTTTAGGTTGGTTTATGGAGGTGTGTGTTTCTCTATGGAATAAGCACAAATTTATAAATCGTGGATTTTTAATAGGCCCATATTGTCCAATATATGGATGGGGATGTTTGGCAATTATTCTAGTAGTTGGCAAAGATACTAGTGATATACTCGGAGTATTTTTAAAATCTATTTTAATATGTTCATTACTTGAATATTTTACCAGTTATTTTATGGAAAAAATATATAATGTTAGATGGTGGGATTATTCAAACAAAAAGTTTAACATTAATGGAAGAATTTGTTTAGAAACAATGATACCTTTTGGTTTACTTGCATCATTAATAATTTATGTATTACATCCAGCAGTAATAAAACTTGTTGATAAGTTATCACCAACAGCTCTATTGTGGGTAGCATTTACATTATTTATTATTTATATAATTGATAATGTTATATCAACATATATTTTATTTAAGATAAAAGGTAAAATTAAAAGTGAAAGAAAAGATAACACAGAAAAAATAAAACAATATATTGAAAAATGGTTCCAAGATAATACTGTCCTTTACCGTCGTATTAAAAGCGCATTTCCTAAATTTCAAGTATTTATAAAAGAATTAGAAATGCGAAAAAAAGAAAAAAATGACAACTAGATATGCAGTCAGAGTATTTGTCATAAAAGATGATAAAATTATGTATATAAGATATAAGGAAATCAACAAAGATTTTTTTGACATTCCCGGTGGAAAAATTGAAGATGGTGAATCGGAAGTACAAGCATGCCAAAGAGAATTTAAAGAAGAAACAGGGATGAATGTTGATGAACTTAAATGTATTGGAAAGATAGAAATTATTTATCCAACTGAGGATAAAAAATATGCTATAAAAACATATATTGCAAGTAAAATAGATGGTACACCTCAAGAGTTTCCTGAAAATTATGCTTGTTGGGTACCAATAAAAAAGTTAATTGCGGAAGAAAAAAGACTAGCAACTACGCATTTACTGGATCATGATTTAATTAAATATATGCGTGATGAAAAAGTAAATATGATTTTTACATGTGATAGCAATCATAATGTAATAAATATGGAAATAAGGTGAGAATATGAATGTTGTGGGTACAATGTTTTTTAAAGATAATAAATTATTAATTGATAAACCAAGGAAGAGACCAACATATCAAATGATTGGTGGAAGAGTAGAAGATGGAGAAACCCCACTTGAAGCAGCTAAAAGAGAATGTCATGAAGAACTAGGAAGTAATGCTATTTTTGATGAATCGCTATTTGAGTTAGTGATGGAATTTGATGAAATAGCAACAAGTGATGGAAAAACTCCGATACATTTTTATGTATTTAAATATAATGGACCGCTTGATGGTACTTTAAGTTTATCAGAAGAAATAGAAAATTTTATGTGGTATGAAAGTAGTATTGGTACAGATATATTATCAAATACATTAAAAAATGAAGTAGTGCCATATTGTCTAAAAAATAATTTGATAAAGTAAAACCAAGTGAAATTTTGCTCGGTTTTCTAGCATGAAGGATGTGATTAAATACCTAACATAGTGATTGGGGGATTAATTGAAAAAGACGATAAGTTCTTATGGTGCATAGAAAATTATAAAACAGGAAAAGTTGTAAATTTAGATGTCTTAAATATTTTGTAAAGAGGTAAAAATGAGATATAAAAGAACTAAAAAAAATTATTATTTTGGTGTTTGTTTGTTGGTATTGGTGCATTATATGGAAGTATTTGCATGTTTATAGATCCAGCAGGAAAGTTACTACATATGGATACATTACTTCCTTACCTTAGTGTACTTCCATTTAGTGATATTCTTTTTCAAAATTATATATTTTCAGGAATATCTTTACTTATTGTAAATGGTATATCTAACTTACTTGCATCCTACTTAATAATTAAAGATAAAAAAATAGGTTTCATTCTTGGAACTATATTTGGCATAACTTTAATGGTGTGGATAACTATTCAATTTATTATTTTACCATCTAATTTTTTATCAATAAGTTATTTTATAATAGGTTTATTGCAATTTATAATAGGCTTAATAACAGTAATATTTTATACACAATCAGAATTTGTTTTTGATATCAATGACTATAAAAACATAAATAAAAACAAAGAAAGTGTAGTGGTATATTTTTCTAGAATGGGGTATACCAAAAAGATTGCTTGTGAAAAAGCTAATGAACTTGGTGCTACTTTAATAGAGTTAAAAACCAAAGATAAAACTGATGGAACATTAGGTTTTTGGTGGTGTGGAAGATTTGGAATGCACAAATGGAGAATGGATATTGAAAATATTAAAATTGATTTAAAAAAATATAAAAAAGTATATATTGTGAGTCCAATCTGGGTTTTTAATATATGTGCTCCAATCAGAGACTTTTGTTATAAATATAAAAATGATATTAACAGTCACGAATTAATATTTACTCATTTTATGAAATCTAGTTTTGTTGGTGTTGCGGACCAAACAGATAAAATTTTGGGTAAAAAAAGAGATGGATTAACATCAATCTGTGTGAGATTTGGAAAAATAAAAAAAGTATTTAAAATTTTACAGTGACATTTACAGTGACAAAAAAGATTAGTTCGGTTATTTTGAACTAATCTTTTTACAATACTTTTGAATATTTTCTTTATCATAATTATTATTTTTTATTATTTTATAATATTCATCTTTAGTATCTTTATTGCATCTTATTACATCATAAAATAATGTATCATAATAAATTGTTGTATCACTTGATATTTTTAAAATTGAAAACCTTGGTGCTTGTTTAATATTTATAACACTTATATAATCTATTATAAATAACATTGATATAAATAAAACAAAGCAACTTGCACTAATTATAATTTTTTTTGCTAGATTTAATCTTTTTATTAAAACTATAATGCCCAACATAGATATTAAAGCTCCAAATATTGAATAAATGCTTCCCCATGAACTTTCACTTGGAAAAATAGACATTGCTGTTATTGCCATTATTACTCCGAAAGTAATTAGTATTATTCCAATAGTATTATTTTTAACTAATACTTTTTTATTAGTATAATCTATCGTAGTAATAATATTTTCTTCTAATTTTTCTTGATACTTATCATCAGTTATTTTTTCTCCACTTATTAAATCATTGATAGAAATATCTAATATTTTACATAATGGTTTAAATAAAGATAAATCAGGCATATTTCTGCCATTTTCCCAATTGCTAACTGATTTATCCGTAACACCCAATTTTTCAGCAAGTTCAGAT
Organism: uncultured Bacilli bacterium; assembly: GCA_934085585.1. GTDB lineage: Bacteria > Bacillota_I > Bacilli_A > RF39 > UBA660 > Onthocola_B. The sequence continues at coordinate 45,794 of CAKOHI010000002.1, forward strand.
TGTGTTAACTTTTTATTTTTTCGACATTCTAAAATAAATTTTCCAATTTTTTCTTGATTCATAATATTTCCTTCTTTCATGTTTAATTATACTTTATTACTTTACAAATTAACAGGAAATATAACTAGAATTTTATCAAAGTGTATGATAAAATATATTTAAAGATAAGGAAGTGTGAGTTATGTACGATATTAATACTAAATATGTAAAGAAAGGTAGAAATTTTTGGTTAATTTTTTTAATATTTGGCTTAGCTTTTATGCTAATTTTTGGAAGTGTTTATATTAGCAGTTATTTAAAACTTAAAAGTTTGGATGCTAGCACAACTTCAACAAAAGTGGAAATAAGCTCTCATATAAGCGATGGTACAACCATGTATTCACCAATTTATTATTATGAAGTAAATGGAATTGAATATTCATGTTCATCAAATTCTTCATCAAGTGTTTATCCGGGAACTGACAATAAAACTGTTTATTATGATTCAAAAGAACCATTAAAATGTATGTCTGAATATACAAAAAATAGCAATAAATTTCTATTAATCGGAGTTTTCTTACCAATTATATTCATTTTAATCGGAGTAGTAGGCATTCACAAAGTAAATAAAAGGCTTAAAGTAATTAAAAGTTTAAATATGAATGGTAAACTAGTAAAAAATTTGCCATATCATATGGAAGAAACTGGGATGGTTGTAAATAATAAAACAATTTTTAAACCTATAGTTGAGTATACACTTCCATCTGGATCAGTGATTACTTTAGAAGGGGATGCTAGACATGATAAAAAACTTTCTGATGAAGATGGATTAGTAGATTTATTAATTGATGAAAATAATCCAAGTAACTATTTTATAGATTTTGAAATTAATAGATTATCAGGCAATTTACCAACAGATTATTACAATGCTAATATTAATAAAAAAGAAGAAATTTTATAAAAAAAATAAAGATAACTAAGCGTATTAAAATTAGTTATCTTTTATTAGTTTTAAAGCATATTTATCATACTCATTAAAATTATTACTTTTATCCAATAAGAATTCTTTATAATGATCTAAAAAATCTTTTGCACTTTCAAAATCATATTCAAAGTTCTTATTAATTTCTAAACACAATAAAGCTTCTAAATAACTCTTTAATCCATTACTAGCATCTGTTTCAATTAAATCTTTAATTGCATATTCAAATGTTTCTTTAGGATTATCTAATAATTCATCATATATCCCTTGACTAGCTTTAATATAATCAAATGGAATTGATGATAACTCCGGTCCATTATTAATAATAGTATCAAGCATTTCACTAGCATTTATATTATTTGTTGTCTTATTTTTTTCTTCTTTTTCTTTATTACATCCAGTTGCTCCGAACAAAATCATACTACTTACTAAAACTATTAAAATTATTTTCTTCATAAACGTCTCCTTATCTTTAACTAGTATATCATGTTTTTAAAAAAAGAAAAATATGTTATACTTATTTCGAGTGTGATGAAATATGAAATATATTGCTTTGCTTCGGGGAGTAAATATAAGTGGTAAAAACAAAATTGTAATGAAAGAGTTAAAAAAAGTACTAGAAGAAAATAACTATCAAAACGTTACACCCCATCTTAACAGTGGAAATGTAATATTTGAAACTAGCTTAAATAATAAAGAAAATATAGCTAAAAATATTTCTGAAATTATAAAAGATAATTTTAATTTAGATATACCTGTTTTTGTTTTAAATGAAACTGAGTTAGAAGATATATTAAATAATGCTCCGAAGTGGTGGGGAACCGATAATAAAGAAATGTATGATAATTTGATATTTATAATGCCTCCGACTAAATATAAAGATGTTTATGATGAAATAGGTTTACCAAGTGAAGGTATTGATAAAATAAATAATTATAAAAATTCAATATTTTGGTCATTTGATTTAAAAAGCTATCGTAAATCAAACTGGTGGATAAAAACAGCAAGCACAAATATAAAAGATAGAATTACAATAAGAACTGCCAATACAATGAGAAAAGTTTTAGCCATTTGTAAGGAGAAAAAATAATGAATAAACAAGAAGTATACGAATTTTTAAAAAGTAAAAATATTTGGTTTGAGATAGCAGAACATAAAGCAGTTTTTAATATGAATGAATTATCAGATATAAATGTTCCTTATCCGAAATACGATGCTAAAAACTTATTTGTGCGAGATGACAAAAAAAGAAATTATTATCTTATTACAGTTAAAGGAAACAAAAAAGTGGATTTAAAAACATTTTCAAACAATAATAATACAAGACGTTTAAGTTTTGCATCAAGTGAAGATTTAATGAGTATCTTAAACTTAATACCTGGTTCTGTAACACCTTTAGGGCTTTTAAATGATAAGAATTTAAAGGTCACATTTTATTTAGATAAAGAATTTTTAGAAAATAAAAAAATAATCGGTGTTCATCCAAATGAAAATACTGCCACAATTTATTTAAAAGTTGAAGACTTAATAAATATTATAAAAGAACATGGAAATAAAGTTAATATCGTAGAATTATAAAATTTATTTGCTTTAAAGATTCATATGTTAAATAAATTTTACAATCTTCAAAAGATATTTGCTAGCAATTTAAATAGTTTTTGATATACTTAAAACATGAAGGAGAAATTTTTATAAATATAAATGAAAAAATATTATTATTAAGAAAAAAAAGGATTATCTCAAGAATCTTTAGCAGACAAATTAAATATAACAAGACAAACGGTATCTAACTGGGAACTGGGGCAAACAACACCAGATATATTACAAGCCAAAAACTATCCAAAATATTTAAAGTAAGTCTAGATGATTTAACAAATAATAAATTAGAATTAAATGTTAAAGATAACTCAAATAATAAATTAAAAGATTTCATTGGAAAGAATTGTTTATTACTAATTAATGAAGATTATACAGATTCATATATTGATTATTGGAAAAACATTATTTCAAAATCACAAAATAGTGAAATAATTTCTATTTATGAAATGGAAAGTAATGAAGAATGTTGGAATGACTGGATTAATTGTGATAATGAATATGCCAAAAATGATAAAAAAGCAATAGATGCTGGAGCACTTAAATATTTAAATTTTATAGCCATAATCTTAAGAAAAAAATAAGTAAATTAAAAACTATCAAGGTTTATTTTGATAGTTTTTTAAGTTATTTATTAATTTAAATAGAATAGAATCATTTTTGTGTTTTATTATATTAAATCACGTTTTTTAAACATAATTTTTAATCATATAATAGCTTTTTTTAATGTTTTTACTAGTCTTTGTTGCAATAAAGGTTTTGTAAATTGTCTTTCTAATATTACAATACTATTTTTATACCTATTATATGCTTTATCATAATTGCCTTGTTCGATTTGTAAAATACAGTAATCAATTACATTATCATAAATGTAATCATAAATAATATCTGATTTTTCTTCACTATTAATGCTCTCAACAATTATTGGAGCAACTTCGTAATAATAATTTATATCTTCTTGTGAAACAAAATTATCTCTAAACCATCTTAAAACTGTTAACTCATAACAATTATCATTAAATTGTTCTTGTAAATGTTTCATACAAGCTGTAGTTAAATAACAACCGCCAGCCCCCGAATTTGTATCACTTTTATCAGGACCATGCGTTGTAGAACTCCAAGAACTTTTATCATAATTAATATTTACATGAGCCGCATCATGTGGTTTATCCACTTCACTGCCATAAAAACTAATATGATCATTTCCATTTTTATCTGTAGTAATTTTTATTGTAACTCCTTTATCATTTACGTAATTTCCGTATTTATCTTTACCCGCCATTAATAATACCTCCAATTCTGATTTCTGATATTCTTAATGATATAATTGCATCTAACCATAATAAAGACCATTCAGCAAAATAAGATTTCAATGATTTTGTTTCACTATCTAGATCAATTAAATCATATTTTATGTTTTGTAATTCTTCTTCACTTATAAAAACTAAACTATCTTTATTTACATATATAGCTAAAATAGAATTAATTTCCAACAGTACATTTTCAAAATTTTCTTTTTGTTTTTTATATAAATCAAATTGAGTTGAAGCAGTAACGTAGTATATTAAATTTTTAAAAGCATAATCTATGTTTTCTTTCGTTGGATTTCCAACATTAAATTTCTCTTCCATAAGACTCCTTTCCTAAATTTATTATATAATAAAAAAATTGAGCGTACAAGATAAATTAATGGGTAATTAAACAAAGTAAAAAATTATTTTCCAAAAATTAAAAAAAGTAGTTAAAAATTGTTTTAATTTCTATTTATTATGTAGTATTTTAAAATCATCATTTGCATTTTCACATAAATTATATTATAATCTTATTAGTTAATTAAAAAGCGATTCATTCGAAGTAATTATTTTAAATGTTTTTTAGAGAGCTTGTGATTGGTGAAAACAAGTAAAAGTAAAATAATGAATTACAAATGATGATTTTAAATCGGATAGTATCCGTTATCAACAAGAGGTAATAAACTATTATTACAAATAAAGGTGGTACCACGAGCAATTCGTCCTTTTGGATGTTTGCTCTTTTTTTATTCGAAGGAGGTGATTTGTATGGATAGCGACTATTACTATTATTACTTTGATGATTGTAATTTAATTAACTATACAAATAACCAAGGAGGAATAAAAAAATGGAAAAAAGTTATTTGATATCCTTAAAGAAAGAGGATATGTAAAAGATTTAACTCATGAAAATGAGATAATTAATTTAGTTAATGGGGAGCCTATGACTTTTTACTTAGGAATAGACCCAACAGCCGATAGTTTACACATTGGACACTTCTTTGCCTTAACAATGTTTAGATGGTTACAAGATTTTGGTCATCATGGAATCATATTAATTGGGGGAGCAACTGCTTTAATCGGAGACCCCACCGGAAAAAGTGATATGAGAAAGATGCTTACTAAAGAAGAGGTTGCTCATAATAAAAAAGAGGTTAAAGAATTAGTTAAAAGATTTGTAAAAACAGATGGAGATAATCCGGCAATTATAGTGGATAATGCCGATTGGATTTGTGATAAAACATATGTTGATTTTATGAGAGATATCGGAGTTCATTTTAATGTTAATAATATGCTTGCAGCAGATTGTTACAAAAAAAGATTAGAAAATGGTGGATTAACATTTTTAGAAATGGGTTATATGTTAATGCAAGCATTTGACTTTGTTCATTTAAATAAAGAGTTTGGATGTAGACTTCAAATAGGTGGCTCAGACCAATGGGGTAACATCTTAGCAGGAGCTGATCTTTCTCGTAAAATAGGATTTAGTGAAGGAAAGAAAATTGATCCATTATTTGGCTGGACTTGTCCCTTACTTATTAAAGCAGATGGAGAAAAAATGGGAAAAACTGCCACGGGAACATTATGGGTATCCAGAGATAAAACAACACCATTTGAATTTTTCCAAGCGTGGATGAATTCATTCGATGAAGATGTTGAAAGAAGCTTATCATTTTTTACAAGAATGGAAATAACAGATATTAAAAAAATCTGTAACGAAGATATTCGAGAAGCTAAAAAAATATTAGCATTCGAAGTAACAAAGTTAGTTCATGGTGAAGAAGAAGCAATTAAAGCTCAAAAAACAGCTGAAGAATTATTCAAAAATCAAGGCGTTTCTGAAAATATGCCATCAATAACTATCTCAAAAGAAATACTAGATATAAATATTGTTGATTTATTAGTGGAAACAAAATTAGCATCATCAAAATCTGAAGCTAAAAGATTAATAGAACAAAATGGAATTTCCTTAAATAAGAATAAAGTTAAGTCCATAGAACAACGAGTTACTACTAAAGATTTACAAGATAATTCATTATTTTTACAAAAAGGTAAAAAAATATTTCTGAAAGTAATCTTTAAATAAACATAGCAACTTACAAAATATAAATTTGTAAGTTGTTTTATTTTAATATAAATATAAATTTTTAAAAAAATAAAATGTTGTAAATTATTATAGAAGTTTAATTAAAATAAACTTACTAAAACATAAATAAAAGTTGTTTTAAACATTAAAACGAAAAATAAAAAAATTATTAAAATATATAATTTTTGTGCTATAATTAATTTAAAGTAATAAAGTCTAACGATGATTAAAAGAGCTAAAGTTTACTGCACTGTTGCGAAAATGTCAAAGAAAATTGCTAAAGTTCCATCATTAGTTGCTAGACTTATTATATTTGAATTGATAAAATATACAAAAAAAGGAGAAGGTATGTATGAAATTTTATGAAAAATTAATATTGTTAAGAAAAAAAACTATGTTATCACAAGAACAATTGGCAGAACGTCTTAATGTAACAAGACAAACTATATCAAAATGGGAATTAGGCCAATCAAAGCCAGATGTTGATAAACTAAAAGAAATAAGTAAGTTATTTGAAGTGGATTTAGAAACATTAACTAACGATGAAATATCTTTAGATAATGAGAAAAAAATGAATGATATAAGAAAAGAAAGCAAAAATGATTTGGGAAACAGAAAAATAATTTTATATATTGTAATAGTAATTTTCATAGTATCTCTAGTTACTCTAACTTACAGAGTGGGTACAACTATAAAAACTAAAATAGATGAAAATAAAGAAGAAGCCAATAAAACAAAAGAAGAAATAAAAAGAAAACAAGAAGAAGTAGAAAAGCGTCAAAAAGAAATTGAAGAAAAAATAAAGGAAGAACAAGAGCGTCAAGAACAAGAACAAAAAGAAAGAGAACAAGAAATTAGTAAAAATAGCTTTAATTCCACTTTTGAATTTTATCAAGGTACAAAGGGTGGAACTGCAACTGGAATGGCAATAGACAAAATTGTAGAAAACAACAAGAAAAATACTACTCAATTAATTGAAGTGATTTTTGATAATACTACTTATGGAACTGATGCAGAAAATATAAGAAAAATAAAAAATAATCTAAAAGATTTCAATGGATATAAACTTCAACAATATGAAATATCTTTAGATTATGATACCAATGGTTATGTAAATAAAGTAACTATAGAAACAAAGTAGGAGGTGTATTATGTTAATAAATATATGTTTAATAGTAGTAATAATTATAACAGGAGGCATAATAGCAATTTATAATAATTTTATAAGAAAAGGAAATAGAGTAAAAGAAGCGACTTCTCAAATAGATGTATTACTTAATCAAAGATTTGATTTAATACCAAACATTGTTGAAACAGTAAAAGGATATACTAAACATGAATCTAAGACATTAGAAGATTTAACTAAATTAAGATCATCATATAATAATCATGGATTTAGTATTGAAGAAACAGAAAATATAGATAAGAAGTTTAATAATATAATGATGCTTGCAGAAGCATATCCAGACTTAAAAGCAAATACAGAATTTTTAAGTCTTCAAAATAGTCTTCATGAAATAGAAAATAAGTTGGTATTTGCAAGAACAAGCTATAATAATGCTGTAACTTCATACAATAATTTAGTAGAATCTGTTCCGTCTAATATTATTGCTAAGTTATTTGCTTTCAAAAAACAAGAGCTATTTAAAATTGAAGATTCAAAAAAAGAAAATATAAAAATTAATTTATAAGACAAAAGTAATACAAATTGGACACTTAATGTTATTTTACAACATTAAGTTTTTTTCTTAATATTTGTAAAATTTGTCTTGCATAATGATTGGTTCTACATTTAAAACTTGATTAAAATAGGTTTACTTTTTATAGAAAATAGTTTTAACAAATATTTAAACATTGTTAAAGTTTATACACATCTTAAAAATGTGAACTATCAATCTTTTCAATTTCAAAATATAATTTTGTTGTTGATATTAAATATGTACAGGTGGTGCAGTAACTGTTAAAGACTCTGACTAGGAATTCTCATTTATGGTATACGATAGAAATTACTATCCAGATCAAGAAGAAAAAAATAGGGATTGTTTATGGGGAGGATTATATGGTGAAAGAGATTATTAGTCATTTAATAGCAATTCCTACAGTTATGCCATATATAACAAGTCAATTTATGCCTAGAAAAATTAGTGATAGATCAGAAATTATTCCAAATAGTGTTTCAAATTAAGCATTTATAGGTCAATTTGTAGAACTAGAAGGAGATGCTGTATTTACTGTTGAAACAAGTGTTAGAACAGCAATGACAGCAGTATATAAAATGTATCATTAGATAAGCCTATTGTACCACTTTTTAAAGGGCAATATGATATAAGAATGCTTACAATAGCTTTAAAAACAATGCTTGGAAAAGATAAGATAGAAGTATCAGATTTACCTAAAATAAATCCATTAAAGTTACATGAGGTATTAAATCAAATAGTAGACGGAATAAATTCTATTCCAGATGTACCAGAATATTATTCTGAAAGAGAAGAAAATAAATAATTCATAATATAATTTGGTTATCCTTTATTGTTAGCCATTTTATTTTATTATGATTTTTAAGACTTAAACAAAATGAAATAAAATTACATTAAAAAAATCCCTTTGTTAGGGATTAAGTTTCAATTTGGAGCGATAACTTTACTTATATTCGAAAAATTATACTCCAAAAGTTGCTTGATTAAATCAACTAAATAAATTATATATGTTTTATCATAAAAAATCAATGGATGTATAGTGAATTTCACTAAAATATTGTATAATCTTATTATAGATTTTCTTGAATTTAGTTGGGAGGTTTAGAATGAAGACAAAATGTGAAACCTTGAAGTTATCAATACTAATATCTTCTGTTTCTCTTATATTATTTTCTATATTTTTCTTTATGAATAAATGCAATGAAAATATTTGGTATGAATACATTTATAACATATCTCTTGGACTATTTGGTAGTTCATTTGTAGTATTTTTAGTTTCAATTACTGAATATAGAGTTGCAAAAACACAACTCTTAGAAAAAATATGGAATGAAAGTAGAAAACTTAATATACAATTGCATAAAATAAAACCAATGAATTCTTATATAGATAATGATCTATTGATTAACTATATAAATGAATGGTTATTTAGACAAACTGAAGAAGATAAAATGATTTTTGGAGATAAACACGATGCATATGATAAGTTTTATAATTATTTGCTTGAATATAATAAAGTATCAATTAAAAAAATCCCCAAAAAAGAAATTAAATCTTATATAGATTCATTAATAAATAGTGAAAGAGAAAAAATATTAGAGAAATTAGAAAAAATAATAGACGAATACTTAAATCTAAATAATTACACTTTTCTTGAATTTAACAATTTATTAGGTGATGTACAATTTTTTACTGGCAAATCAGAATATTTAAAATTGCACCAAAATATTTATGAACCATTGCGAAATATGTATAATGACTTAAAAGAATGTGTTTGTTATCATTTTGAACTTTATAGAAATGGTGAAGCTAATAGACCTGATGTTTTATTAAGTATTTTATTTGAAAATCAAAATAAGTTATTTAGAATGGAAAAGAAAAAAGAGAAAGACCGCGAATGGGATATTATATACGCAGATTTTTGTGATAATATTGATGATAAAATAGAAGAATTTAGAGCAAAAACTATTTATAAATGTGAAGAAGAAAAAATTACTCATCATCCTATTGAATCTACTTTTTATAATAAAAGTAAGAAATAAATTAATGTGGAGAATTAAAAATGAATATAACAAATGATTTTCAAGAGATATTATATTATGCTCATTATTGGAATTGGGCTCCAGATTGGCTAGTCGTTAAAAATATTTATGAAAAAATTCCAGAATCATATTCTGTATTAACACCATTTGCATATGCTTACCTTGAAGAATTAATTAGAAGTACAACTTCAGAATATGGTAGAGAATTACTAGATGAAAATGGAAATCCAAAGCGAAGAAAAGTTGGATTGTGTTTAATAAAATTAGCAAAAGAAGAAAATAATAAAAATTTAGAATATATGGAAAAATTAGATGAAATTGAAAAATACTTTGAGAATTCTACTGATTTAGATAGTGGAGATAATAGAAATAGCGTTGATCATGGATATATGCATCCAAGATTTTGGACGCAAGAGTCTTTCGAAAGTTTAATACATGATATTGCAATAATGTCTAAATATTCGAGATTTTAAATAATATTTTCTTATGACATTTTCTTGCGACATTTCTTACAACAAATAATCATGTTATTAAAAATTTTTACTAGGAAAATACCAGGAAATTACAAGGAAATTTAATAACTTTCTTGCGACATTTTCTTGCGACATTTCTTACGACATGGTATAATTAGATTACAAGAATCAGGAGTTAAATTATGTTAGATATAATTGAAGATGTAAGAAATGAATTTAAAGTTAAATTAACAGATAAGTTTGAAGAAGAAGTTATTTCATTCTTGAATACTAATGGTGGCAATATTTATATTGGGGTTAATGATAAAGGCGATATTGTTGGTATAAATAGTAATATTGATTTACTACAACGAACTATTAAAGATAGAATAAAAGATAATATTATGCCATCAACATTAGGACTTTATGATGTAGTTGTATTAGAAGAAAATAATAAGAAATATATTAAAATTATCATTGCAAAAGGTAGTGAAGATCCATATTATATCAAAGGTATGGGATTGACTCCTGATAGTTGTTTTATTAGAGTTGGTAGTTCAATACAAAGTATGCCATACGATATAATTAATAATAGAGTAAATAAGAGAACTAGAACATTATTAAGAAATATAGTATCTCCTAAACAAGATTTAACTTTTAGCCAATTAAAAATATATTATGAAGAAAAAGGTTTTAATATTAATAATAACTTTTTAAAACAGTTAGACTTATATACCGAGGATGGTAAATATAATTATAATGCTTATTTATTAGCTGATAATAATACTATATCTATTAGATTTGGTAAATATGAAGGAACTAATGCAGTTGATTTAATTGAAAATGAAGACTTTGGTAATTGTTCTATAGTTAAGGCAACAAAGAATATTTTAAATAAGATTGAAATTGAAAACAGGATATTCACTAAAATAGAATATCCCGAAAGAAAAGAAATTAAAATGTATGATTTTGCAGCAGTAAGAGAAGCAGTAGTTAATGCCATCGTTCATAATGATTGGTCAAATGAATATGCTCCAAAGTTTGAAATGTTTAGCGATAGATTAGTTATATCATCAAACGGAGGTATTCAACCATATACTACGAAAGAAGAGTTTTTAGAAGGATATTCATTACCCAAAAATAAAGAACTAATGAAAGTATTTAATGATTTAGATTTAGTTGAACAAATGGGTACAGGTATAATAAGAATACTTCAAAGCTATGATAAAAAATCATTTGAATTCTTTCCTAATTTTATTAGAGTTACATTTCCATTTAATAAAGATAAGTTTAGAGAAGATACAAAAGAAAATAAAGAATTAACTGAAACACAAAAATCTATTATTAATTTAATGCTTGATTCACCAACTATTACTCAAGAGGCATTGTCAAAACTACTAGGTGTTAATATTAGAACTATTCAAAGAAATATAAAAACTCTTATAGAAATGGGATTAATTGAAAGAACTGGTGCTACTAAAAAAGGTGAATGGATTATTACCAAGAATACTGATAAAGGAGTAAAATAATGAAAAATTTAATAAAATTATCTAGAGAATTAGTAGAAAACCTGCTTAATGGAAATAAGCAAAAATTAGGTAAAGAATACTTTTTTATGTTTTCTATTTCAAAATTCGTTTTATTAAAAGAAAAAATTTTAAAAAAGGATTCTACAAATAACATTTTATATTTTAATAATGTTAAAAATGCTAAATATATACCAGCAATATTATCATTTGCTGATGAAATAAAGAAAAATGGTAACTATCAAATTAATAATACGTCAATAATGTTAGAAAAAACTGATAGAGATTCTCAAAAATTGGCTGAAGCATTATGGCTATTCAATAAAGTTAGAGATTCATTAGCTCATGGGCAATATACGATTGATTTAGAAAATGATAGCATACTAATTAATAATGACCATTCAAATGACAGAAATAATGCTTATAAATTGGTATGTTCTATTCCTATAAAATTATTAAATTCTATTTCATTTTATATTGAAGAAATTAACAAAAAAACAGATGAAAAAGAGTTATCTAAAGCATATAGAGAATATTTAGAAAAAATAGCAACCAATTATGATATAGATACTAAAAAATTATTTGATAATAATTACATTAATTACATAATTAATATTAATAAGTACTATAATAACAAATTAAAGATGGATAATTATCAATATAATAATAATAATTATTATTACATTGATAACAATAAATACTATAACGATACTTATAATATAAATAATGAATTTATAAATAAGAGTAAAAATTTTGAAAGAAAAACAAAACAAAATGAAGATTATACTCCTACGGATGAAATAGAAGATAATAAAATTAAAAAATTATTAAATAATTTAACAATTGAAGAATTATATAGATTAGTAAAATTATTATTAGAATATAAACCTACAAGTGAAAAGCAAAAAGAACAAATCAATCAAATAATTAGAAAATTTAAATCTTTAGTAGATCAAAGAATAAAATTAGAAGAACAAAAAATATTTGATGCTAAATCCTCAGAATTAATGAGTGAAATTTCTGATATTTTAGGAATTAAAGTAGGTACTAAAAATGCAGATGCTACTATTGCACTATATATGTATATGAATTTAGTGTTTTCACAAAGTAGTGAAATAGATTATTCGCATATTTGTCTTAGAAACTTAATTATAGATGTTAATCCATATAAGTATGAAGATAAAGATTTAGATAATTTAAATTTAAGTGATAATGAAAAACAAAAAATAAGTAGCACAATTAATTTTGAAAAAAAATATATGAATATAAAAAATTATATAAACAAATTATGTGTTGAGTTTTCAGAAAAGATGGACACCAGAATTGAAGCATACTACAACAATCCAAGTGAAAGTTTTAGACATTCATTGCTGAATATTTATGCTGTATTTTATACTTCAATTATGAATTCTATAGGTAATAGAAATCAATTAATTATAACATCTATAAGAAATTCTGTTGAACATGGTAATTATTATGTTAACAAAAATGGTAGTTTAATTTTATATGATCAAACTGATCATAGTGATAATAAGAGTATAAAAATTTTATGTGGTGCTTTACCTCAACAATTACTTGATATAACAAAATCAATTGAATTAGGTGATTCAAAAGATAAATATAATATGGATGATTTCTTTAAAGAACTTGAAACTATTGTTGATAAAACAACGCTTAATAATATTATGAATACTATGAATAACTTTTCAAAAATAATTTTTGGAAAGGATATTGATGTTAATAATAGTATGGAGCATATGTATCAAGAAGCAATAGCTAATATTATTTCACAGCATATATCAAAAAAATAATGACGGTGCTATAAAACACTGTCATTATTTTATAAAATTTTAGAATTTTCTTTTTCTTTTTGGATATCTTTATCAAAATTATTAAGATTATTTTGTATGCCTTCTGCTCGTTTAGTTATTTCTTTACAATACTTATCATACTTATAGAGTTCCTTAATTTTAGGTTGTATATCATTTATTTCAGCAAGTATTGGAGTTTGTTTTTCTTCAGTTTTTGCTCTATGGTATCTTTTCCAAAGATTTTCTCTTTTACCTTTTAATTCACTTAATTCATTAGAGTTATTTTTAGCAAAGTTATCTAAATCTTCTTTTAATGTTTTATAATAATTGTTATTAATTACTTTATGATTATAGGTGCTTTTATAACCAATATCTTCAACTAAAACACTTAATCCATATTCAGCACATATTGAATCAGATATCTGTCTTAACTTTGCTAGGTTAGTTCTATTGTTATTATATTTCTTATCATCTTTACACGAAACAGAATTAATTATGAAATGGTTGTGTATGTGGTTAGTATTTTGATGTGTAGCAACAACCACTTCATAATCCTTAAATATTTCACTAACAAACTTAACTCCTATCTCATGAGCAATATCTGGAGTAACTTCTCCTTCTTTAAATGATTGATAACCATGAAATGCTAAAATGCCATCTTTTTTTCTAAAATAATCTTTTGTATCACACATATCATCATATGGATTAATCTCATCACAATTTAGTGTACTTACATAACAAACTTTTTCTTTTTTAAAATTATAATCTTTTTTACCTTCTAAATAATCATAATCAACTTCACCATAATTTTCATTAGTAGTCTTTTTTGGATTGATAATATAATTTATAGACTGCTTTAAATTATTCTTAATACTCCAAATTGATGATTTTCTTTTTTACGATATTAATCATACCACATCACACCCTTTCTTTGCAATAGCAACAAAAAAATCAACTTGCGTTGATTTAATCACTAACATCGCTTGGTGCGACGATTTTATCTTATGGAGCAAGTGAGCAGAATCGAACTGCCGTCTCAACCTTGGCAAGGTCGCATACTAACCTCTGTACTACACCTGCGTAAATAAATTGTATCAAATATGTGTAACTTTTGCAACACTAATTGATAAAAAAAAAAAATTTTGTTATACTTATTGAAGTAAGAAGGGATGTTATGAATAACAAAACAAATTATAATTACAAAAAAACTACTAAAAAAATAGTTGAATATATAATTACTAATCGTCTATTTATATCATATGTAGTGTTATCTTTAATTGCTACAGTATGTGTACGAGCATTTACGGTTGGCTCTGCCTTAAAACTTAAACCATTCTTAACTGATTTAGGATTTATTCTTTTAATCGGAGGGCTAGGTTATTTTGTAAAGCCTCAAAAACAATTTAAATATTTTTTTGCTTGGTTAATTATATTTAATTTAATGTGTTTAATATCATCCATATATTACAGATTTTTTACATCATTTGCATCAATCGGTGAACTTGCAACCGTAGGGCAAACAGAAACTGTAACAGGATCAATTTTTGATAGATTAAAAATAGCAGATGGAATTTATATTTTAATCCCTATAATATTTTATTTAATTCATAAAAAATTATTATCATCATCATATTATTATTTTATAGATAAAATTGAAAAAAGTAAAAAAATGGTTACTTCAACTGTTTTAATTGGCATAATCTTTTTAGGATACACATTTGGTGTTGCTAAAAATTCAGATTACAGTAGACTTTCAAAACAATGGAACAGAAATTATATCGTAGAACGTTTTGGAATAATAATGTACCAATTAAATGATTTTTTTCAATTTTTAAAACCCCAAATAAATAGCTTGTTTGGTCAAGAAAAAGCCCAACAAATTTTTGATGACTATTTTGCTAACAAACAAACACCAGAAGAAAACAAATATACTGGAATATTAAAAGGGAAAAATATAATATTTGTTCATATGGAAAGTATGCAAAGTTTTTTAATGGATTTATCTTTTAATGGACAAGAAGTAACTCCAAATTTAAATAAATTAGCAAAAGAAGGAATGCACTTTACTAACTTTTACCCTCAAGTATCAACAGGTACAAGTAGTGATACTGAATTTACACTATTATCAGGATTAATGCCTGCCTCAAGTGGAACAGTGTTTGTAAGCTATTATGATCGAAATTATTTTACAATTCCCAAGTATCTTCATGAAGAAAAATACTTTACATTTAGCATGCACGGCAATTTATCCAGTATGTGGAATAGAAATAAGGCACATCCATCTTTAGGTTATGAAAAAATGTATTTTAGAGAATCATTTGAATATAGTGAAGATGATGTAATTAACCTAGGAATAAATGATAAATTGTTCTTTAAGCAAGCTATGCCAATACTAGAAAATATTGAAGACGGACATCAAAATTACATGGGAACAATAATTACTTTATCAAATCATTCTCCATTTAAACTAGCTAGTAAACATAGTAATTTAGATTTAACAAGTTATTTTGTAACAACAGATTCTAACCAAAATACTATATCAACATCTAAAGACTATTTATCAAAAACAGCAATCGGAGAATACATAAAAAGTGCCAACTATGCTGATACAGCTCTCGGAGAATTTCTAGATTACATAAAAAAATCTGATCATTTTAAAGATACAATATTTGTTTTCTATGGTGATCATGATGCAAAATTATCAAGAAATGAACTAAATTACTTATATAATTTAAATCCAGAAACTGGTGAAGTATATGACAACACAAATCCAAACTATATTGAATATGACTATTATGCCCATGAATTAAACAAAAAAACACCATTAATTATATGGACTAAAAACGAAGCTTTATCAAGTATATTTAACGGTGAAATTACTTATACTATGGGTATGTACAATGTTGCAGCAACAATACTAAATATGTATGGAATATATAATAAATATAACATAGGTGAAGACATATTCTCAGTTAAAGAAAATAACATTGTTGTCTATCCAAACGGAAACGTTTTAACAAATAAAGTTTACTATAATAATTCTACTAATGAATATAAAGTGTTAAAAGAAGATAATTTTACCGAAGACTACATTAAAAATATTAGCACACTCGGAGAAAAACGTCTTGAAGTGTCAAATGCAATTATAGTGTATAATTTATTAGAAAATCAAAAATTGAATGGAGAAGCAAAATGAAAAAAAAGTATAAAAAAATATTAAAATTAATTATCTTAATAATAATCATTATAGTCATACTTATTTTATGTAAGATCTTTTTTGGAAAAGAAAAAGTAAAAAATAATGTTAAGGTTATAGATAGCATAGTTGATTTTTCCTATACATTAGATGAACGTGATACAAAGCTAATGAAAGACACATATGAAGAATTAAAAAAAGTTTTAAAAGAAAAGGATATAAATTATGAAGAATATGCCAAAGTATTATCTAAACTTTTTGTCATTGATTTATTTACAATGGAAAATAAAATAAATAAATATGATATAGCATGTTTAGAATATGTTTACCCAGATAGTTTAAATAATTTTAAATTAAATGTTGAAGATACATTATATAAATTGCTTGAAGATAACACTTATGGTAAAAGAAAGCAAAATCTACCAATAGTTAATAAAGTTGAAGTAACAAACATAGAAAAATCAAGTTATACTATAAATGAAGAAAATGTTGATAGTTACAATGTAAATCTTAATTGGGAATACGTTACTGATTTAGGTTACGACAAAAACGCTACATTAACATTAGTAAAAAAAGAAAATAAACTCTATGTTGTAGAATATAAAGCGGGTGTAGTAAATGAATAAAATAATTAGAAAGTTAAAAAAATCTAATAAAGCTTTAAGAATAATCTATTATTTAATTAGCATTATTTATCTTGTAGGAATGTGTATTTTTATAAAAAGTTTAATAAATTTAAAAGGTATAGAAACATTACTTCGAATAATTGCTATAATATTTTTTATAGTTTATATACTATTATATATGTTTATTAATCTTTTAAATCTTTTAAGAAGAAAGTATAAAGGATTAATTATTACATCAATTTTATCAATAATATTTATCCTTATATTCTTTATAGGTTCATACTATATAAATTTCGTATATAACAACTTAAATGGCATGCAAGAAAAAAATGATATAGTATATAATACATATTTAATTACTTTAAAAGATAAAGAATTTACTAATGATAGTAAAATAGGGTTAATAAGTAGTAAAGTTGACAAAGATAACAATGATTTATCCACAAAATTATATAAACAAAAAAATCTTAAAAATGATACAATTGAATATGAAGATTATATTAAATTAATAAGTGATTTATATAATGAAACTCTAGATGCGGCCTTTGTGCCTGGAAATTATGAAACTTTATTTAGAAATGAAGAAGGGTTCGAAGATATTTTAAGTGATACAAAAGTAGTATATGAATACAGTGAAAAAAAGAAAAATGAAGATTTAGATTTAGTAAGTGATAAAGATTTTACAGAGCCATTAACCTTTTTATTTTTAGGAGTAGATTCTGAAGGTGATGGTCTTAATGCTAATGCTGCATTTAATGGTGATACTTTAATGTTAGTTTCTTTTAATCCCAAAACTTTAAATGCTATAATGTTATCAATTCCAAGAGATACTTATGTACCAATTGCTTGTAATCATGATAGATATGCAAAAATAAATTCATCTGCAGCATATGGAACAAGTTGTGTAATAAGCACAATTAATAATTTTTTAGATATTAATATAGATTATTATGTAAAAATCAACTTTAAAGGTGTTGTAGATTTAGTTGAAGCAGTAGATGGTATTGAAGTAGATGTAGAAGCTCCGACATATATGGCAAATACTTATGGTGGTAAAGTGTGTGAACAAAATAGTGATAGACAGTTCGGGGATAAATTAGTATGTATGAATCCTGGACTTCAAACATTAAGTGGGGAACAAGCCCTAGCATATGCAAGATGTCGTCATATGTACATAGGTAGTGATTTAGACCGAGTTAGACACCAACAACAAGTAGTGGAAGCATTAGCAAGTAAAGTATTACATTTTAAAAGCCTTAAAGATTTTCAAAATATATTAAATGCTGTAAGTAAGAATATTGCGACTAATATGGATACAGATACGATTTTATCAGGTTATAATGTAGCAAAAAATGTTTTAGGAAATAAATTAAGTGGTACTGATTCTCTAAATTTCCAAAAATCTACATTAGAAACATACAGTTTAAATGTTTATGTTCCTCAACAAGGAAGAAATACATCAGCCCAAGGATATTACCAAAGTAGTTTGGATGATATTAAGAAAGCCTTTAATATTATTTTAGGAAAAGAAAAAGAAGAAATGGTAAAAACATTTAGCTTTTCTGTAAATGAAACTTATGAAAAATATGTACCAGGTAAAGGTAAGAGAACTGGACAATCCGGAGCATTACTCCCAAGTTTTGTAGGAAAAACAATAAGTGAAGTTGAATCATTTTGTAATACAAATAATATTGATTTAAAAATAGAATATGTAAATAGTGATTCTGATCATTACAATGAAAATATAGCTGTTGGCCTAGTAGGTGATCAAAGCATTCATAAAGATGTATTATTATCAACTGTTAAAGAGTTAACGATTTATGTTATAAATAGTAGTGTTAAAAATAATACTGATAGTACCGATAATAAAAAATCTGATGGTGTAGAGAAAAATGACAATAGTCTGAATGATAAAAATAAAGATGAAGAAATAATAAAAAGTTTACTAGATTAATTTTTAGTAAACTTTATTTCTTTTTAGCCTTGGATTTTTTTCTTTTAGTAGGGCTAACATAGCCATTACTTCTTTTTGAAGAATTATTTTTAACCGGAGTTTTTTTCTTAACATTAGAATTTTTACTTTGTTTTTTATTTTTATTACTATTATCAACTTTTTTCTTTTCATTATTCTTTTTAGTATTATTAATAACAGATTTCTTTTCATTATTAATAAGTTTATCAAATTTAGTATCAGAGGATAATCTTGAACTTCCTTTTTTTTCAATTTCTATTTTTTCTAATTTACTTAAAAAAATCCACATAATACCGATTAAGATAATTAGTAAACTAAATGAAATTAAAACAATTAATATTATGTCAATATTATCAAAATTTTTTGTCATGTTATCACCACTCATTAAAATATATTATATTATAAAAATATTGAAAAAAATAGCAATTTTACATCTTTTTACTTAAAAATATGTAAAAAATTTGAGAGTTTTTGTAGAATTTGATATAATTACCATGAGATAATATAAAGGAGGCTTAGAAAATGAAGAAAATATTAAGTTTATTTATTTTTATTATGGGCTTCTTTTTTATAACGAATGTGCAAGCTACAAGTTATACACATCGAATAAAAGTAATGAATAATCAAACAAATTTGCGAAAAGACCCAGGAGGCACAGATGGTACTAGATTAGGACTATTATCTAAAAACGACTACTATGTTTTAGTTGATGATAAATTATATGAAGATGTAAATAATCACGAAAGATGTGTAGGAAATTGGTATTATATGAGTTATTATACTGGATTAAATGGCTATGTTTGTAGTGATGATGTTAAGTTAGTAACATCTTTCAGTAATGATAATGAATCTCCATCAACAGAATGTGAAAAAGCGTTAAGTGAAGCTGGATTTCCATCAAGTTATTGGGGAGGTCTTTGTGCTATAAAAGAAAGTAATCCAACATGGTCATTTCAAGCCGTTAAAATTGATTTAGATTGGAAATATGTAGTTGAAAGAGAAAGTGAATGTACTAAAAATTATATTCATAATGGAGTTTATGATAAAACTTTTATAGACAAAACATGTACAGCAACTTCACCCGGAGGTTATGTAGCACCATCTCAAACCGGGGTAGCTTATTACATGGATCCTAGAAATTCATTTACAGAAAAGTATTTGTTTCAATTTCTAGATCAATCATATGATTATACTATAAAGGACAGTTATCCAAGTGCTGTAGAAATAATACTAAATGGAACAGATTTCAATAATTATCATTTAGAAAAAGGTAATAATATAAAAGATATAATAATAGCAAATAGTGTAAACAAAGCAAGCCCAATAGCTATAGCATCAAAAATGAGAATAGAATTAGGAACAGGAACAAAATTAGAAAACCTTTATAAAGGTATTTATGATGGATATGATCGAATGTATATAGATTATTATAACTTTTTTAATTTTGGTGTTTATGATACTTGCGTAGCAGATTATGGAACGACTTTTTGTGGTTTAAGTTATGCGTACAAATCAGGATGGAAAGGACTTGAAAATGCCATAAGTGGTGGAATTTCTCAATTTTCAGAAGGTTATATATTAAAAGATCAATACACTGGTTATTTTCAAAAATTCAATGTGGCTACTAAAATAGAAGGAAGCCTATTTGCTCATCAATACATGACAAATTTAGCTGGGGCAAGAAGTGAATCTGGAACGTCTTATAGTGCATATTCTAAAAATAATTTACTAGGATTAAATTTATTATTTAAAATTCCTGTTTATAACAACATGGATGCTACAATAATAAATAGTGATAATGGTGCTGTTGATGATAATAACAATATTCCGACACCTAGCACAATTCCAATCAGTACAATTGTAACATCAAGTGGATATCGATATCAAACACAATATATATCAAATATTTTGTTAAATACTGATGTTTCAAAAATAAAAAATGATTTAGAATCTGTAGCTGGAAATGCAACTGTAAATATTAAAGATGCCAATGATAATATCAAAGAAAGTGGTATTGCCTGTACAGGTGATAAAGTAATAATTAATAATCAAAGTAGTACTGAAACTTTACAAATTATTATAAAAGGGGATACATCTGGAGATGGTGTAATAAATGCGCTAGATTTATTACAAGTCCAAAAAAATATATTAGGAACATATACTTTAACTGGAGCTTATAAAGAAGCTGCCGACACATCAAAAGATGGCACAATAAATGCTTTAGATTTACTACAAGTTCAAAAAAGTATATTAGGAACATATACCATAGAACAATAAGGGAGGAAAAATGAAAAGAATAAAATTAATATTGTTTAGTTTAGTTTGTTTATTATCATTACCAATAATGGTAAATGCCGCAAGTGGAAAAATAACAGTTTCTAGTACATCAACAGTTGTAGTGGGAAATAATGTTACAGTAACAGTTACTTTATCAAGTGCAACATCAATTGGTAGTTGGGAAATGTCATTAAATTATGATAAAAGTTATCTCCAATTAAAAAGTACAACCGCAGAAAGTAACAGTACCAGAATGGCAGCATCTACTGCAACAGGAGTAAAAAGTAAAAGCTATACATTTACATTTAAAACTTTGAAAAAGGGAAGCACCAAAGTAAGTGTTGATAGTTATTTAGCTTATGCTTTTGAAGATTTAAGCCAAATATCATTAACAAGTGGAAGTAAAACAATTAACATTATTACTCAAGCAGAGCTTGAAGCTAGTTATTCAAAAAATAATAATTTAAGTGCTTTAGGGGTTGAAGGGTTTACTTTAACTGAAGAATTTCAAACAGATAAATTAGAATATTTCGTAAAAGTCCCTGAAAATACAAAAGAAATAAATATAACAGCTACAGCACAAGATAGAAAATCATCTATAAGTGGAACCGGAGTTCACAATGTTGCTCAAGGAGCTAATAAGTTTGAAATAATAGTAAAAGCAGAAAATGGATCAGAAAAAACATATATCATAAATGTTGATGTTATAGATGAAAATCCTATAAATGTTACTGTAAATAATAAAGAATATACTGTAGTTAAAATAAAAGAAAACTTACCAGAAGCTAATTTATATATGGAATACACAGTAAAAATAAATGATTTTGAAATCCCAGCTTATAAAAATGACAACACTAATTTAATACTTGTAGGTTTAAAAGATAGTGATGGTAATATTTCATTATTTATATATGATGAAAAAAATAATAAATATCAAGAATATCATGAAATAGGTGTAAACAAAATAACCATTTATCCACTTACTAGCAATGAAGAAATAAAAGGTTACAAAAAAGAAATCATTACTATAAATGATACGGAAATAGAAGGATATATATATAATAAAAATTCAAATTTTGTGATAATTTATGGCATTAACATTGAAACTGGAGATAAAGGTTTTTATATGTATGATAAAAATATGCAAACACTTACAATGTATAATGACGAGTATACTACAGATTTAAATCAAAAAATTGAATTGTACACTTATATTATTTTTGCTTTTAGTGGAGTATTTATATTACTTATAATTATAATAATTATATTGGTATGTAAAAGACAAAAGAAAAGTAAAAAGAAAAAAATAAATGATATTAAAGATAATAAAGAAAATAAATACATAAAAGATAAAAATACAATTGAAGAAATAAATTAATTTACTAAAAATTAGTATTTAATTAGTGAATCAAACAAAACAAAAATAAAATTATTATTTAATTAATACTACAAAATAGTATTAATTTTTTTGTATACATTGTGTAAACAATATATATATTTTTTATAACAGATGATATAATATTTTATGGAGGTACTATGCAAGAAATATATATAAATCTAGATGATTCGGGAAAATTAACCAAAAAAGAGCTTATAAGTGTATACGGAGGACTAGTATTTTTATCAAAAAAAGAAAAAGATAAATTTATTACACAATATCGCAGTATAGTAAATGAAATAAAATGTAAATATTGTAAGAAATTATGTAACAAAAAATGCCCGGAAATAAAAAATACTAATATTAAGAATAGTGATAAAAGAAGAATAATGAATTATTTAAAAAAATATTATGTTGTTGGATTAATTATTAAAAATCAAGAAGTTTATAAACATATTATAGAAAGTAAGGCTGCCAAAGGAAGATTTATTGATTATTCGCTCCGTAGAATGATAAAAGAAGTTATTAATAACCAAATAATAAACAATAATATATCATCACATAAACCTTTAAAAGTAGTAATTAATATAGATGAACAAACAACTAAAAGTAATGGATATTATAATTTACATGATGGCCTAGTTGAAGAATTAAAATATGGTATAAGCAATTTTAATTATGCTTGTATTTATAATCCAATATTTTTTAATGAATTAGATATTAAAATATCATATCAAGATTCGAGTAAAAGTTATTTAGTTCAAGCTGCTGATTTAATATCAGGAACAATTAGAAGAGGTGCATTAAATGCCCTAAACAATAATGAAAATGTAAATGAAACATTAAGTAGTTTTATAAATTATAAAATATTACTTCCATGAAAAAAAGCTACTAATGTAGCTTAATCCCAGTTAGCATGGCGTACACAAAGCACGCTTAATTATAAATAATCAAAATCTAACTATCGACCTGACGAGAATTATCTCCGGTAAATTAATATTACAATAACTTAAATGTTTTGTCAATAAGCATGACGAAAAGAAACGTTTTTGTAAAAAAATAATATAATGCTTGAATATTACTTTACTATTAATATGAAATTTTACCAATATTATACATTTTATTGCTTTTATTTTTGCTAAAACTAGGTTATAATAATTGTACGAGGAGTAAGTAATATGAATTTAGTAGTAAATAATCACAATATTTTTTTAATAGTATTTGTAACATTTTTAGTAAGTGTGTTATTAGTTCCAATAGTAAAAAAAGTTGCAAAACATGTTGGGGCAATGGATGTACCGAATGCTAGAAAAGTACATAAAGTACCTACGCCAAGACTTGGAGGATTAGCAATTTATATTGCATTTTTATTCGGATATATTTTATATGGGCAAATAAGCACTCAAATGATATCTATTTTAATAGGTAGTTTTCTTCTTATAATAGTAGGAATTTTTGATGATATTAATTCAGTACCCGCCAAATACAAATTCTTAGTTCAAATTATAGCTGCAGCAATTGTAGTAATATATGGTAAATTAGGTTTTTCTGAATTAACAGTCTTTGGTTTATCATTTCATTTTCCTATGATTATAAATAATATTTTAGCGATATTCTTTATAGTAGCAATTACAAATGCCATAAATTTAATTGATGGACTAGATGGATTATCAAGTGGAATAAGCGCTATCTATTTCTTAACAATTGCCATAATTGCTTTAATAACAAATAAAATAGGTGGAATTGACATTATATTATCTTTAATTATGTTGGGATCAACATTAGGATTTTTATTTCATAATTTTCCCCCAGCAAAAATATTTATGGGAGATACAGGTAGTTTATTTTTAGGTTTTATGATATCTGTTATAGCTTTATTAGGATATAAAGTTACAACGTTTACATCTTTAGTAGTACCAATAGTAGTGTTAGCTATTCCAATATTTGATACGCTATTTGCAATTTTAAGAAGACTCTTAAAAGGTCAAAGTATCGCCGAAGCTGACAAAGAACATTTTCATCATCAACTACTAAAAATGAAATATAGTACAGTATCAAGTATATTAATTATTTATGCAATTGATATTACATTTGCAGCAGTATCAATTCTTTATGTTTTAGGAGATAATCAACTAGCAATAGCCATATATGTAGTTTTAATGATACTATTATTATTCATTATATTAAGAACAGATATATTGTTTGAACATAAAAAGAAATAAGAGGTAACAGGAAAAATCGTCTTTCTACAATAGAAAACTTGATTGTGAGTTGATAAAAGCACATAAAGATGTTATAATAACTTTACGAATTAAATAAAAATTAGAAATGAGGTTATGTTAATGAAAATAGCAGTAGCAGGAACGGGTTATGTTGGTTTATCTTTGGCCACCTTACTCAGTCAAAAAAATGAAGTTGTTGCTTTGGATATAGTTGAAGAAAAAGTGAAAATGATAAATGATAGAATTTCTCCGATAAATGATAAAGAAATTGAGGAATTTTTTAAAGAAAACAAACTTAATTTAAGGGCTACTTTAGATTATAAAGATGCTTTTGAAGGTGCAAAGTTTATTATAATAAGCACACCAACAAACTACGATGAAGTAAAAAATTTCTTTGATACATCATCAGTAGAAGATATTATAATAAAAGTAAAAGATTTAGGTTTAGATACTACAATGGTTGTAAAATCTACAGTACCAGTAGGTTTTATTAAAGAAATGAAGGAAAAATATCAAATTAACAATATTATGTTTAGCCCAGAGTTTTTAAGAGAAGGACATGCTTTATATGATAATTTATATCCATCTAGAATAATAGTAGGTGAAAAAAGTAAAAGAGCAGAAGAATTTGCTAATTTGTTAAAAGATGCATGTGATAAAAAAGATGTTGTAATTAAATATATGAATTCAACAGAAGCTGAAGCTGTTAAATTATTTGCAAATACTTATTTAGCATTAAGAGTTGCATACTTTAATGAGTTAGATACATATGCAGAAATGAATAACTTAAATACTAAAGATATTATAGAGGGTGTTTGTTTAGATCCAAGGATAGGAGATCATTACAACAATCCATCATTTGGTTATGGAGGATATTGCTTACCTAAAGATACAAAACAGCTTTTAGCAAATTTTAAAGGAATTCCTCAAAATATGATTGGAGCCATTGTTGAATCAAATACAACTAGAAAAAAACATGTTGCAGATATGATACTTGAAAAAAATCCTAAAGTTGTAGGAATATACAGACTAATAATGAAAAGTAATTCAGATAATTTTAGAGCGAGCGCAATTCAAAGTGTAATTCAATATCTTAAGGATAGTAGTGTAAAAATAGTAGTTTTTGAACCAACTATAAAAACTGATAAATTCGAAAAGTTTGATGTAATTCATGATTTAGATGAATTTAAAAAAATGAGTGATGTAATAGTTGTAAATCGTATAGATGATAACTTAAATGATGTAAAAGACATTGTTTATACAAGAGATGTTTTTAGCAGGGATTAAAATTAATTTTGTAGGAAAAGAGAGTGGATAAATGAAAACGTATTTAATAACCGGAGGCGCAGGATTTATTGGTTCAACTTTAGCTGATAAACTTCTAGAAAAAAAATTAAAAGTAATTGTAGCAGATAACTTTAATGATTTTTATGATCCTCAAATAAAGGAAAATAATGTCAAAAATAATTTAAATAAATCTAATTATAAATTGGAAAGAGTTGATATCAGAGATGAAAAAGCATTGGAAAAAGTTTTTGATAACAATGAAATTGATGGTGTATTTCACTTAGCAGCTATGGCTGGAGTTCGTCCATCTATTGAAAATCCGATTCTTTACCAACAAGTTAATGGAATTGGAACACAAGTAATATTAGAACAAGCTAAAAAGCACAATATTAAAAATTTAGTGATGGCATCATCAAGTAGTGTTTATGGTAATTGCAAGGAAGTTCCATTTAGAGAAGATTTTATTGTGGATTTTGCAATAAGTCCTTATGCTGCGACAAAAAAAGCAAATGAAGTTATGGCCCATGTATACCATAAATTATTTGACATGAATATTATTATGCTAAGATTTTTTACAGTATTTGGTCCAAGACAAAGACCAGATCTAGCAATTAATAAATTTACAAGACTTATGCTAGAAGGGAAAGAAATTCCAATGTTTGGAGATGGAACAACATCTAGAGATTATACATTTGTTGATGACATAGTAGATGGCATAATTAAATCTATGGAATATGAAGAAAATCATGAAAGTGTTTATGAAATACTAAATTTAGGAAATTCATCTCCTATAACATTAAAAGAAATGATTGATATAATTGGTAAAGTTTTAAATATTGAACCAGTTATTAATCAACTACCTATGCAACCTGGAGATGTTGAAAGAACATACGCTGATACAAGCAAAGCAAAAGCATTGATTGGTTATGAACCAAAAACAAGTTTTGAAGATGGGATTAAAAAATTTATAGAATGGTATAAGGAGAATAGCGATGAATAAATTTAAAAAATTTTTAAAAGAGAATGTAGTTACAAAAGATTTATACAAGGGATTAAGTTATATATATAATTACAGATACAGATTAATGAACGATAGAAAATTTGCTGAAAAGAAATATAAAAAAACCATGGGAATAGAGCTTAATTTAGATAATCCAAAAACATTTGATGAAAAAATATGGTGGTTAAAAATCAATTACCATAATCCATTAATTACGATATGCTCTGACAAATACTGGGTTAGTGAATATTTAAAACTTTTAGGATATGAAGATTTGATAGTTGAAAAATACGCGGTATATAATAAATTTGAAGATATAGAATTTGATAAATTGCCAGATAGATTTTTTATAAAAACCACGCATGGATCTGGAACCAATATTATTTATGATAAAAATAAACCTTTTGATTATAAAAAATACAAAAAAATTTTTAACAAATCATTAAAAAACAACTATTTTAACGTTCATAGAGAATGGGGATATAAAAACATTGAACCAAAAATAATTTGTGAAAAAATACTTGTGGAAAAAGATAAGGTTTCTCCGATGGATTATAAATTATTTTGCTTTAATGGAAAAGTTGAGTTTGTTACAGTTACATTATCATGTAGTCACGAAGATGGTAGTCATAGAGACACAGTTGAAAAAAATTTTTATGATAGAGATTTTAATTATCTTGATGTTAGATTCAGTGATGATAATTTTGACCCTAAATTGGTTGAAAAACCAAAGAATTTAGACAAAATGATAGAAATTGCCGAAAGATTATCCAAACCATTTCCAGAAGTGAGGGTAGATATGTATAATATTGATGGCAAGATTTATTTTAGTGAAATGACATTTTATCATAATGGTGGTTATAATGAATCAACACCAAAAGATTTTGTGAAAAAAATGGGAGATATGATTAAACTTCCTATAGAAAAAAATAAAAAGTCTAAAAAGTAGAAAGGAACAAAAATGCGAACTAAAAAGGCAATTATAAATTATATTACTGAAACAGTTCCAGAAATTTTAATTATGTTTCTGGGATTCTTTAGAATTAAATTCTTTTTAAAGTATCTCGGCACTGATATTCTTGGACTTTATCAAATGTTTGGTCAATTTTTTGCGTATATAAATCTAACTGAAGCAGGATTTTCAACTGCAGCATTATATTCGTTATATAAGCCAATAAGTGATAAAGATCAAAGGAAGGTAAATAGTATTTTAAGTGGTACTAATAGAATTTTTAGAATAATTGGTCTTGGAATGATTCTTATAGGTATTACCTTTTCTTTCTTTATTCATTATTTCATTAAAGACAATACAATAAGTAATGGCTATATTATTACTTCATTTATAATTTTCTTATTGATTAATGTTATGAGTTACTTCTTTAAACCTTACAGTATATATTTTGATGCTAAAGAAAAAAAGTATTTGCCAAATTTAATATATCAAATAGGTTTACTAGTTAAGACTATAAGCGAAATTGCTTTATTATTTATAGGTTTCGACTTAATTAAAATATTAATCGTTTCATTATGTATAATGATAATTACTAATTTTGCGATAAAGTATGCAATGAGAAAACAATTTCCAGAAGTTGACTTAAAAGTTGAAAAAGATTACTCAGCTTGGAAAGGAACGAAGCATCTTGTTGTTCATAAACTTGGCGGAGTAGTTGCTAATAATGTAGATATGATAATGATTTCAACTTTTACAGGTTTAGCAAAAGTAGTTGTTTATTCATCATATATGTATGTTATAAATGCTATTAAAACATTATTAAGTAAATTTAGTTCTTCATTATATTCATTAGTTGGAATTAAAATGCTTGGTGATTCAGAAAAAGAAAACTACAAAGTTTTTCTTGAATTAAATTCATTGATGTCATTTGTTTCTATAGTAATATGTGTGTCTTTAATTTTTGCAATTAATCCTTTTATAGACATATTTTATGAAGGCAAAGTAGTTACAAGTAAGTTACTTGCATTTTGTTTTATTTTAATGTTATTTTTAAGTATAAATAGTTCAACTTTGTATGTTTATACTAATTCAACTGGATTATTTAAAGAAACCAAAATTTGTACAATTGTGGAAGCTATATCTAATTTGGTATTATCTGCAATTGGAATGATTTTTTTGGGAATTCCTGGAATTGTTTTAGCAACATCAGCATCCTATATAATTGCAGATTATATAATTAAACCAAGGGTGTTATATAAAAATGTATTTAAAAAGGAATCAAAAAAAGATTTTTACAAAAATTTTATAATAGTTTCCATAACATTTATATTATTTTGCTTTCTAAATAACTTATTTAAAATTACAACATCAAATATATTTATTTGGTTTATTATTTGTTTAGGTCTTTTTATAGCAAATGTAGTTCTTATATATTTTGTCTTTAAAATATTAAAAATGAATGATTGGATTTATAGAATAAAAAAAATGTTAAGGAGAAGAATAGAAAATGAAAGTTAGTATAGTTATACCATTTTATAACGGAGAAAAATTTTGTGAAAAAATATTTGATATGATATTTAAGCAAACCTATCAAAACTATGAAGTAATTTGTGTAGATGATGGATCAACTGACAACACATTAAATATATTAAAAAAAATAGAAAAGAAACACAAACAAGTAAAAGTATTTACTCAAAAAAATACTGGCCCAGGTTTTGCTAGAAAACTAGGTTTTCAAAAATCAAGTGGAGATATAATACTTTTTTATGACTCAGATGATTCTTTATATGATGAAAACGTTTTTCAAAATATTGTGCATATTTTTGGAAAAGAGAATCCAGATATAATTTTTTATGACTTGATCATTACATCAAAAAGTGGAGAATATATATCAAAAGTTATAAAAGATTTTGATTTGCAAGATGAAATTTGTGATATAAGTTTGCTTGAGAATTGTTTGTTTAAGACTAATTTATGTAACAAAGTTTTTAAAAGAAAATTATTAAATGATGATATGTTTTATAATGGTAGTAATTTTGAAGATGCTTACACGTTATTAAGCTATTTACAAAAGTGTAATACTTTTTATTATTCAAGCAAACATTTTTATGTTAATAATGAGGTTCTTAATCCTAATTCTTTGACTAAAACGGTAGATAGTAAAAAAATTTTGCAGATGGCGGAGGTTTTGAATTTTTTTAATGATATGAATAGATTTAATAATTTGAAAGAATATAAGTTTTTTGACCTTTATTGTTACCAGTTTAAAAATTTGCTTATTAATAAAAATACATGGTCTGAAGAAGAAATTAATTCTATAAAAAAAGAACTAAAAAATATGAGAAGTATTTTTAAAAGAAAAGCGTTGAAGTTATCATTAAAATATTTTTCGTTAAAAAGATATGCACTATATCTTATATCTTTAATTTATATTTAAAAAACAATTTGATTTTTAGTAAGATTTTGGTACAATAGATGTTAGGAAGTGAAAAGATGAAAAAAAATAAGATTAATATTATTACTATTTTTTGTGCATTTATTATTATTCAACCTTTTTTTGATGTTTTTGTGTATTGGCTAAAAGAGATAAATAATGTACAATTAAATATAGTTTCAATGATAAGACCTTTAATTGCCATTTCTTTTTATACTTATTTTATCTTTTCTAATAAAATAAGTAATAAATCGAAATTATGTAGTTTTTTATATCTAGCTATTGTTGGAGTATATTTTATTTTGCATTTATTAAATGTAAAAGATAATTTCTTTGATCTTTCGTATGGAAACATAATGAATGAGTCAAGGCAATTGTTAAACTATGGTTATTATATTTTACAACTGATTAATGTGTATTTTATATTTAAAATATCAACAAAAGAAGAAAAAAGAAAGATTATTATTTCGTTAGTTTTGGCTTGTGGAATAATGTGTTGTTTGTATATTCTATCTATTATAACAAAAACGTCATCTTTAACTTATGAAAATGATGTTATAAAAAAAGGATATAAAGGTTGGTCTGTTGCATCGCATTATATTGGTCATGCACTTTTATTGTTATTTCCAGTTGTCGTATTTTCAATTTATAATAATTTAATTGAAAATAAAGTAGTTAAAATTTTGTTAATTTCTTTGATAATTTTTTCTATTTACATGGTTGGTACTAAAGCTCCATTATTTTGTTTAGCTGGAACATTAGTATTTTCGGCAATATTAATTATAGTTGAATTATTACTCTATAAAAGTAAAATTAATTTTAATAATATATTAATAATTATAGCAACTATTTTTGTTTGTTTAACATTTAAAAATACGTATGGATATAAGAATTTTTATAATCAAAGTGCATTATATAATGGTGGAGTATTAGAAGAAAAAGTCAATTTAGATAAATATATAAATGAAGAAAATATAAATAAAATAATAAATAATGATTATCAAAAAGAAGATTTAGAGAATAATAATTCAAAGAAGAAAAAGACGAATGAATTTAATAAAAATTTGTCTATTGCTTTAAAAAAATATCAAACACCAAATTTTTCGACTTTTGATAATAGAGAATTACAGTTAAAAATAAATAAGGAATTGCAAAAAAATAGTTCGATGTCAGATGTATTACTTGGTTATGGTTATTACACTATGATTAATTGTACATGGGTTGAAACAGATACATTTGCTATTTACTTTAGTTTTGGATTAATTGGTTTCCTTCTATTAATTTTGCTACCTATACTATATTTTGTTGTAAGTGGATTAAAAGCATTAATTAATTACAAAACACTAAACTTTAATAAAATGTTATTTGGATTTTCAATGTGTTTATCAATTGGTTTAAT
This sequence comes from uncultured Bacilli bacterium, assembly GCA_934085585.1. Taxonomy (GTDB): domain Bacteria; phylum Bacillota_I; class Bacilli_A; order RF39; family UBA660; genus Onthocola_B. The sequence goes on from CAKOHI010000002.1 coordinate 78,000, forward strand.
AACTTTTGTTGGGTATACTCTTCATTTTTCACAAACTGTATTTTATTTTATAATTCTTTTAGTAATTTCCGACTATATATTTAAAGAAGGAAATGAAAAAGAAAAAGAAAAAAGAAAATATTTATTTGCAATTAATGATATGTCGGTTGGTGGAGCTGAAGTAGGTTTAGTCGATGTAATTAATGAGTTATCTAAAACGGAAACTGTTGATTTAGTATTATTAAGAAAAAGAGGATCTCTTTTAGAAAAATTAGATAAGAATGTAAATGTTTATGGAATACTAAATAAAGATTATAATAAATTAAAATTAAAGATATTTCATGTATTATATTTTATGGGTGGCATATTTACTAAATATGTTTACAAAAAAACCATAAAATGTGAATATGATGTAGAAGTTGCATATATTGAAGGTTACCCAGCTGTGTTTATTGCAAATAGCACAAATAAAAAATCAGTAAAGATTGCGTCTATTAGGGTGGGATTAAAAAGTCATAAACTTGAAGCTGAAAAAATACCTTTTGGAATGAAACATTTAGAAAATGCTTATAAAAAGATGGATAAAATATATACAGTATCAACAGAAACAACCAAAGAATTTGTTGAAAAATTCCCTAAATGCAAATCTAAAACATCAACTATATACACATATTTTAATATTGAAGATATGAAAGAAAAAGCTAAAGAAAAAATGAATTTCAAGTTTGATTCTAAATGTATTAATTTTTTAACTATAGGTCGTTTTAATGAACAAAAAGGATATATTAGATTAGTCGAAGCTTTTGAAGAAGTTTTTAAAAAAAACAATAATATAAAATTGCATATTCTTGGAAAAAATAATACCGAATATGGGAAAAAAGTAATTGAATTAATAAAAGATAAGAAATTAGATAAACAAATAATACTTCATGGTGTTGTGCAAAATCCATATCCATATATTAAAAATTGTGACTGCTTAATCTCGTCTTCATTTTATGAGGGATATCCTAGAGTTATAAATGAAGCTATAGCTTTAGGAAAATTATGTATTGGTACGAATGTTACAGGAACAAAAGAAGCATTACATAATGGTAAAATGGGATTATTAGTAGAAAATTCAACTAAAGGAATTGTAGATGGCATGAATGAAGTTATCAACAATAAAAATATAGAAAAAAAATATGCTACTGAAATTAATAAATTTGATGGGAATAAAAAAGTATTCTTTGAAGCTTTTGAAAAATTATGTACTATCGAACATAATTTAGGAGGTAAAAAATGCAAAAAATAACTATAGTTAGTCTTCATCTTGGTGTTGGTGGAATTGAAAAGTATATTTCAGGTCTTTGCAAAATGTTAAAAGATAATTATAAAATTCATTTAGTTATAACCTATAAACTAAATGAAAAACCATCTTTTGACATTGATAAGAATATTAAAATTACATATCTAATTGATGGAAAACCAAATAGAGAAGAAGTAAAAAATTGCATAAAAAATAAGAAAGTGTTTTCTTTAGTAAAAGAATTATTTAAAGCAGTTCGAATTCTTATTTTAAAAAAAATCAAAACAATAAAAGCTATTAAAAGCTTGGATTGTGATTATGTTATTACCACTAGAAATTATGAAACTAAACTAGTTAATAAATATTTAAAAAAAAGTAGTATAAAAAAAATTGCTACATCGCATAGCTTTCCAACAACAAAATTTAAAAAAGAACTTTTGAAAGCAACAACAAATTTTGATAAAATAGTTGTTGTAAATGATGAAATAAAAGATATTTATTATAAAGAGATTGGAAATAAGGTTATATGTATTAACAATTTTGTAGAAAAATTAAGTAAAGAAATGCATAATTTTAATAGTAAAAAATTAATATCTGTAGGACGATTTTCGCAAGAAAAAGGATATGATGATTTAATAGATATTATGTCATTAATAGTTAAAAAAGATAAAAATGTTACATTAACTTTAATTGGTGATGGACCTGAAATGGATAATATTATAAATAAAATTAAAAAATTAAAATTAGAAAAAAATATCAATCTTACAGGATACCTTAATCAAGACGAAATAAAAAGTTATTTGCATGAATCTTCTATGTTTTTGATGACTAGTCATACTGAAGCGTTTCCATTAGTTTTAGTTGAAGCAATGAACTATGGACTTCCAATTGTAGCATTTGATAGTGCAAGTGGAGCAAGGGTAGTTCTTAAAGATATTGGATCGCTAATAAAAAATAGAAATAAGGAAGAATTCGTAAACGTCGTACTAGATATTTTAAATGATAAAAATAAAATGAAAATCTTAAGTGAAAAATCTAAAGAAGAAATTAAAAAATATTCTATAGAAAATATTAAGAAAGAGTATTTAAATTTGCTTTCTTCTTTGGAGAATAAATCTAATAAGAATGTTATGTTTATTTCAAGTACTGGTGGTCATTTAAATGAGCTTTTAATGCTTAAAGATATGTTTAACAAATATGATTACGAAATAATAACTGAAAAAGATCCAACGAATATGGGGTTAAAAGATAAGTTTGGAAAGAAAAAAGTTAAGTATTTGATTTATGCAACCCAAAAAAATAAATTGACCTATGCTATTAAATTACTGGCTAATTGTTTTGTAAGTTTATATTACTTCATTAGATTTAGACCAAAGTTTATAATATCAACTGGGGCTCATACAACAGGACCAATGTGTTGTATTGGTAAAATTTTTGGAAGTAAAATTATATTTATTGAAACATTTGCAAATAGTAAATCAAAAACTATGACCGGAAGAATAGTTTATAAGTTTGCAGACCTTTTTATAGTACAATGGGAAAGTATGTTAGAACTTTATCCAGATGCTGTTTATGGGGGGTGGATATATTGATATTTGTTTCTGTAGGTACACAAGATATACCATTTGATAGATTATTAAAAAGTGTTGAAAATCAAATAGAACTAGGTAATATAAAAGAAAAAGTCATAGTTCAAGCTGGAGTTACCAATTTTAAATCTGATAAAATGGAAATAGTAAGTTTTATTCCAATGGATGAATTTAAAAAAATAATTAAAGAATCCAAAATTATTATATGTCATGGTGGAGTAGGTACTATAACAGACGGACTACGAAATGGGAAAATTGTTATAGCATGCCCAAGACTTGCTAAATATGGAGAACACATTAATGACCATCAACTTCAAATTATAAATAATTTTGGGGATGCTGGATTTATTATTTCATTATTGGACCCAAAAGATTTGGACAAAGCTTTAAAAAAAGCAAAAACATTTAAACCAAAAATGTATAAAAGTAATACAAAAAATATGATTCAATTGTTAGAAGATTTTATTGATAAAAATTAATCGCATTTGTATATTTAAATAGTTGCGTATTAGGTTTTTATGTATTAATAGATTGTATTATAAAAAAGATAATAAAAAAATACATATTTAAATTTACGTTTTATGATGAAATTCCATAAAAAGATTTTATTTATTGCCTAATAATTTTAATTAACTAGAAAATTGTAAACAATGGAGGTAAAATGAAAAAAATATTTGTAACTGGTTGCACAGGTTACATTGGCAGCCATACCTGTGTAGAATTATTAGAAAATGGTTATGAGGTAATTGGGTTAGATAATTTTAGTAACAGTAAAAGAGAAGTTTTAGAAAAAATAAAAGAAATTACTGGAAAAGAAATTAAGTTTTACGAAGGTAATATGCTAAATAAAGATTTACTTCACCAAATATTTTCTGAAAATAAAATAGATGGGGTAATTGACTTTGCAGCATATAAGTCTGTTGGAGATAGTGTTAATATTCCAATAGAATATTATACAAATAATGTAAGTAGTGTACTTATTTTATTAAGTGTTATGAAAGATTATGGGATAAAAAACTTTATATTTAGTAGCAGTGCTACAGTATATGGTGATGCCAGAGTAATGCCTATAACTGAAGAAACTCCGATAGGGGGAACTACAAATCCATATGGAACAAGCAAGCTGTTTTGTGAAAATATATTATCCGATATATATAAATCAGACAACGAATGGAATATTTGTATATTTAGATATTTTAACCCTGTAGGAGCTCATAAATCACATTTGATTGGTGAAGAACCTAATGGAATACCAGCAAATTTAATGCCATTTATTTCCAAAGTTGCAATAGGAGAATTAAAATGTTTGAATGTGTTTGGTAATGATTATGACACACCAGATGGAACTGGCGTAAGAGATTATATTCACGTAGTAGATTTAGCAAAAGCTCACATAAACGGAGTGAAAAAATTAGAAAAAGATAAAAAAGGAATGCATATTTATAATTTAGGCACTGGTAGAGGTTATAGTGTGCTTGAAATGATTAATGCTTTTGAAAAAGCTAATAACGTTAAAATAAATTATAAGATAGTCGAAAGAAGAGATGGAGATGTTGCAACGTGTTATGCTGATTCATCTAAAGCAGAAAAAGAACTTTATTGGAAAGCTAAGCTAAACTTAGAAGATATGTGCAAAGATGCGTATGAGTTTACTAAGAATTTGAAAAAATAGAAATATATTTACTTGTAAATTTTGTATAATACTCAATTGAAGGAATTAAAGTTGGAACTCTAAAATTAGTAAGAACTGAAGAAGAAACAAAAAACTACTTGCTTCCTATTAAAAAAACTTTAAAAAAGTTTGTTGTGTTGACAAAAAAACATCAAAATGATAATATATAACTTACTTAAAGGGGGAAATATGAAACTAAAAAAATTGTTTTATATCATGATTTTATTAGTTTTGCTTTTTATTATATATTCATTTTTTTATAGTCCATTTAAAAAACAAATATATATTGGACATAATAATTTAATAATAGATAATAGAAAGCCAACAAAAGTTAAAGAATTACAAGAAGAATATAACAATAAAGATATTGTAGGATATTTAAGTATTCCAAATACAAATATAACTGAACCAATCTTACAATCAACAGATAATGAATTTTATTTAAATCATGGTATAGATAAAAAGAAAAATATAATAGGTTCTACTTTTTTAGATTATAGAGTTAAAATAAATAATGAAAAGAAGAATTTAATATATAGTCACAATTCATCTACATTCGATGTGCCTTTTAAAGAATTAGAAAAATATTACAATGAAGATTTTTATAAAAATAATAAATACATCTATTTAGAAGATGAAGAAAATAAAGTTAAATACCAAATATTTTCTGTATATGTAGAAACATCAAATTGGGATTATATGAAACTAAATTTCACTGATGAAGGATGGTTAGAACATTTAAATAAATTAAAATCATTATCATGGTATGAAACTGGTGTAAATGTTTCAAAAGATGATGAAATTTTAATATTGCAAACATGTAGTCATCATAAAAAATATAATAATTATAAGAATAAATATTTACTTATAATAGCCAAAAAAATATAATAAAAAAGTATACTAAAATTATCAATTATAGATTAGTATACTTTTTTAATTTCTATAAATTTAATTCGACAAAAAGCGACTTTTTTCTTGACAATTGTTATGTTTTAATGTAGGATATTTAATTAACAGGAAATTAATTTGCGACTAATTGACAAGTCTTGCATATAATTTCTTTGAAGGAGGGAAAAGAAAATGAAAAAAGGTTATAAGAAGTTAACGACATTAATAATGTTTATATCAATGTTTATATCAACATTCGTAGCACCATTAACAGTTTTTGCAAGTTCAACTGAAAATGCACCTAGTGTTGGGGATATTGGTAAAAATAATGAAGTAACTAATAATGGCCAAAGTGCAACCGTAAGTGCAGGCGATGCTAGCGTTGATGGTGGAGTTAAGGTAACTAAAACTGTTAGCAAAACTGAAACTGAAGGAAGATACAAAGTTGAATTAAAAGTTGAAGGAAAAGATAAGAAAATCACTAGTACAACTAAAAAAGATATTTATGCTGTAGTAGTAATGGATTATTCTAATAGTATGGATGAAACATCCACAAAATGGTCAAGTGCCGTAGCTGGAGCTCAAGCATTTGCTAAAAAACTATTAAGTATTGATAGTAATGCTCAAATTGCTTTAGTAGGTTATTCTGGGGCTGATGACTACAATATTTTGGGAACAGGAATTAGTATATTAGCCGACCCATACGATGATGCAGGCGTTATCAGAGATTTTGATAATAAGGAATTTCCTGATAGAATATTTGGAGAACCTTCTGGTGCAACAAATATTACCGCTGGATTATATGAAGCAAACAAATTATTAAGTGGTGTTTCAAATACAGCAAACAAATACATCGTCCTTATAAGTGATGGAGCACCTACATTGTATTATGATAATAATGGATATACACGTGGTGAAGGTGGTAATACTAACAAAGCAACATATGATGCAACAATTAGTATGGCAAATACAATTAAGAATAAGAATATAACTATATTTACTATAGGTTATGAACTTGACAAAGTAAATTATGTTGATGCAAATGGAGAAGTAAAAAAGAAAGCTGAAGATATATTACGAGAAATTGCAACATCTGATAAAAATTCTGACTTTACACATTTTGTTGAAGCAAATCCAAATAGTGTAGCAGAAGCTTTTACAAATATTGCTGAATCAACAGCTAAAGTAAAGGCTGGAACAAATGCTGTTTTAATTGATAATATTGGAGAAGCTTTTACAGTAGTTGATAATAATGACATTGAAATTATAAACGAAAATGGAAAAACTAGCGTAAAGATGAACATCGGCGACATTACAGAAAAAGGCACAACTAAAACATTTTATATTGATATTAACAAAGATGTTACAAAAGGATGGTATAACACAAATGCAGGTTTTGAATTAACATATACAAATTGGGATAAAAAATCTGATAGTGTTAAAGGTACTGAAAATGCTCAAGTATTCTGGGGAGCAAAAGGAAAAGTTAATGTAAAATATGTAGATATTAATACAAATGAAGAAATAAGTACTGGTGCATTAATTGAAGACTTTGTTGGAGAAAATTATGAAACAGTTAAAAAATCTGTAGATGGATACAAATTTGTTGAAGTTGAAGGAAATGAAACTGGTACAATCTCTAAAGAAACAACTAATGTAACATATAAATATGCTAAATTAGGTAAATTAGTTGTTAAATATGTAGATGAAGATAATAATAGTCTTGAACAAGATATAGTAACTAATGAAGTAATTGGCACAAGTTATGAAACTAGTGCAAAAACAATTAATGGATACAGATTAGTAAGAGTTGAAGGAAATGAAACTGGTTCATACATTGATGGAACTATAACAGTAACTTATATCTATGAACAAGTTGGAACTTTAATAATAAGATATGTAGATCTTTATCAAAATGATTTGAAAAATCCTACATCAACAACAGAAAAAGTTGGAACTAGTTATGATGCACCACAATTAGATTTTGCTGGATATAAATTCATAAGGGTAGAAGGAAACAAAAGTGGATTATATAATAGTGAAACTATTGAAGTAACATTCGTATATGGAAAATTAAATACTGTTGTTGCAAGATATGTAGATGAAAATGGTAAAGATATAATAGAACCAATAGAAACTTCAGATGTTGTTGGAGAAAATTATAAAACAATTAAAAAGACTTTTAAAGATTACGATTTTATAGAAGTTATTGGTAATGAAGAAGGACAATATAAAGAAGAAGCAATCGAAGTAATCTATAAATATAATAAAAAATCTGGAAAACTAGTGATCAATTATGTAGATGAAGATGGAAACAGTATAATTGAAAGCGTTGAAAAAACAGAAAAAGTTGGAACATCATATAAAACAACAAAAGAAACTTTTGCAGATTATAACTTTGTAGAAGTTGATGGTAAAGAAGAAGGAAAATATATTGATGGAACGATTGAAGTAACTTACAAATATAGCAAAAAGATTGGAAAACTAGTAATTAATTATGTGGACGAAGATGGAAACGGCATAATTGATAGAGTTGAAAAAACTGCTAAAGTTGGAGAAAAATATAAAACAACTAAAGAAGAAATTGGCGGATTTGAATTTGTAAAAGTAGTTGGTAAAGAAGAAGGTAAGTATATTGATGGAACAATCGAAGTTACATACATTTATAAAAATGCAGTTGGAGATGTAGAAATTCTAGAAGACCCTATTGAACCACCACATACTGATGCAACCGTTACAACTAGTGAAATCTTATTATATTTCGAAGATAAAAAGAAATATACTAAATAACACGTTATTAAATAATGGCATATTAGTGTCATTATTTTTTTTGTAGAAAATTTAAGTTTTAATTTGCACTTGATTATTTAAGCTTTTACCATTATAATAAAGTTATAGAGATATAAATTAATAAATATATTCTATAGAAATTTGGAGGATAAAAAATGGAAATTAATATTCTATTTGCCATTTTATCCCTTATTGTTGGAATTGTTATTGGACTTTTATTGTTCTATTTGTTTTTATCAAATAAAACATCTAAATCCATGAAAAACGCTAATAAATTAATTGAAGATGCTAAAAAAGAAGCTGAAAAGAACAAAAGAGATGCACTACTTGAATTAAAGCAAGAATCTTATAGATTGCGTCAAGAAACTGATGCGGAAATAAAATCACGAAAAGCAGAAATATTACAATCAGAAGATAGATTATTAACCAGAGAAAACAATCTAGATAAAAGAGAAGAAATGTTACAAAATCGTGACAACGCATTACAAGATAAAGAAAATGATTTATTAGCAAAACAAAAAAAATTACAAGAAAAAGAGGACAAAATGGATGCGTTATTAAAAGAAGAATTAACGCAACTTGAAAAAATTGGCGGTTATAGCAAAGAAAAGGCACGTAAAGTTATAATGGAACGTGTAGAAAACGATATGGAACTAGAAATAACTAGTTACATTAAAGAAGAAGAAGCAAAAGCAAAATTGGAAGCACATGAAATTGCAAAACAATTAATTGTAAGTAGCATGGAAAGATATGCTGATGATGTTGTAGGTAATCAAACAGTAAGTACAATTGATTTACCTAACGATGATATGAAAGGAAGACTAATCGGTAGAGAAGGGCGTAACATTAGAACCATAGAATCAGTTACTGGTGTAGACTTAATAATAGATGATACTCCAGAAGCCATCAGTTTGTCATCTTTTGATCCGTTACGAAGAGAAATTGCCAAAATAACAATTGAAACTTTAATTAAAGATGGAAGAATTCATCCTGGAAGAATTGAAGAAGTTTATGACAAAACCCTAAAAGATGTAAATGCTAGAATAATTCAAATAGGAAATCAAACTATAAATGATCTAGGAATTACAAAAATGGATCCAGAATTAGTTACATTAATTGGAAAATTAAATTTCCGTACAAGTTATGGTCAAAACGCTTTAAAGCATTCCATAGAAGTTGCTAATCTTTGTGGTTTAATGGCTGCTGAACTTGGTGAAAATGTTTCTTTAGCAAAAAGAGCAGGATTATTACATGATATTGGTAAATCAATAGACTTTGAAGTAGAAGGAAGCCATGTAGAAATTGGTTTAGAATTTGCTAAAAGACATCATGAATCAGATGTAGTCCTAGATGCAATTGCATCTCATCATGGAGATACAGAAGCAAAATCTACTATAGCTGTTTTAGTTGCTATTGCTGATACATTATCAGCAGCAAGACCTGGAGCTAGAAATGATTCTTTAGAAAATTATGTTAAAAGATTAGAACAATTAGAAGAAATTGGAAATTCATATGAAGGAGTCGAAAAAACATTTGCAATGCAAGCGGGAAGAGAACTTCGTGTTATTGTAAAACCTAAAGAAGTTGACGATTCAAAAAGTTATAAAATTGCTAGAGATATTAAAAATCAAATTGAACAAGAAATGCAATATCCAGGTACAATAAAAATAACCGTTATAAGGGAAACTAGAGTACAAGAAGAAGCTAAATAAGTTTCTTTTTTCTTTTAAAAATCTTTATTATTCTAAAAATTTATGGTATGATTAAATTATCAAAAATATAAGGAGTTTAGTAGTATATGAAAAAAGTGTTAAGTAGTATTGGAAAAGCTTTTTCTTTTTTAGGGGTAACAGTTGCCATGGTTTTAGTGGCTCTCATTTTTACCATTGTATTAATATGTCATGGGCCAAGTGAAAGTGCCAAAGAACTGTTTGCAACAACTATTCTTGAAACAGGTCAACTTAAATTTTTAGCTAATGTGTTTTTAAGTAAAGATGAAATACAGGCAATTGTTGATAAAAATTCTCTACAAGACATGCAAGAAGAAATAGATACAAATTTAATAAAAACTGAAGTAAATAAAGAAAAGAAATTAATTGAAATAGAAAAGGTAAGTGGAAATAATTTTGAAGGAACGATGATGATTGTAAACGATCCATCAAAGATAAGTTTAGCAACTACATATCCATGGGGAGAATATGGTAAAGAATTAGGTGTAATAGTAGATGAAGCAAATGCCATTGCCGGAGTAAATGGGGGAATTTATTATTCGAGTGGCAATAAAGGTGGAAGACCATATGGTGTTACAGTGAGTAATGGAGAAATACAAGATATAAGTCTAGGACTTACAGGTTTATATTTAATTGGTTTTGATGAAGATAACTTATTAAGAATTATAAATTTGGAAGGAATGAATAAAGATTCTGTTCAAAAACTAGTAAAAGATGAAAAAATTAGGGATGCAATTTCTTTTCAAGAAGAAGCATCAGATAAGAATAACCATTTTGTAAAACTAATTATAAATGGAGAAAAAAGAGAACTAAATGGCATGGGAAGCGGAGCAAATCCTAGAACTGCGATAGGTCAAAGAAAAGATGGAAGCGTTTTAATTTTAGTAACAGATGGAAGAGGAAAAAATGGCCATCTCGGAGCAACAGCATCAGATCTTATTGAAATTATGGCAGAATATGGAGCAATGAATGCCGCAAATCTTGATGGAGGTAGTTCATCATCCTTATATTATAATAAAGAATATTTAATGACAAGTGTAACATTTTATTATTCAAATTCATCATGGAGATTACCAACAGCATTCGTAGTAAAGGAAAATTAATTATGGCAAAATCTAGAAAAAATAAAACGTTATTTAAAAAATTGTTATTTATTTATACTATAATTGCTTTTATTTTAGTAATAATATTTTTGATTTATATATTTTTAACATTACAAACTTATGAAAAGAATCAACCAACAGCATTTATAAAAAATGCTATAACTAGTTTGGATGATGAAACACTAAAAAGTTATTTAAAAAATAATAATCAAGATGAAAAATTATTAAGTGTATATAAAGAACAAATAAACGATAAAAATTTAAAAATAGTAAAAAAAGATGAAGAAACCTTTGAAGCAATATTAAACAATAGAGTTTTATTTGAAATAAAAACTAAAAATATTGGTACAGAAACAAAGCTTGGAATGTTTAGTTATGAAAAAAGAGAAGTACTAGACATAATACCAAATTTAAGTCGAGGATTAATATTTTATAATGTTACTATTCCAAGTAACTATAGTCTATACATTAATAATAAAAAAATAGATGAACCAACAACAAAAGAAAAATATAAAAATCTAGATTATATGTATCAAAATGAAAGTATGCCATATATAGCAACTTATGAAATCAATAATTTAGATAAAGAACAAAATATTAAAGTAATAGGTGAATATAATAATGAAGTAAAATTAAAAAAAGAAAAATATTCATACAAATTAGATAAAAATTATTTGTCATTTGATACATATGAAGAAGCTAAACAATATTTAAGTAGTGAAATAGATATTTGGGATTTTGCTCACAAATGGAGTTTATTTCTAACGAATGATTTAAGTGGTTTAAGTCATGGATATAATACAATAAAATCATATTTTATCGAAGGAACACAAATGAATTTAAGAGCATATAATTGGGCGCACAATGTAGATATAACATTTACGAGTAAACATACTTTAAAAAATCCAACATTTACAAATGAAAAGTTAAGTAATTTCACAATATACAGTAAAAATGCCTTTTCTTGTGAAATCTATTTAGAAAAAAATATGGTAGTTAATAAAGAAGATCAAGTAGATATAATGCACGATTATTTATATTTTATAAAAGATAATGATACATGGAAAGTAGTTAATATTAAGGCAGGGGAGTAAGATGAATAAAGACATTGTAGTTTTAATACCAGTATATAATCCTAATGAAAAAATTATGGATACATTTTTAAAAGAATTAACAAAAAATTTTGAAAATATAGTTTTTATTAATGATGGCTGTAGTAAAAAACATGATAAATACATGAACAATTTAGCAAAAAAATATCCGATGATAAAACACTGTAAAAATTTAGGAAAAGGTCGAGGATTAAAAAATGGGATAAATTATATAATAAATAATTATCCCAAAGCAAAAGTTATAGTAACCGCAGATTGTGATGGTCAACATAGTGTAAGTGACATTAAAAAATGTGCTGAAGTTGCCAAGAAAAATTTAGATTCCTTGATACTCGGTGTTCGTAATTTTTCAGATAAATTAGTTCCAAGAAGATCTAAATTTGGTAACTGTATAACCAGAAATGTTTTATATGCTTTCGTAGGTCCCAAAATAAGTGATACCCAAACAGGGCTTCGTGCTATGAGTTTAGAAATTGCATTAAAATTAATAGATGTATCCGGAGAAAGATATGAGTATGAAACCAATGTTTTGATAGAAACAAAAGAAAAAAATATTCCAGTAAAAGAAGTAATTATTGAAACCATTTATATAAATAATAATGAAACAAGTCATTTTAATCCTATAAAAGATTCAGCTAGAGTATATCGTTTATTTGCTTCATACATATTCGTATTATTATTATCATACATAATTGAAAATTTTATATTTTTTAAAGCTTATAATATAAATGGTTGTTTTTATACAATTTCTTTATTCTTATTATTAAGTAAAATTGTATCTTGTATAATTAAAATTATTTTTAATAATCATGTTAATATAAAATATATTATGCTTAACTATTTAATAAGTGCGGTTATATTATCAATCGTAAAAAAACACATTATACTATTAAAAATATTAATAGATTTAATAATGTTTATAGCAAGTTTATTTTTAATAAAATTTAAAACTAATAAAGAATAAATTTAAAACCATGGTGTTAATCCATGGTTATTTGTTTTTTTTAACAATATACTCAATTATAAAACCTGATATTAAAAATAAAAAGAAAATTGCATACGCATAAATTGCATCAACTTTAGCTAGATAAAGAAACACTTCCAAAAAGCAAAAGCTTAAACCAAGTAAAATAGACAAAACAATATTTACAATAAATAATTTTTTATTAGTTTTTAAGCTCTTTACAATTACTTCTTCATGGCTTTTACTATTGTCATTATTTCTTTTTCCTTCAAGAATTTCAGTTACTGAAACATTAAATGTTTTAGCTAATAAAACGATATAATCAATGCTAGGCATACCTTTTCCATTTTCCCATTTAGATACAGCTTTATTTGATACATGTATCATATTAGCAAGTTCTTCTTGAGTAATATTTAATTTTTTTCTTTCTCCTTGAATAAATTTTCCAATTACTTCGCTATTCATTTTACTACCTCCATTATAATTATAATTTAGTAAAAATAAAAAGGCAATCCACTTTGCGTAGACTTGCCTTTAAGCTTGATTAACTTCCATAATAACTGGTAAAATAATTGGTTTTCTTCCCGTTAAACTATTGATAAATGGTAATAATTCCAATATAATTTGATTTTTTAAATCTAAATAACTATATGGAGCTTTACTTAAAGAAGCATTTACAACTTCACTAATTTTTCTTTCTATTTTTTGCATTAGTTCCTGATTTTCATTTACAAGTACAAATCCTCGAGCTGTTACATTGGGTTTTAATAATAATTTTCTTGTTAGTGTATTAATATTTAAAATAGTTATTAAAATTCCATCTTGACTCATCAATTTTCTATCTTTTATAACAACTGATCCAATATCTCCGACACGAGAACCATCAACATAAACATCACCAGCTTGAACAGTACCTCCACGTTTAACTTCGCCGTTTAAAAGTTCTATGACATCACCGTTTGCACATATAAATGTATTATTTGGATCAACTCCACATAATATACCAATTTCAGTATGTTTTTTAAGCATTCTATATTCACCATGCATTGGCATAAAGTATTTTGGCTTAATAATTCTTAACATCCATTTTAATTCTTCTTCTTTAGCATGACCAGATGTATGAACATCACTAAATTCAGAATTTGTAAATACTCGAACACCTTTTAAATATAATTTATTAATTATTTTATTTATACTTTCAGCATTACCAGGGATTGGACTTGATGAAAATATTACTAAATCATCACCAAGTAAAGAAATTTGTTTATGTTGTCCATTTGCAATACGAGATAGGGCAGCTAAAGGTTCACCTTGAGATCCAGTACATAAAATACAAATTTCATTTCTCTTTAAACTTTTAGCATCATTAGCATCAATAAACATAGATTTATCATTAATAAGACCATTATTTAAAGCAAGCTCAATACTATTTTCCATACTTCTACCAAAAACAATAATTTTTCTACCATATTTTTTACAACTTTCAACAATATGTTTAATACGATAAATATTTGATGCAAATGTAGCTATAATGACTCTACCATGATGCTTACTTATCATATCATTTAAAGTTCCATCAACTGCACTTTCACTTTTAGAATATCCACCTGTTAAAGCGTTTGTTGAATCACTTAATAAAAGAGTAACACCTTCCGCACCAAACTTGGCCATTTTATGAATATCAGCCATTGGACCAACCGGAGTTAAATCAAATTTAAAATCTCCAGTTTCAAAAATTGTACCATTCGGAGTTTTAATTACTATAGCAAAACTATCAGGTATAGAGTGGGTAGTATTTATAAATGAGATATCAAAATATTTTGTTTTAACATTATAATCTGGCGTAATTATTTGATAATTTTCATATTTTATATTTCTTTCCACTAATTTTTTTTCAATTAAATCTTTAGCAATCTTCGGCGTATAAATAACCGGTATGTTAATAGCTTGAAGTAAAAATGGAATACCTCCGATATGATCTTCATGACCATGAGTAATAAATAAGCCTTTAATTTTATCTACATTTTTCTTTAAATATGTAATGTCTTGAATTACATAATCAACTCCAAGTAAATTATCTTCTGGAAACATTACTCCAGCATCAATTATTAAAATTTCATCATTATGTTCCACAACATACATGTTTTTTCCAACTTCACCTAAACCACCTAAAGCAATAACTTTGGTGGCTATATTATTTTTATTTTCCACTTAAAAATTCCTTCTTTCTTTAAAATAAAATTAATTCATAAAGTTACTGAACTAATAATAGTATACCAAAAAAATAAAGATTTGTCTAGTTTTGAACGTTTTAATTTTTAGAGACTTTTTATCAAAGCCATATTTTAAAATTATATTTATTAATATAAAAACACATTTTTAACTAAAAATTATATTTATTATTAGCAACACATTCGGTATAATTAATTTGGAAATGTTTGATAGTTGAGTGTTACCGCCTTTCTTACTTTGTTCCTCCTCTAAAGGGGATTAGGGATGGAAGAAGTTGGCACTTATGGTTTTAAAATATCCTAAACTTTTTTAATGAAGCTTTTACGTTCATTAAAAAAATGTTTATTTGTGATAGTTAATATCCAAATAAACATCAACATAACTAAATGATAACATTCAACATTCCAAAATCAAATGTTTCCTTTTTTAATATATGAATACTTGTTTCACATATACTTATGATAACATAATTATTAATAAATTGCAATACATTGTAATTTTTGATATAATGTTTCCGGAGGTTAATCATGGGTTTATTTGATAAATTAAAAAATATAATTACAAAAAAAGAAGTAGAAGAAAAAAAAGATGAACAAGTAAAAAAATATGATGAAGGGCTTGAAAAATCTCGAAATGAATTTGTATCAAAGTTAAGTATGTTAGGTATTAAATATACTAAAATAAATGATGAATACTTTGATGAATTAGAAAACATATTAATTATGGCAGATATTGGTGTTAATACTGTTATGGATTTTATGGACAGATTAAGAAAAAGAGTAAAATCAGAAAATATTACTGATACTAAATATTTAAATGAAGTTATAGTTGATGAACTTTTTATAATATACGTTAATAATGAATCTATTACTGATAAAATAAATATGGCAAGTGATGGTCCAACAGTTATTTTAATGGTCGGAGTTAACGGTGTAGGTAAAACAACTACAATTGCAAAACTTGCTCACAAATATAAAACAGAAGGTAAGAAAGTAATGTTAATTGCTGGGGATACATTTAGAGCTGGAGCAGTAGAACAACTAAAGATTTGGGCAGATAGAACAAATTCCATATTTTATGGTAAAGAAAATATGGATCCTGCCGGTGTAATATATGACGGTCTTGTAAAAGCTAAAGAAGAAAATGCTGATATTGTATTAATTGATACAGCGGGTAGACTTCACAATAAAGTTAATTTAATGAAAGAACTTGAAAAAATAAATAGAGTTATTGGTAAAATTATACCAAACGCTCCGCATGAAACTTTACTTGTAATTGATGCCACAACAGGTCAAAATGGTATAATGCAAGCAACATCATTTAAAGAAATTACCAATATAACAGGAATTGTTTTAACTAAATTAGACGGAACAGCCAAAGGTGGCATTGTATTAGCTATAAAAGAAGAAGTAAACATTCCAGTTAAATTTGTAGGTCTTGGGGAAAAGATGACAGATTTAATTCCATTTGATATAGAAAATTACATTTATGGTTTATTTAAGGATTTGATGTAATGGAAGAATTTTTATATTATAATGAATTATTTATTATATATGGTAAACTTTTAAATGAATCTAATCAAAGATATTATAAATTATATTATGAAGAAAATTTTACTTTACAAGAGATTGCTGATTTAGAACATGTTTCAAAAAGTTACATTGGAAATATTATAAAAAAGACAAGTGAAAAATTAAAGGAATACGAAAGTTTAATGCATATATATGAAAATAGAAAAATGTTATCTGATGTTTTATTAACTGAAGATATTAATAAAATAAAAGAAACAATAAAAAAAGTATTGGAATAAATTTTCAAACATGCTAAAATATAAACAGAGGTAGGAATAATGAAGAAGTATATTTTAGTAGGTTTGTTTTTTGTTGCAATGATTTTTAATGTGGAAATGGTTTTAGCAAAAAGAGGTTGTTGTTCTCATCATGGCGGAGAAGCAGGATGTAATGAAGATGGAAGAACTATTTGTAAAGATGGAACTTTAAGTCCAACATGTACATGCACACCAACAAAAGTTATAGAAAAAACACCACCAATAATTTATGGATGTACAGATAAAACAGCCAAAAATTACAATAAAAATGCTAATGAAAATGATGATAGTTGTATTTATTATAAAAAAGGTTGTACTGACAAAAATTCAATAAATTATGATGAGAATGCTGAAATTGATGATGGTAGTTGTATCGAAAAAATTGTTGGATGTATGAATAGTGATGCTACCAATTATAATCCAAATGCTAATGTAAATAGTATTTGCACATTTGAAGAAAAAAATAAATCTACAACACAAATAACAGAAGAAAAAAAATATAGTAGTGCTTTAGTAACAGGCTTATTAACACTAGGGACTGTAGTTACAAGTGCAGTTATAATAAAAAAAAGACATTAGAAAAGTTCTAATAAATTATTAATATCATAATAATTAGTAAGGTGTATATATGAAGAAAGTTTTATTAATTATTATGAGTTTTTTTGTTTTAAACTTAAATGTTTTGGCAGAAGAAGATTTTGCTCCGACAGCTAAAAGTGCAATTCTGGTAGATAATTTATCAGGAAAAGTATTATATGAAAAAAATGCTGATGAAAAATTAGCACCAGCATCTATGACTAAATTAGCTAGTATGTTAATTGTAATGGAAGCAATAGATAATGGAAGCCTAAAGTTTGAAGACAAAGTAACAATAAGCGAAGAAGCAGCCAACATGGGAGGTAGCCAAGTATTTTTACAAGCTGGTGAAGTTTATACAGTACATGATTTACTAAAAAGTGTTGCTATAGCCAGTGGAAATGATGCCGTTGTTGCACTAGCAGAAAAAGTTGGTGGCTCTGTCGGTGGTTTCGTAGATATGATAAATAAAAGGCTTAAAGAACTCGGAGCAACAAATACTAATTTTGTAAATCCCCATGGTCTTGATGCAGAAGGTCATTATTCAACAGCTAAAGATATGTCAATCATTGCTAGAGAATTATTAAAACATGAAAAAATATTAGAATTTACAAGCATTTATGAAGAGTATTTAGAGAAAAATGATGGTTCAAGAATTTGGCTAGTAAATACAAATCGTTTAGTAAGATTTTATGATGGTGTAGATGGATTAAAAACAGGTTTTACAAAAACAGCTGGTTATTGTTTAACAGCAACAGCTAAAAAAGATAATTTTCGATTAATATCCGTTGTAATGGGAGAAGATACCACTGAAAATAGAAGTAGTGATACAGTAAAATTATTAAACTATGGATTTAATACATTTAAAATAAATATTATCAAAACAAAAGGGACAGTTTTAGGTAAAGTAAGAATAGAACAAGGCAAAGAAGATAGTGCAAATATTACATTATTAAATGATGCAACAGAACTTTTAAAAAATACTGATCCAATATCTGAATATAAGTTTAATGTAAAAGTAAAAACTTTAAAGGCTCCGGCTAAAAATGGTGATATAGTGGGAACCGCGGAAATAATTGACCAAGATGGCAACATAGTTGATGAGGTTGATGTGACCGTAGAAAAGGAAATTAAAAAAGCCAATATTTTAGATTATTTATTAAAAAACTTAAAAACGATTGGTGCAGGGAAATCAGTTTTAAAGCAATAAAATAAGAAACACGCATTTGTGTTTCTTTTAAATTTTATAATCTTCAATTTCTGTTTTAGATTTATGAGGCTCATCAAAAAGTAAATCATCATAATTTCTTTGCCTTAAAGCTTCATATAACATGATAGCAACAGTATTAGATAAATTTAAAGATCTAACGTTTTTAGTCATTGGCATTCGCATACAATGATCAATATGAGGTTTTAAAATTTCTTTGGGAATACCCGTAGATTCTTTACCAAAAACAAAATAAATATTTTCATCTTTTTTTGAGTAATCAAAACTAGAGTGGGGCTTATGTCCATAACGAGTTAAAAAATAAAATTGCCCATTATTATTTTTTTCTAAAAAATCATTCCAATTTTCATAAACATACCATTCTAATTTATCAATATAATTAACCCCACATCTTTTTAATGTTGCATCATCTACTTTAAAACCAAGTGGTTTAATTAAATGAAGAACTGCACCAGTAGCTACACAAGTTCTCATAATATTTCCTGTATTTTGAGGAATTTCCGGTTCAAATAAAACTACATTTAACATAACAATCTCCTTTAAAAAAAGGTCTTTTTATAGACCTTGATAATCATAAATATCTAATAAATGTTGGAAATCACTAGCATTTATCATATTATTATCATTTCTTACTACGGTATCAACAACTTTACCATTTTTAAAATATAAGATAACTGGAACTTTTTTAATTTTATCAGTATTAAAAGCATTATTAAGTCTATTTATATAATTATCTTCATTCATAATATCTTTAATATTTAAATAATAAAATGAATCATTTAATTTATATTTATCAATTATTCTTTTTAGTCCAGTTTCAAGATTATAAGCATCTTTATTTCCGGTATAATTAATAAGTACAAAATATTCTGTCGGAGATTCTGCTAAAATTTGTTTAACTTCATCTAAATTTTTAATTTCTAAACTAACTGTACCAGAATTTAACAAATAACTTTTACTTAATTTTTCAGTTTCATTAGCATTATTAACATTTTTACAATAAATAAGAACTAATAATAAAACTAAAATAATTCCGCAAACAATCATAATGTTTTTAGTTGAAAATATATGTTTAGCTACTTCAACTTCTTTTACTTCTTCTTTACTAATTTTTGTATTAGTATTTTTTACTTCCTTCTTTTTAGAACTACTTGTTTTTTGTGTGTTTGCCATATCCACCATACCTTTCAATATAATATTAACATAAAATTAACTTTTTTTAAATAATTTTTTATTCTTCATTATCATTTTTTTCCAACTTGACTAAAACTTCACGAGGTTTTGATCCATTTTGAGGTCCAACAATACCACGAGCTTCAAGTAAATCCATCATTCTAGCAGCTCTATTATAACCAAATCTAAATCTTCTTTGAATTAGGGATGCACTTATTTTACCAGTTTGAATTGCAAATTCCACAACTTCGTTATATGCTTCATCATCATCTCCGGATACTGCAGAGTTACCTGAACCACTCGAAGTATTTTGACTAACATTTTCAAATTCAGTATCATATTTTGCGGTTGCTTGATTTTTACAATAATCAATTAATCTCTTTATTTCATCATCATTTATAAAACATCCCTGTACACGTATCGGAACACTTTCACCCATTGGAAAATATAACATGTCACCTTTACCAAGTAATCTTTCCGCTCCCCGTTGATCAAGTATTGTACGTGAGTCTATTTGACTTGCTACTGCAAATGCAATTCTTGATGGAATATTATTTTTAATTAAACCTGTGATAACATCAGTTGATGGTCTTTGAGTTGCAACAATAAGATGAATTCCTGCTGCTCTTGCAAGTTGTGTAATACGAGTAATAGAATCTTCAACTTCTTTTGAAGCAACAAGCATTAAATCTGCAAGTTCATCAATAATTACCACTATATAAGGCATTCTTGCTTGTGGCATTTCAGGATGCTTTTTATTATATTTATCAATCATATCATTATATCCAGTAATATTTTTAACTTCTTTATCACTAAATATTTGAAATCTTTTATCCATTTCAGTAACAACTTTTTGTAAAGTTAAACTAGCTTTTTTAGGATCACTTACAACTGGACAAAGTAGGTGAGGAATACCATTATAATTTGTTAATTCAACTTTTTTAGGGTCTACTAACACAAGCTTAACTTCATTAGGTTTATAACGCATCAAAATTGATGCAATTATTCCATTAATACAAACGGATTTACCACTACCTGTAGAACCAGCAACTAATAGGTGAGGCATTTTTGTTAAATCAAATACTTTTGGAGTTCCCATTATATCTTTACCTAAAGCTGAACATATTTTAGCATCACTTTTTAAGTTTTGAGGACTTTCTAGAACTTCTCTTAATGTAACGCTAGATATAGAAGGATTAGGTATTTCAATTCCTATTGTGCTTTTTCCAGGTATTGGAGCTTGAATTATAACATCTTTAGCAGCTAAAGCTAAAGCAATTTCTTTATCAATATTTAAAATTCTACTTACCTTTGTAGCTGGAGGAACAGTAAGTTCATATTCAGTAACAGCTGGTCCAACATGAATTTCCACAACTTTTGCAGCAATTCCAAAATCTCTTAAAACTCTTTCTAATATTTCTTTATTACTTTGTGTAAATGAAGTATTGGTATTTTTCTTTGGTTTCAATTGATCAAATATGTCATTAAACCTAGGTAACCGATATTCACCATTTAAAGCTAAAGTATCATCAGATTTACTAGGACTTTCCAAAGATTCTTCCACAATAGGTTTATTTTTAATTTCATCCATAGATGTAATAATAATTTTTTCTTTTTCAAGTGGCTTTACTTCAATAGTTTCTTTTACTTCATCACTATTACTAATAGGTATAACCTCATCACTAACAATTTTTTCTTTTTTGCGTATTTTGATTAATCCAAAAATCTTTTTAAATATATTAGATAAATTAACATCAAAAGTTAATACCGATGCAAATATACCAAGTAAAACCAAAATAACTATAGTACCAGTCTTACCAAATAAACCAAAGAGGGCAGCTGTAAATAAAGCTCCGATAAATCCACCACCAATTACAATTGTTGTAACTCCCGTCGTATCAAGGGCATTAGATAAATTTATCGTAGATATTCTTTCCATATAATTATTAAATGTTTCCATTATAATTTCTTTGGGATTATTTGTAATATTTAAAAATTCAAAATGACTAGCAACTAATAAAATTATAAAGAATATATATAAACCAATTAATTTTCTATCACTAAATTTAGGCATTTTCCTTTTATATAGCATATAGACACCAAGGATGATTAATAAAATAAGTATTATAATCCACCAAGTACCAGCTAAAAACATTGCAAACTTTTTTAAAATTGAACCTATAAATCCAAATCCAAATCCAATTACTCCAATTAAAATGAGAATCAAACCAGTAAGTTCAACACTATATGAAACACTATTATTATTATCTTTAGTTTTTTTCTTCTTTGCCATATTCTATTCACCTTAATTAATTATACCTTAAATTATAAAAATATTCAAATGCTTTTTTAAAAAATTAGCCATAATAAAAAGCCATAATGGCTTTCATAATGGCTTTATTATTTATAACCTTTATCTTTATAATAATTATAAAGTTCATAAAAACGATTAAAGTGAACAATTTCTCTTTGACGTAAGAATAAAAGCGGTTCAATTACTTTTGGATCAGTAGCCAAATCTATTAGATGTTCATAAGCAACTCTAGCTTTTTGTTCTGCTGCCATATCTTCAACTAAATCAGCTAAAGGATCCCCGGTAACAGCAAACGTTGAAGCATCAAATGCGACTCCATCTGCACTCATTGGGAAAACGCCTTTTCCATGTTCAGTATAAAAGCTTTCCAAACCAGCTTCTTTTATTTCATCAATCGTAGCATTTGCCATAAGTTGTGAGACAATTGTAGCTACCATTTCTAAATGACCAAGTTCTTCGGTTGCAATATCATTAAGTAATGCTCTACCAATTTCATCAGGCATTGTAAATTTTTGGTGAAAATACCTAAGTGCAGCTCCAAGTTCTCCAGCATAACCACCAACTTGCGTAATAATAAGCTTTGCCATTTTTAAATCCTTTTTAGTAACACTAATCGGATAAGATAAATGTTTTACATATTTAAACATATTTGCTACCTCCTGTATTTTCCCATGGCCAAGGATTATTTATCCATTCAAATTTACTTAAAGATTCATTATCAATTACTTCAAGTGGTCCATAGCATTTTACATATTCCATTTCTAAAGAACAAGATTTTTCAGTTAACTCCTTGAATTTCTTTAAAACTTCTTCATCATTTGGGTGCAAATCTAAATAAAGATTTAAATCATTTATAGCAAATGATAAAGCCATAATTTCTAATAATAATTCTTCTTGTTTATTGTTAGCAACCACACGTTCATATCTGTAATTTTTATAAGGATCATATAAATCATTAAACATATTTCCTCTTGCAAATCCTTCCTTAACACTTGTAATATTAGAATTATTATCTAGTTTTAAATTACTTGGAATAGTAAAACCAAAAAATCCTAAATTATCATCAAATAACATATTTTTCCTCCCTAATTTATAGTATGTTTTACCTAAAAGTGGAAATAGGTTTTTGTCTTAAAATAATAAATTTTACACAATATTAAAATATAAAATAAAAAAAATATTATTATAGAATTGACTTTATAATCATTTTATCTTAAAATTATTATTAGGATAGGTTAGAGGCATATGAACAAATTACGTAATAAAATAAAAAAAGTCCTAAATAAAGACGTAACAAGTTTTTTAAATAAATATAAAATACCACTAATATCAATTTTAGTAGTAGTGCTTTTAGCGTGCGTTGGACTTATTGTGACTTATGCTTTTTATCAAGTTGTAGATACTAAACCGGTAATAGGTGGATCTACTACGAATATTGCTGATATAGATGTTAGAGTTATGGCAGAAGAAAGAGATTCTAATGGCAATGGATTAAACAGTTATGGTATATATCCATATATTCCACGAGCTGGATATAAATATAATGATACAAAAAGTTATTGTACAAATGGTTCGGCAATTAATTTTAACACCAATACTTATGAAGCAAATATTACAGCATATGAACATGATGTATGTTATTTGTATTTTGATTCAATAGCAAGCCTTGATATAACACTAAATGTTTATGCCGAAAATGTAGATTCAGATGGTATTGGAAATGGCGAATATACCAAACTAGAAACGACAGCTTTACCAACCGTAGGTTATGAAATAAATTCCTCAAGAAGTAGTTGCGAAAATGGTTCAACTATTACTTATGATTCTAAAGAAAATTTGTTTTCAGTTGAATCATCTCAAAAAGATGTTTGTAATGTTTATATGGACGCTTTAGATGTTGACATAGCTTTAAAAATATATGTTCAAACCAAGAAAAATTCTACAAACTATTATGAAGCAAAGAAAATACCTACAAATAATTTTTATACATTAAACTCAAAATCAGCATGTACAGGATCATCAACAATGTCAGTTAAAAACCAAAAAGTTGTAATAAGTGCTACAAGTAAAACTAGTTGTGTAGCATATTTAGATGTTGGCACGGGACCAATATTAGAAAGTATGAAAAATACTGTAAGTGGTCAAAGTGTAACCATAACCGTAGAAAATAGTTCAATTGGTACAATTCCAAAAACTTATTATTACTCAAGTGATAATGGAAAAACATTTGTATCAAGTACATCAAATTCTTATACATTTACAGGTTTAGAACCATTAACAGAGTATACTTTTAAAAGTTATTATGAAGACGCTTCAGGAAATACATCAGCAATATTTATAACAACAACTAAAACGGATTATGTTTATAATGGATTATTTCCATTCTCATCAGCAGTGCAAACTAAAAATATAATAGTATCAGGATATTATAAATTAGAAGTATGGGGAGCAGAAGGTGGACATGGCTATAATAATGCAACTACATTCGCTGCTGGTAAAGGTGGATACTCATATGGAACAGTGTATTTAAATGCTGGGGACACCATATACGTATATACTGGAGGACAAGGAAACATCGGAGGAACAACAACCGGTATTAAAGCTGGAGGTTTCAATGGTGGAGGTGCATCAGGAAATTATAGAGGAGGTTCTGGTGGTGGTGGCACTGACATTAGAATCAATAATGATGATACACTCGCTCGCGTAATTGTAGCTGGCGGCGGCGGTGGCGGAGCATATTATTCTGCTTATTATGGTGGCGCTGGTGGAGGTGCCACGGGAGTAGATGGAAAAGGCTATAATACAACAAATAATTCTAAAGGTGGTACACAAACTGCGGGCGGTGCTGCAGGATACTATGGAACAATTAAAGGAACAGCCGGAGCATTTTATCAAGGTGGAAATGCCAACACTTCAACAAATACATATAACCGATCAGGCGGAGGCGGTGGCGGCTGGTACGGCGGAGGCGGCGGAGCGTATAGAAACAATTCTAGTATATATTACCAAGGTGTAAGCGGTGGCGGCGGCGGTTCTGGTTTTGTTTATACTAATTCATCCGTATTACCAACTGGATATTTGTTAGGTGAAAATTATCAATTAACTAATGCTCAAACTATCGCCGGAACTGAATCATTTGCAGCCCCATCTGGTGTAGCAGAAACAGGACATTCAGGCAACGGTTATGCAAAAGTTACATATATTGGGCAAAGTTTATAAGTGGTGAGATTATGAAATGTAAAAATTGTGGAAATCCATTACCCGGCTCTGGAGTAGTTTGTAAATTCTGCGGAGCTTTAATGGATCGTGAACAAATAAATTATCAAAACAAAATGAAAGATAAAGAAAATCAAAGAATAATGTTATTAAGTGAAAAATATGGTCATGAAAACAAAATAGAATATCGCGAAAAAAAAGAAAACAAAATATTAGGTTTAGCAGTAATTCTAATTATTCTTGTATTTTTAATACTTTTAACCATACTAATTAATGTATAGGTGATAAAAATGGTAATTTTATGTTTAAAAATATTTTTTGCGAGAATAATTGATGTTACATTAGGAACAATAAGAACTGTTTTAGTAGTAAGGGGTAGAAGATTTACACCAGCTATTATAGCATTTTTCGAAGTGTTAATTTGGTTTTTAGTAGCTCGCGAAGCATTAACTACAGATATAAAGTCAATAATAATTCCAATTTGTTATGCTGCTGGATATGCAACAGGAACATACTTCGGTGGCTATATTTCAAATAATTTTGTGGAAGGATTAATTGGTGTTCAAGTTACAACCAAAACAAATGGAGTTAAAAAAATGGTTCAAGAAATTAGAGACGCTGGATTCGGTGTTTCAGTCCTTGATTTAAAAGATCCTCAAGATAATGAAAAAAAGACATTGTTGATGATTCAATTAAATAAATCAAAATTAAAAACATTAACGCATATAATTAGATCAAATGATAAAGATGCTTTCGTAGTTATAAATGATACTAAATATGCTCAAAATGGAATTATAAAATAGCATGGGTTAAACCATGTTTTTTTACTATCAACTGTCTAATTAAAAGTTATAACTAATTTTTTCTTTAAATTAAAAAAATAATATGATAAAATATATTTAAGGTGATAGAATGAAGAAAATCAATTGGAAAAAAGTAAATAATTTTGTTAAAAATAAAAACTTTATAATTGCAATTTGTGTTTTTGGACTAACAATGGCATCAATTGGGGTAAGTTACGCATCATTTTTCTCTGTAAAAACAAATACTAAAAATCAAAGTATATCTACAGGGACACTAAAGGTTTCATATGGAAATAGTTCATCTTCAATTCAAAAAACAAATATGGACTTGATGTCCAATGAAGAAGGTTTAGCTCAAACAGATGCAAGTATAGTATATATAGAAAATACAGGTAGTTTAGATTCTAAATTTGTGCTTAATGTTGGATACGATATGACTAATTTTAAATCTAGAAGCAACTATAAAGACACTGATAAATTAACTCCGTTAGACTATGTAATGATAGCAGTATATAAATATAATGGCGTAGGTCAAGAAGATACTTTAATTATACCACCAATAAGAGTTACTGATTTACCAATATATACTTATGACAGTAGTGATCCCAATAATAACAGATATTCGATTCTTTTTGATACTTTGGGCAGTACATCAACAAATTATAGTACAAAAACATATAAAATAAAAACATGGTTAAGCGATAAAGCTATACCATCAGCAAGTTATACTTATTTTTACATTAATAGCGAAGTAGTAGCAGAAGTTAAGGGTGCCAAAATGGAATACAATTTAAGTGGAACTGTAAAAGTAGATGGTACTGCAGTAGAAAATGCAGTTGTAAGTTTGCAAAATGGATCGCTAACAAGCACAACATCATCAAATGGGGCTTTTAACTTAAACGGAGTATCAGATGGAGTATACAATTTTGATGTAACATATAATGGGATAACTTATAAAGGCAATATAACAATGGAAGAAGGTTATAAAGTTGGTGATGGTAGTATAGAAGATATAGGACCCACATTTAGTGGCACCAACATTTATGAAGTGGCTTACTCTTATGGAACAACCATAGAAAAAATTCTAGATAAAAACAATATTACTACTTATAGTAGTGAAACAACACTAGAGGGAGGAAGTCTTTATCCAACGTATAAATTAAGCGGAAATAGTATGGATTCAATATCAGGAATAACAATAGACATTAATAGTACAACCGGTGAGTTTACAATGAGTATGTAAAGAAATAATAATAGAAAAACAATAAAAAAAATCATGTGAAAATAAAGTGAAAAAAAATTTTATAAAATAACATTTTAGGGTTGATTTTTAAATTATAAAATGGTAATATTAAAATAGAGGAGGAGAAAAGTAGAAATGGAAAATAGAAAAAATACTATTTTATTAACAGTAATCGCTGTTGCAACATTATTAGTAGCTGTTGTAGGTGCAACATTTGCATTCTTCACTGCATCAGGAGGTAGTGCTTCTGAAGGTAAAGTTACAGTTAGTACAGGAACAGCTGGTAGTTCAGAATTTGGTACTTTAAAAGCTATCAACATTTATGCTGATGCAACTACATTTAATGAAGCTGCTGGTGGAACTGAATCTGGTTTAAGAGAACATACTGATAATTCTACTGGTACAGTTAGTTGGACAGCACCAGGAGCTAGCGGAACTGCTACACCAAGTGAAGCTGATCGTAGTTTTTGTTATACTGCTACATTAGCTGTTGATAGTAATACTTTTGTTAAATCTGCTGCCAATACTACTGGAGCTGCTGAACTAGAATTTACAGCTGTTAAAACTCCAGCTGGTGGAGAAGCAACAACATTAATTGACAAAATGGATATTACTACAACTAAAGCAGCTGTTAAAATTCCAACAACTGCTGGTGGAACTGAATATACTCATAAATTAATACCAGATGCTGGAAAAACATTATCTGATAGTTGGACATTAACAGTTACTTTAGTAAATCTTGGCGTTAATCAAAATGATAATGCTGGTAAACAATTTTCTGGAGCAATCAAATTTGATAAAGTTGCTTGTTAATTAACGATGAATAAAATGGACTTCGGTCCTTTTTTTGTTGGTAAAATCAAATATTATTTTTCTTGATTAAATGTATTAATTTTGATAAAATACTTAAAGAGAAGATTTTACATAATTTATCAACTCGAATTTTTAATATTATAAAAGTGGAAAAGAGGAAATAATATGGCTTTATTATTAACATTTATCAGTGGTTTATTTTTTTTAATTGGATTACTTATTTATAAGTTTATCCCTGACAAAGTAGCAGCAACTAAAACTTCAATTGCTTGTGCAAGTATTGTTATAACTGGATTAATTATTTTTGATTTAATACCTGAATTAATTGAGGTAAAAAAATGGTGGTTAGTTTTCTTTGTATTATTAGGTTTTATAGTACTTATTTTAATTGATAAATTAATACCACACCACAATCATGAACATAAAGAACATGACGAACTAAAAAAAGATCATATTAATCATATAGATCATATAAGTACAATTACTATAATTGCTTTATTACTTCATAACATAATTGAAGGTATGGCTTTATATGGTGTAAGTATTAGTGAAACTAAAAATGGTATGTTAATGCTTCTAGGAATTGGACTTCACAACTTACCATTTGGTTTTCAAATTGCCTCTGCAGAAAAGAATAATAAAAATAAAACTTTAATAACTTTATTAGTTATATCAGGTTTTATAGGTGGATTAGTTTTCCTTATTTTTGGAAACATTAATGAAATTTTTGAAGGAATAATAATATCTATTACAACAGGAATGCTACTTCATATTCTTTTGTTTGAACTTTTAAAAGAAGTTATAAAAGAAATACATAAAAAAGAAACAATTTATGGTATAATAATAGGGATAATATTATTAGTTGTGATAAATGTTATATAAGAAGGGAAGAAATTTATGAAGAAAGTATTAGTTATTGGTGCTGCAGGTACCGTCGGAGTTCATACAGTTAAATACTTACTTAGTGAAGGAAAATATGAAATAACTATTCTTGATTTAAAAAATAAAACTTCATATGAAAAATTAAAAAGATTTAGAAAAAGAGTAAATATACTATATGGAGATGTAACAGATAGAATTCTTATCGAAGCTTTAGTTAAAGATCATGATTACATAATATATTTAGCTAGTGCCATGCCTCCGCTTGGAAATATGAAGAATGGCCTATCTATGGCGATAGATTATGGAGGGTGTGAAAATGTTATCAGAGCAATAACATACTATAATCCAAATTGTCATTTATTTTACGCATCAACCACAAGCCTTTATAAAAAAAGTATAAATCCGAGTGTTAAAACAAAAATAAATTTAGATGAGTTTGATTATTTTGAAAAAGCAAAATTAGAAAGTGAAAAATTAATTAAAAGTAAATTAAAAAATTATACAATTTATAGAATCCCTTTAGTATTAAGTGATCCTTTAA
Source organism: uncultured Bacilli bacterium (assembly GCA_934085585.1). GTDB lineage: Bacteria > Bacillota_I > Bacilli_A > RF39 > UBA660 > Onthocola_B. The sequence continues at coordinate 107,961 of CAKOHI010000002.1, forward strand.
AGGATAATTTTATATATCAAGGAAATAAAGATGACATAATAGATGTTATAACTAAAGAAGATTGTGCCTATGCTTTTGTAAAAGGCATAAAATATGCTGATAAAATAAATAGAAAAACCTTTAATTTAGCTAGCGGAGAAACCATAAAGTATGGTGACTTATTAGAAAAATTACTTAAAATAAACGGAGTTAGTTTTAAATATGTCCTAGCCAGAATTTTTTTAGAAAAAAACTATTATAGTCCAGTATGTAGTGACAAAGATAATTTAGAAGAAATAATTCATTATCGCAACGATTCAATATCTGAATATTTTGGAAGACTACGTTCCAAAAGAACTAATCGTAAATTTCAAAAGTATATAACAAAAATTTGGGTAGGTAAAAATAAATGAAAGTAGGATTAGCATTTTCAGGTGGTGGATTACGCGGAGCATATCAAGTCGGGTGCTATAAAGCATTTTTGGATTGTCATATAAAAATAGATGGATTTGTTGGAACTTCTATCGGAGCATTTAACGCTGCAATGTGTGCAAGTAATAGATTTGATGAATTATACGAATTTTGGTATAATGAATCAACTGGTTCAATATTGGGTTTTAGTGAAAAATTAATAGATAAGACCAATAATAATGAGTATGATATAAATTTATTAATAGAATTATTAAATAACATTAAAAGTATTGTTATAAATAAAGGAATAAGTACAAATAACATAAGAAAAAAACTTGAAGAATTTAATATAAGCAAATATCTATATAAAAGTAAAAAAGATTTTGGTTTAGTCACAGTAAGATTTAATGATTTTAGTCCAAAATACAAATTTAAAGAAGATATTCCCAAGGACCAAATTAATGATTATATCCTAGCTTCATGTTTTTTGCCAATATTTAAATTTGAACAAATGATAGATGAAAGTTATTATTTAGATGGCGGATTTCACGATTATATACCAGCGAATAGCTTACTAAAAAAAGGTTATGACAAAGTATATGTTATAGATCTTGAGGCCATCGGATTAAAAAGACCATATGAAGACAAAAAGAAAATAATAACATTAAAACCAAGTAAATTTTTAGGTAGTATACTAGATTTTAAAAAAGAAGACATACGAAGAAATATTGCCCTTGGTTATTATGATACATTAAAAAAACTAAAAAAATTAGATGGCAAGAAGTACATATTTAAAAAAAGAAGCAAATTATATTATGAAATATTAATAAAAAAAGTACCTAAAAAAGAATTAGAAAGCATGATGAAATTTTTTGGTACTAAAAATGCTAAAAGATTAGTATTAAAAGCATTAGAATTTGTAATGAAGAAAGAAAAATTTACATATTTTAATGTTTATAATCCAAAAAAAGTTATAAAAAGAATAAAATATTTAAATAAAGACTATGGGGTTTATAAATTTGTGAAAAAATTAAGATTAATTTAAGGAAGGATGATAATATGGGAAGAGCATATGAAGTAAGAAAAGCAAGTATACAAAAAACAGGAGCTGCGAAAGGAAAATTATACACTACGTTCGCAAAAGAAATTTATTTAGCAGCCAAGAAAGGAAGTCCAAATCCTGAGGCTAATATAACATTAAAAAGACTTATAGATAAAGCTAAAAAGAATCAAGTTCCAAGTGACATTATAATTAGGGCAATTGATAAAGCAAAAGGTGTTGGCCAAGATGAATATCATGAAGTTGTATATGAAGGATTTGGACCTGGAGCATCAACATTAATAATTAAATGTTTAACTGATAATGTAAATAGAACAGTTGGAATGGTAAGAGCAGCATTTAACAAAGTTAATAAGAGTCTCGGAGTAACTAACTCTGTTTCATACAACTATGACCATTTAGGAATAATATCTTTTAAATATGATGATGAAGAAAAAGTATTAGAAATTTTACTTAATGCTGGAATAGATGTAATTGATATTGAATCTAGCGAAGGATATATTACAATTAGTTTAAATCCAAGTGATATGAATAATACAAAAGATGAATTAGAAAAAGAAATACCTAATATTGATTATGAAATAGATGAAGTAGGAATGTATGCTAAAGACAAAGTTGTATTAGAAGGTGAAGACAAAGAAATATTTGATCGCCTTTATAATCTACTTGAAGACATTGAAGACGTATCTCAAATTTATACTAATGTTTCAAATATAGGATAATATGAAAAATAAACAAAATATAATAAAGATATTAATTAAAGTAGTTTTAATTTTTATAATCTTTGAAGTTTTTACTAGAACAGTTGGTAGTATTCTTACAAGCAATATATGGAACTCTTTAAATAATGGTAAATATACAAGATACTTTATAAGTGAGTTTGTGGTACTATTATGTTCATTAATATTTTTAAAAATTACTAATAAAACTTATATATTCAAAGAAAAAAGAATGAATTTTTTAGAATCTTTAAAAATTTGTTTACCAATTGTAATTTTATCAATTTTAGTATTTTTAGCAAATGTAACTTCATTAGATTTAAAAAATAATATACCAAATATAATAAGCGTAATATTTTATTCAATTAGTATAGGGTTATTTGAAGAAATATTTTTTCGAGGTATAATACTAAACGAATTATTAGAAAATTATAGTACAACAAAAAAAGAAACAATAGTATCAATTGTATTAAGTGGAATAATATTCGGAGCAGTTCATTTAACAAACCTTTTAGCAGGTCAAGACTTACTATCAACGATCATGCAATTTATTCAAAGTATGTCAATTGGCATATTATTTGCTACATCATATTATTTAAGCAAAAATATTTGGGCATTAATTTTTTTGCATAGTTTTTATGATTTTTCACTTTTACTTGGTGATGTAAATTTAGTTACAGAATGTAGTTATGTTGATAATGTTCCATTTAGTATAACAGCATCATCAATAATTGTATCAATTATTTTAAGTCTAATTTATTTAGTATATAGTGTAATGATATTTATAAAAAGAAATAATGAAGAAAACCAAAATTGTAAAATAATAATATATCTTTTAATATGTTTATACTTTATTTTTAATATAATATTTAGTTTTATAAATACCAATATTGATGATTATTATGTATGTCCAAATTATGAAGAGAAAACGATTGAAAAAATAGAAACACATTATTATGGCTATGATGACTATTACTATCAAGATAATGATTTAAATATTCATGTATATAAGGATAATGATGTTGTAAAAATCAAAGATGAAATTAATAATTTAGAAATAAATGTAGATATAAAAAATGTAACTAGACTTGTAGTAATAGATGATACAATAATGATTATAGCAATTGATAAAACAAATTATAAATTATACTTTAACAAATTAACAGATTTAAATAATATAAATAATTTTAAAGAATTTATTATACCAGCATCAAATGCAGTTGGATACTTAATAGATAAAGACAAAGATTTAAAATATCCGATGATAAAAAGTAGCAATAATAGTATTTATGTTATTGATGAAAACAAACTATATTTAGTCAGAGAAACTAGTTAATTCTAGTTTTTTTTGTATTTTTATACTAAAAAAATAAATAATAATAAAAGAAAAAAACAATTGTTTTATACAAAATACTATGATAAGATGGATAAATGGAGGTAAAAATGCAAATAGAGAATTTTAATGATTTAATAGCTAAAACAAATATAAGTGGCTTTGTAACAACTACAGATATAGTAAAAGGAAAACGATATGATAAAGAAAAAATATCTTTTATAGAAAAAAAAGAATCCAAAGGCACATATGAAGATTTAACCGTATTTCATTTTGAAGTAGATTCTGAAACAAAACCAACATATTATGACGTTAAAATAGTATTAGAAAATAATAAAAACATATTAAAATGTACTTGTGATTGTAAGGCTTATCGTAACTTTCAAAGTTGTAAACATATCGGGGCAGTATTTGTTAACTTTTATGAGTTTATATTTAAAAAATCTATAGTAAATATTCATAAAATTTCTGATAATATTTTAAAAAAATTTTTAACCGAAGAAAAAAGTTTAATAAAAAAAGAATTAAATGTTGAATTAATAATAAATGTAACAGAAAAAGAAAATTACTATTACTATGGGAATTACACAGATTTCAATATAAAAATAATGCTCGGAGAGAATAAATTATACACTTTAGGAAATCACGGAAGTGCTTTTAAATCTGCTTATGAAAGTGAGTTTGGTGAAGTATATTTTGGTAAGAATTTTACTTATGAACCAGAAAAATATTATATTCAAAGTGATGCTAAAACAATTCTTGAGGCATATTTTAATATTTATGATGGATACTACAATAGAAGAATAAGAAATGATGAATTTAAAAAATTTTTAAATAAAATTAAAGATACAAAATTTGTTATAAATGACTATCAAATTGATGGAATAAAAGATTTTTTTCCCATAGATTCAAATTTAACTAAAAAAGATAATGATTATGAACTAGATTTTGATTTAGATAACATGTTGTGTCTAATATATGATGATTATGAATATATCTTATATAAAGGTTACTTGTATCATTTAAGTAAAAAAGAACAAGAACTACTTGAAGAATTAAAAGAAAATAAACTTAATAAATTAATAATCCCTAAAGAAAATGTAGATACTTTTACCAAAGGGCTACTTGGAATATTAAGAAAAAATTTAAAAATTGATGCAACAGTAAATGATATACTATTACCAAAAGATATTCTCACAAAATTATATTTTGATTTAAGAAGTTCCTACATACTAGTTGATGTTATATTTAAATATGATGAACTAGAAATAAATTATTTTGATAAAACTAACCAAGTTTTACGAGATATGGAGTATGAAGCTAAAGTAGTAAACGAGGTATTAAGCTATGGCTTTATAATAGATAAAGATAAGATCATTTTAAATGATTTAGATAAAGAAGTAGAATTTTTAGAACAAGGATTAGAAATACTTGCAACAAAATACGAAATATTTACAACAGAGAAATTTAAAGGTATAAATATAAAGAAGAAAACATCAATAACATCAATGTTTAGAATAGGAAAAGATAACATATTAAGTTATGATTTTAATCTCGGAGATATAAATAGTAATGAACTAGTAGATATTTTTGCTAATATAAAAAATAAGAAAAAATATTATAGACTTAAAAACGGAGATATCTTAAATCTTGAAGATTCATCTTTAAAAGAATTAAGTGAATTAAAAGATGATTTAGAATTAAGTGATGAAGAGATATTAAAAGGTAATGGCAAACTCTTAAAATATAGAGCAATTTATTTAGATAGTTTAAAAAATACTAAATATAATATTATATCAACAGACAATTTATTTAATAATTTTATTAAAAACTTTTATGAGTATAAAGATTGCAATTTAACCATCCCTAATAAAGAACTATCTATATTAAGGGATTATCAAATTACCGGAGTTAAGTGGTTATATACATTAACTAAAACAGGATTCGGAGGAATTTTGGCTGATGAAATGGGACTTGGAAAAACAATTCAAGTAATTTATTATATAAAGCAAATTCTAAAAGAGGATAAAGATTCAAAATTTTTAATCGTAGTACCGACTTCTTTAGCTTATAACTGGGATCATGAATTTGAAATATTTGGTAAAAATATAAAAAGAAAAATTTGTGTTGGGGCTAAAAATAAAAGAATAAGTATCTTAAAAGATTTAAAAAATTCAAGTGTTTACATAACTACATATGGATTGTTACGTGAAGATGAAGAATTATATCAAGATTTAAATTTCCATACCATGATAATAGATGAAGCTCAAAATATAAAAAATAATATGGCTGGAATTACTAAAGTAGTAAAAAAAATAAATGCAAATACAAAGTTTGCTTTAACAGGTACACCATTAGAAAATTCAATTTTAGAATTATGGAGTATATTTGATTTTATCATGCCAGGATATTTAGCAAATTTAACGAAGTTTCAAAACAAATACAAAATTAAAGATTTTGATGAAGATAGCGAAGTACTAATAAAAAATTTAAGTAAGCAAATTAATCCATTTATATTAAGAAGAAAAAAACAGGATGTTGTAAAAGAATTACCAGACAAATTAATCAATGACATATATATTGATTTAAAAGATGAACAAAAAAAATTATATGTAGCAGAATTAAATAGAGTAAAAGAAGAGATGGAAAAAATTATTGAAACCCAAGGAATTAATAAAGCAAGATTTTTAATACTTCAACTACTTACAAAATTAAGACAAATATGTATAGAACCAAAAATTATATATGAAAATTATAGTGATGGATCAAATAAAATAGATCAATTAGATTTACTTGTTAGTGAATATACAAAAAATAATCATAAGATATTAATATTTTCATCTTTTAAAACTGCATTAAATATTGTAAAAGAAAAACTAGAAAGTGCCAAAATAAAAACATTTATGATTGATGGTAGTGTACCTTCAAAAGACAGAATGAAATTAGTTGATGAATTCAATAATAATGATGACGTTAAAGTGTTTTTAATAATGTTAAAATCTGGAGGAACTGGATTAAATTTAGCTTCTGCGGACGTTGTAATTCACCTAGATTTATGGTGGAATCCTCAAGCTGAAAATCAAGCAACAGATAGAGCTCACAGAATAGGGCAAAAAAATACTGTTGAAGTAATTCATTTAATAACTAAAGGCACAATTGAAGAAAAAATACTGGAACTACAAACTAAAAAAAGATTATTAAGTGATAAATTAATTGATGGAGAAAAAAGAGATAAAAATATTGTATCTGAATTAACAAAAGAAGACATTAAGAATTTATTATCATATGAAAATGAAGATTAAACTCCTTGATGGAGTTTTTTTAATACGTAAATTTATTGTAAATATATAGTTAAATCTCCGTAAAATTTATAAAAACCGCAAAAAACAATCCTATTTAGGAAATATATATTTATGAAAGGAGAAATAGTATGTTTAAAAAAATTAAAAAGAAAAAGTATTATAAGGAGGAATGTGTATGTGTTTAAAGTGTGAACAATTATTAGATATTAACAAAGAAAACAAAGAGAAAAGATTTTTTTCGTTTAATTATGACAGAGTATTTAAAAGCATTATATGTGATGAAAAAGTAAGAAAAAATAAGGACTTTCATTTACTTGAAAGATTAATTAGTGAATGCTTGGAAAAAGAAGTAAAAGTATTAAATATAATACCATCAGAATTACCTGTTCAAAGCACAAATGTAAGAACAAAAAGACTAGATTTATTAGTTAAATGTGAAAATAGGGAAGTTCATTTAGAGCTTAACACCTCATTTGATAAAGCTACACGAATAAGAAATAATTGTTTTTTCTTTTCGTTTTACTCACAGCATACTAAAAGAGGAAAAACATATGATTTAAAAACAGAATTTATTCATGTTTCTCTAAATTACAATATGGGAAATAAGTATGATTATTTTTGTGAATTAAATACAAATGATAATAAAGAATTAAATTTATTAGAAAATATTTTAATTCGTCATGTAAACCTTGAAAAATTTGCTAATATTTGGTATGATAATGTTGCTAAAATCAAGCTGAATGGTTCATTATTGACATTAATTGGGTTAAAAGAAAAAGAAGAAATATTAAAATATGCCAAGAATGTCAATGATAAAGATGTATGGGAGTGTGTAGAAAAGCTTATGAAATTAAATAATAATGAAAGATTTGTATGGGATTTAACCCCAGAAGAAGATGAAATGATGTTACAAAGAGCTAGAGAAGAAGAAATAAGTATCGAATCATATAATAAAGGAATTGAAAAGAGCACAGAGCAAACAGCTATAAACATGATTAAGAAAAATTATTCTCTTGAAGAAATAAGTGAAATAACTGGATTATCAATAGAAAATTTAAAAGAAATAAAACAAAAAAAAGAATGTTAATTTAGTTCTCTTACTAAAAACATTCCTTTTTCATTTTTAAATATTTTTTCTAATAATTGGTATTGTATTGCTAAATCTAAAGCCAAAGTAACAAGAACTTCTTTTGCTTTAGTATAGTCATTACACACAATTTTTTCTTTTCCATCAGGAAGGATAAATGTTTTCATATTATGTTCGTTAATTTTAATATTTTTAATTTGATCCGGATGAATTTGATAAATTCTATTATGTAATCTGGGAGATCCGACAAATAAAGTTATTTTGTTGATTGGATCAACAACTAGTTGTGTTCCTGCAAATCCCGGAGACATAAACGCTCTTCCAGATAAAGGTGGATAAACAGATAGAAATTGGGGATCTGGTTGTTTTAAATAAACTAATGAACCATAAAATCTAGTGTATTTATCTTCGTCTTTAAAACCAGTTTCAGTATCACTCATAGAAAATAATGCTTCTTTAGATAAGATTTTTTCATTTATCAATGCTTCTGCAAAATTTATCATATCATTTTTTGTTGAGAAAAAGCCTGCATGTCCTGGAGAAATTCCATCGAGTTCTCCAATAGCTATAGCTTTGGGATCATGTACAGTACCGGGAACATTATCAAATCTTGTATGTGCATTTCCATTTTTATCTATAATAGTTGAGAAATTTTCATTAGCAACTCTATTTAGTTTATCAAAAGGCACATTTAAATGGGTATCAACCATATTTGCTTTTTTAAAAACCATTTCTTTAACAAATTCTTCAAATTTCATATTAGATACTTTTTCTACAACATATCTTAATATCATTGCTCCCATATCGGTGTAAGCATTACTTATATTTTGATTACTATCTGGATGTGCTGTTAATAATATTTGTTCAGCTTCTTCTTTATTTTTAGCATTATCAACTCTTTTATCGGTAATTATTCTAATTCTAAACTTTAATAAATCATAAATAGTTGTATCTCCCAGGTTCTTAAATTGGGGAACATATTTTCTTACTGGTTCAAAAACATCAATTAAATCTTTTTCTTCCAAAATAAGAATAGCCACGGCAGTAAATGTTTTGGAAGTAGAAGCTAAATCGAAAATAGTGTTTTGTTCAATTGGAAGTTCGCATCTTTTGAAAGTTCCATTAACCAAATCATATTCTTGTCTTAAACCACATAATACGGTATCTCTAGTTTTAAATGTCCCAAAATCAAGTAAAACTCCCGGAGTAATTTTAGTATCATTTACAAAAATATCCATTATTTCTTTTAATCCACTTCTTTGAAACAATTTAAGTCTTAAAGTTGTTAAACTAGCATGTGGGTTATCATAAATAATATCCATAACAGGTTTTAATAATCTCACATAATCTTTATAATTATAAATATCTTGTAAACAAGTAATATTTGTATTATTTTGATTTTTTAATAGTTCATTTAAATATTTTTTATATATTATATATTCATTCATATCAAATTCCCCCCTATGAAGTAGGCTTATTATAATAATTTTATGCTAAAAAGTCAAATTTATAATGCAATATCCATAGTTTTGTGATAAAATTAATGTGGTGGAAATATGAAAAAGACAGGAACAAAGGAAATTGTAAAAAGTACAGAATTTGCTAATACTATTTATCGTATTAGACAAGAAAGAAAACTAACTCAAAAAGATCTTGGAGAAATTATTGGTGTATCCGATAGAACAATATCTAAATGGGAGAATGGTACAACTGTACCAGATTTATGTCAAATAAGAAACATATGTAGAAAGTTGGAAATATCTCCAAGTTTACTAATTAAATCTGAAAAAATATTTAAAGATGGTATGACTGACCTTAAAAGAAAAGTTGGTAAAATTCTAAACTATCTATTACACAATATATTCCTAATAGGTTTTATTATAGTGTTTATTTTGTTGTTATTATATTTTATAAATAATTTTAATGCTGTTAAAATCTATAATTTAAAATTTGATAGTGAAAACATAACATTTGAAAATGGATATTTCTTTAAAACTAAAGTAACAAATATTTTGGTTATAAATGATATAAAAATTAACAAAATAAAATATGAGCCAAAAGAAGTTGAAGTAGAATTATATACTTATGTAAATGGTGACAAAAAAGTTTTATACAATAGTAATACTTTAAATAATATATATTTTGAAGAAAACCAATCAGGCACAGACCTTTTAACGAGAGATACGATTGAAAGTTTAAAAAAGAATTTACATTTAACAATTAGAACAAAAGATGTTGATAATGTTGAACAATCTTATGATTGTAAAATAGAACTTGTCAACAAATTTAGTAATAATAAATTATCTTATACACAATTTGTAAAAGATAGCAAAATTGATGTAAATTATTTAGCTTTTCAAAATTTATCTCTTTTTTCATATGACAAAAATTTGGAAAATACAGAAACAGTATTTTATAGTATGCCTACTAAAGCTAATACTTTAGACGATTTAGGTTATATTTATGATGAAACAAAAGATGTTTATACCAAAGTTGATTCTGATGGTGGATTTATAAAATATACACCAGAAATGGATATGATAAATTACAATTTACATGGAAAAAATTTTTTGAAAATTTATTTTAATAAACCTTTAAATAAGTACTTAATAACAATAACCGATGAAAAAGACAATTTAATTAATGAAGTAAGATTTAATTTTGTTAATAATAACATAAATTGTTTATATGGAAATTGTAATAAATATTTAAACAAAATTTCTTATATAATGGGCATTTACAACGAAATAAACGCAACTCTCTAATAAGGAGAATTACAACTCCCGTGATTTTCTATTTCCTTTTTCGACAAAAACTGGTATGCTGAAAATGGAACAGGAAGGAGGTGCAATTGAACGGTTGAAAAAAAGTATTATAGCATTAACAATAATGCTTGGCTTATTTATTACAACTAACGTAAAAGGTGCAACAGTAACAGATTCTGAATATGCAAGATTAAGATTAATTCATTCAGATATGAGAATCGCAGCAATGAGTGATGAAGAAGCTCAAGAATATTTATCCCTTGATTTAGAGAATTCTAAAAAAGTAAGTAAATATTATAGAGTAACAGAAACAACTAATGGAACAACAACAACAGAAGTCAGCGAAGAAGAAGCAATGAATGCAACGAAGAATATGACAACAAGAGGAACATTGCATACAACTACTTATAAGAATATTCAAATAATTTCAACACCAGGCTCTGTTAAAAATAATTACATCATTGACCTTATAACTTTATGGTTAAAAACTCCTTATATTAAATCTTATGATGTAATTGCAATGAGAGCAGACGATGCATCAGTAATTGAAGGAACACAACGAGGATCACAAACATACAACACGACAAGTGGCTCATCAGGTTATGTAAATTATTCTTATAATGGAACCAATATGGTTAAAGCATCAAACGGGTTTGGTATATCAATGAATTTAGTTGATGCAGGATCTATATTTGAATGCTCAATTACAGCAACTGTAACAGCAACTACAGAATGGGCAACAATGTATGGAAGTTATCAACATGCAGCTACAGATGTTACACTTGCTCAATCAAAATCATATGTGATAAGTCATAATGGATATGGTAAAGTAATAAATTTTGCCACAGCCGTTCAAAATTATTATGATGGAATGCAAGGAGTATCTATCGCCCTTGATTATACAGCATAGAATAAAGTGGTACTCACCATCAGAAAAATTTACTATGAGAGCGATTTATATTTTAAAAGGTACTCGATATTATTATTAATATAGTAGGAACTATAAGACTATAAAAATACAAAATTGAGGTAGAAATAAAATTTCTCATAGCATACAACTTTGAATATTACATCAAGCAACATCATGCAACAATGAATATTACATCGTCTTTAAATTCACTTATCTAAAAATATTGTAATAATTAATTTAACAAACACATACGATTACAATAGAAAACGAAAGATGGTGGATTATGGAAAAAGAAAAAATTATATCATCAATAGCCAAACGAGGGAATGGTGAAATCTATTTAGGAGTAGTCGGAGCTGTTCGTACTGGTAAATCTACATTCATTAAAAGGTTCATAGAAAATCTAGTTGTACCAAACATAACAGATGAATATGAAAAGAAAAGATGTTTAGATGAAATACCACAAAGTGCGCAAGGAAAAACAATAATGACAACAGAACCTAAATTTGTACCGAGTAATGGTGCAGCAATCAAAGTCGGCGAATTCGAAACAAGCATCAAGTTAGTTGATTGTGTAGGTTACGTCATCCCTGAAGCTAATGGCTTTGTTGATGAAGAAGGAAATCCAAGGATGGTAAAAAGTCCATGGTTTGAGGATGCGATTCCTTTTGTGGAAGCGGCCGAAATAGGAACAGAGAAGGTCATCAAAGATCATGCAACAATAGGGATTGTTGTGACAACAGATGGTTCGTTCGGTGAAATCAAGAGGGAGTCTTACCTTGAAGCTGAAGAAAAAGTGGTTAGTGAATTAAAAACAATTGGTAAACCATTTATAGTGATTTTGAACAGTATTCACCCTACAAATACTGAAACTCAAGATCTAGCTAGAAGTTTAATGGATACTTATGATGTTCCGGTCATGCCTATAAGTGCGGAATTAATGAATGAAAAAGAGATAATGGAAATCTTAAAAACAGCATTGTACGAGTTTCCTGTTTTAGACATCAAAGTTTCCATACCTGAATGGGTACACGTCTTACCAAACAGCAATGAAATTAAACAACATTATATAGAAAAAATTAAAGAAAGTGTAATTAGTGTTGAAAAAGTCAAAGATGTTGATTATATACTTGAGCATTTTAAAGATTCAGAATATATTTCAAACTCTTTTATATCTGAATTAGATGCATCAACAGGGACTGTAACCATAACACTCGACAGTCCAAACGAACTTTATACAGAAACACTAAAATCTTTAATGGGAGATATGATTACCACAAAAGCAGGACTTCTTAAATTATTTGCTAATTATGCTGAAGATAAAGAAGAAATGGATTCTCTAAAAGGTGCCATTAAAATGGCCAAAAATACTGGATATGGTATTGTATATCCAAGTATAAGAGAATTAAAACTACAAACTCCTGAACTTGTTAAGCAGGGTAGCAGGTATGGCGTTAAACTTAAAGCAGTGGCTTCAAGTATCCACATGTTAAAAGTTGATGTAGAATCTACTTTTGAACCAATAATAGGAAGTGAAATTCAATCTAAAGAATTAATTGATAGATTAATGAAAGATTATGAAAATGATGCTTCTAGTATTTGGAAGAGTGAAATATTTGGTAGAAGTCTAGAGGCAATCGTACAAGAAGGAATACAAGCTAAACTTAGTATGATGCCTGATAATACCAGATATAAACTTAAAGAAACGGTATCAAAAATCGTTAATAAAGGATCAAATACATTAATTGCAATAGTAATATAGCTATTGCTTTTTAATTTTATAAAAAAAATTTACAAAACATCTAATAAGTGTTAAAATATTTTTACTTCGGGGGCGTTTTAAATGAATAAAATATATAATTTTACAAATGAATTTGTAGCAGCATATCCAAAAATATACAATATGGATGGAATAAACATGCTATCAATTTTAGGTAGTGGAGATCAATATTTTACAGCAATTTTAAATGGAGCAAAAAATGTAGATTTAATAGATGTAAATATTGTAAGTTGGTATTATTTTATTTTAAAGTTTACTGCTATTAAGTATTTAAGCTATGAAGAATTTATATCTTATTTTGTTATTAATAAAATTAATGATATAACAACATATCTTAAATTAAGAGAATATTTACCATATGAAGCTAGAAGATTTTTTGATAAATTAAGAATAACTAAAACATCATTTTCTAGTATAATCATAAATAGTAATATAGAAACATTATTTGATGAAGAAAAGTACAGAAAATATATTCCTTATTTTGATAAGTTAGAATATTTAAAACTCCAAGAAATATTAAAAAATAAAACATTACCAACTTTTTTTAACTATGATTTTAAAGACTTTGTAACTTTAAATAAAAAGATAAGCTATGATTTATTAATGTTATCAAACATTTTTGATTGGATGAATTTAAGTCCTACAGAATTTAAAGCAATGCTAGATAATGTAAATATTTCTGTTATACAAGCTTTATACAAATGGAATTATTCTTCTACAGCATTAAAATTTCAAAATTTAGGTTTTGAAGTATTTAATGTGCCACCAGTAATTGAAAGTGAATATACAAAAGAAAATTTTGTGTTTACTTTACGAAAAACCAAGTAATATTTTGAAAATATTGCTTTTTTTTAATTATAATAATATAATTAAATAGGTGATTAAAAAATGTATGAAAATAAAAAAATATTAATTTTAGGAGCTGCTAAAAGTGGTATCGCGGTAGCTAAAGTTTTAGCTAATAAGCATAATGATATAACAATTACAGATTTAAATGATCTTTCTAGTGAAATAAAACAAGAACTTGAATCATTAAATATTAAAATAATTATTACAAAAGATCAACTTGATTTAATTGATGATTCTTGGGATTTAATAATTAAAAATCCTGCGATTATGTCAACAAGTAATTTGATAAAAAAATGTGAAGAATTAAATTTGCGAGTTGAAAATGAAATTGAAGTAGCATATCATTTTTTACCTCAAAATATTACAATTATCGGAGTAACTGGATCAAATGGAAAGACAACTACAACTACAATAATTTATAATATGTTAAAAAGTTTGGGAAAAAGTGTTGTTCTCGGAGGTAATATTGGAACCCCTCTAACAGATTTAATTAGCAAAATAAAAGAAGGGGATATTTTACTTTTAGAAATAAGTGATCATCAATTATGTGACATTCATGATTTTAAGACAGATATTAGTGTCTTAACAAATATTTGTCCAACTCATTTAGATTATCATGGAACATATGAACATTATAAAAAAACTAAAGAAAAAATATTTAATAAGCATACTAAAGATGATTTAGCAATAATTAATTTTGAAAATGAAGATGCTTTAAATGCCAGCAAAAATATTGCTTCACAAAAAGAATATTTCAGTAGTAAAGGAAATACTAATGCTCGTGCTTATCTTGAAAATGATGGAATATATCTTGATAATAAATTAATTATTAAAACAGATGAAATAAAATTAAAAGGTATTCATAATTATGAAAACATTATGGCAGCGATATTAGTTTGTGAAAGATTTGATTTAAATATTGATAAAATAAAAGACTTTTTAGCTAATTTTAATGGAGTAGAACATAGACTAGAATTTGTAAGAAGAATAAATAATGTTGATTATTATAATGATTCTAAATCAACTAATCCAACATCAACAATTACAGCATTAAAGACATTTGATAATCCAATACATTTAATTCTTGGTGGCTTAAATCGTAATCAAGATTATCATGAATTAGATGAATACATGAAAAATGTCAAGTGTATTTACGCTATCGGAGAAACAACTGATATTGTTGCTGAATATGCCAAAAGTATAAAAATCAATTGCTTTAAATGTCAAACTTTACAAAATGCAATGTTAAAAATAAAAGAAAATGTTGAACCAAATGAAATAGTTTTACTATCGCCTGGGGCATCAAGTCAAGATCAATATCCACATTTTGAAGATCGTGGCAATGAATTTAAAAATATAGTTGAAAAATTATAAATAAGAAGGTATAATTATTATATAATAAAAAAGGGGCTGATAAAATGAATGGACAAAATCCAAACACTTTAAATAATAGCGAAAATAATTTAAATGGGACTACTTTGGGTTCCACAACCTTAGGGCAAGCACAGATGCCAAATCCAAATTTGGTACAAAATACAGTACCAAATCAAATGCCGGCACAAACCCCAACACCAAGCCCAATGCCAAATTTAAATGGGCCAGTTGCAAATCCAAGTCAAATTCCAAATACTAATGTGGAACAAGTAGAAACTCCGGTACAAATTAACAGCAATCCGGTAAACAATAATGTTCCTCCGGTTTCACAAGCACCAAGTGAACCAACCCCAGTTGCTCAACCAATTCCAGGAACAGACTCATCAGTTAATTTAAATAATTTAACTGGCAATACTATTGGAAGTGGAAATTTAGGATTTAATCAAACTAGTCAAGGTTTTATGGAAAACAGAAAAATGGAGAATATAGGTATAGTGCCCCCACCAAATACTGAACCACAAAAAAATAATAAAAAATCCAACAAGTTACTATTTATTCTACTAATAATAGTATTAATTGCAGGAGTAGCCTTCGGAGTATATTATTTTTTAAGTGTTAGTAACAACAAAGTAAAACTTACAACAAATGAAATTACTATAAATCTTGGTGAAACTATTCCTGATGATATAGCAAGTTATGCTAAAGTAGTCAGAGGAAATATAAACAAATGTAGTTTAAATACTAGTTTAGTTGACACCTCAAAATTAGGAAAATATAAAGTAACAATAACATGCGGAAAAGATAATTATACAACAAATGTTAATGTAAGTGATAAAGAAGCCCCAAAAGTTGAACTAAATGTAGTATTTAAAACAGTAAATACGTCTGTAAATATTGAAGATTTTGTAAGAAGTTGTAATGATCCGTCTAATTGTAAAACAAGTTACGTAAATGAAGAAACAGTAAATAATTATCTTTTAACAGCAGGGGGACCATATAAAGTTGAAATTCAAGCTGCAGATGATAGTCAAAACAAAAAAACTTATACAACAGATCTTTATGTAACAAGTGAAGATGTATTCTTATTCCTAGATTGTTCAACAAATGAAGAAGCTTTAACGAGCTATAAAGCAAAAAAAGTAACTTCTGATATCTTCCCAATAAGTAGAAATAATTTTGCATTTTTACAAGTAGCTAGAAGAGATTACATCTATACTTTTGAAACAGAAGAAGAGTATAAAAAAGCTATAGGGAATAAAGATAATGAAATAACATTTGATAATATAACAGGTAGTGCAATTTATGATGATGCAAATTTGAAATTAATAATAAGCACAGATTTATCTTTAGAAAAATTAAATAGTGAAAATAATGGAGCATTTCCAACAAACTATTCAGATATTCAAAGATTATATGCCGAAAAAGAAGGATATGCTGGACCTCAAATACTAAAGACATATCCGCAATATACAAATACAGAAGAAAGTGAATAAACTCATTTTCTTCTTTTATATTTTAAAAAAACGTGTTACAATTATTATGAGGTTGATGAAATGAAAAATGATAATGGCAACAAATTCTTATTTACAATCGCTGTATTACTTTTAGCATGTCTAGTGTGCATGGTCTTTATAAAAATATTTATATTTGACAAGAAAAAAGAAGATAGACCAAAAGAAGTATCAGAAGATGTAATTAAAGAAATATATTCATATTTAGATGTAACACCTTTAAATAATGAAATTACTTTTTATGCCAATCAATTTATAAAAAGTAATAATTTAAGTTACCAAACATTAGCAAAAGTAACTTATAATTATATAGTAAATTATGATAAATTTAAATTAGAAGCAACCACAGATGAAGATCAAAAATTAATAGATAAGGGAACTCTAATTTATAAAATAAAAACAGAAAACTTTATAGAAGAAACAAGTAAAATATTTGAAAATCCAGCATTAACTTTAAATGAACATTTTAACACTTTTGATATAAATGAAGAAACTAGTGCTAAAGTTATTAATGATTACGTATATATATATAAATTAAATGATAAAATAAATAATAATTATATTACATATCGAGGAATGTTAAGTTATACATTAACAGACAATAATGATACAATTATAATAACAGAGTACTATTTAGGATGTGATAAAGAAACAAGAAAATGTTATGATACTTTTGGTACACAAAATACACCAAATTCAATTACATATAGTGAAAATTTAGATGCCAGTACGATGACACCAAAACTTAAAAAATATGAACATACATTTAAAAAGATAGATGGAAATTATAAATGGGTTAGTGTAGAAGGGGTTTAAGACTTTTTCGGGGGGAATAAAAAATGCAAGATATATATTCATATTCATATTCAGTATTTAATATTTTTATAGATAATTTAAATGTTTATTTTAAAGGCGATAACTACAAAATCACTAATGCTATATTTGACTTTTTAACCAATAAAAATAGCAAATACAATTCTAAATTTGAAACTTTTATGGATGAAAAATTCTGGGATTTAAATTCTATAAAAAAAGTATTAATGTTAATGATTGCTAGTAAAGCCTACATCCTTAATTATTATGATTACATACATAATATAAATAAAGAGGTATGCCAAGAAACTTTAGAAGAGCTTGAAGATCTTGATTCGAAAAATATTATTAAAGAATTTCACATAGATGGAGCTTTAAGAGAAAAATGGCTGGAAGATTTTCATGAGTTTATAAACAGGCCTTACATATTTCAAAGTCAAAGTAAGTATTTAATTATAAAAAATAATAAAATAAAACAAGTATTTAGAATAAATCCATATGAAATATTGGATCTATCAGACTTTATAGATAACGATAAATTTATAACATCAGAAATAACAATTCAAACATTATTAAATATTTATGATGAATCACTTGAAGAAACCATTAATGTAAGTTTAGAAGAAGATAGATTAGATAATGATAATTTACTTATAAAAACATTTATTAAAAATTTAATTAGCCATTTAAAAAATGATGATAAAAAAATTATAAATTACGTAAAATATATGATAGCAAATATATATGAAACTATAATTATAGAGATATATGGAAAAAATGAGGATTATAAAAGATTTGCTAATTTAATTTATTATATTGAGCATACTGATATAAACGATATAGTAAAAAGATTTTTTCAGGATTATTTATTTGCACTTAATGTAATAGATGCTTTTTTAGAAAGTAATGATTATTTGCTTGAAGGAGATCTTTTTGAAAAAAGAGAAGTATATAAAGAAAAAGGAGATTTAAAATTGCTTCGAAAATTAAATCCCTATTATAATGAAGAAGAAATTGTTTTCAAAAAAATAAAAGAAACTATGGAAGAGTAGTTTCTTTAATCATTTAATAATACTGCATGAACAACATATTTACTATATTCATCAGCACAAGTTGATAATGTTAAAATTTTATCATTTTCATTTAATGTAATACCAAAATTATAAATACTTCGGTTTTTAATCATATTAAACATATTCATTTTAGTACTTGTATCTGGGAATATTACTTGAAGATAATCTGTAGTGGTTTCAACTCTATACATAGAAAATATTTTATAGTGAAGTTCATCATATAAAGTTCTAATTGTAATAACTTGATTATCTGGATTACTATACCAATTATATCTCATCATATTTTGTAAATTACCAAACATTATACCATTATAATATCTATTGTGAGCATATAATATAAGATTATCACTTAAATTTACAACATCACCACGAAAGTCCATGAAAACCCAACCATTTTTGTCATTTTCACGATAAATGTTATGACTTAAATAATAATTATTATCAGTAGCTTGAACAACTGGATAATTTATATTAGTATTGGGAACAATTACCCAAGCAACAGTTTCAGGATTTATTAGGTAAACACTTGCAACATCTTCATTTTTTACAAGTTTCTCATTTTCTTCTTTGTTTTCATTAAGTTTATTAATAATAACTGTGGTATCATTTAAGGAAATAACTTCTTTTAATTCATTTTGTATTTTATTAACACCTTTCATTGAAGTATAATTATCATAAAATATATAAGTAAAAGTAAATCCAATGATTAATATAATAATATAACCACACGTTTTTAAAATACTATAATTAGTTTGTTTTAAAATATTATCTTGTAAATATTCTTTACTATATTTAAGTCTAAAATATATTTTATATCTTTTACTTTTTTTCTTATTAAAGTCATGTAGATAGGCAATTGTTTCTTCATTTTCGATATTAGCATGAATGACTATTTTAACATTCTTTTTGTTATATTTTCTTAATATTTTAATAATATATTCTAAATCGCTTTTATTAACATAATCAACATTTATGGTTCGTAAGTATTTATTAATAGAACAAAAAGCTTCGAAATCCTCTTCATCTTGCAAAGAAAGGGGCAAGTCCATTTGTAAAGTCATTTTATAAAACATACTTGAAAATATACTTAAATTATTTTTTAACATAAAATTAGATAAATATAAAATTTCATTTCTAGATTCTACGATTATTCCATGTTTATCTAAAAACTCAATCATAAATGGTTGAAGATTATAACAATTTACATTTTTAATACTTGTTTTTGTAATATTTTCACATATTTTAAAAGTAAGTTGACTATCTTCATTTAAAATTAAGTTTTTAATGTTTTTATTATTTTTTACAATATCTAAAATAGGTAAAACAAATTCATTTTTTTCGATTACTAAAGTATCAATATTATAATTATTAGTAATTTCATTTAAAAAAGTAGAAACTATTTTTAAGTTACTAATTAAATATTCTAATGAAAAAAGTAATTCATCAGCACTGATGACATTTGTGTTTAGTAAATTTTTGTTGTTAGAAGATAATTTTACCTTTTCCTTTACAATAATTGTATTGTTTTTTATTTTAAATAATATTTTTTTCATATCCTCAAATCCTTATACTACAATATTATAATATCACAAATTTACACTTTTTAGTATAATTTTATAAAAAATATGTTGTTTTTTGTATTTTTATGATATAATTTAGACATAATAAAGATAGGAGAGATGATAGTGGTGAAAAAATTAATAGGAATAGTTGCTATAGCAATGGCTTTAGTTATAATGCCTTTAGGTGTATCAGCGGCTCAAATAAAGCCTTCATGTGATAAGAGCTGTCCATCAGAAAATGGTAAGTGTACATCAACATGTAAAATTACAGTTGAAGGAAATACATCTACATTAACAACATTTACAGCTAATCTTGAAATATTAGGTGAAGGAGTAACTGTTAAAAGTTTTACTCCAGGTGATGGTTGGACAAAAATATCTCCAACAGATACTGAACTAGCAGGAACTACAATTCCAATTAGCTTTATGTCTGCTACTGGTGTAACTACAAATAATTTTACATTAGCAACATTTACATTAGAACTTGAAAGTGCTGCAACAAATTGTAGTTTAAATTTAAAGAACCCATCAGTTGGTAGTGAAGTCACTGTAGATATTAAGACTACAACAGAAACAAAAACTGGAGCTTCATTACCTATAGCAATAATTGCCGTAGGAGTTGTTGGCGCTGTAGTAATATATGCAACTACCAAGAAAAATAAAAAAATATACAAAATATAATAATTTTTTAACAATCTTCTTTGCAAGATTGTTTTTTTATGATAAAATAAACCCAGGTGATTAATATGAACGAATTTAGTGAACAAGAATTAGTTAGAAGAGAAAAACTAAACGAAATAAGAAAAGTATGTAACCCATACCCTGAAAATTTTGAAAGAACTCATACATTAAAAGAAGTATCAAAACTTGAAGATGGAGTAAAAGATGTAAAAATAGCAGGACGTATAATATTTATGCGTAAAATGGGAAAATTAAGTTTTGCTCGCATTCGCGATTTAGAAGGAAGTATGCAACTTGAATTAAAAATAGATCTATTAGGAGAAGAAAATTATTCTTTCTTTAAAAAATTAATAGACGTTGGTGATTTCATTGGGGCAGAAGGAGAAATGTTTACAACTCAAACTGGAGAAAAAACTTTAAGAGTACACAAATTAACATTTTTAGGTAAAGCTCTAAGACCACTTCCTGAAAAATTCCATGGACTTACTGACATTGATCAAAAATATCGTCAAAGATATGTTGATTTAATTATGAATGAAGATTCAAGAAAGGTATTTTTAGGAAGAAGTAAATTATACGCATTTTTACATAAGTATCTAGGTGAAAATGGATTTTTAGAAGTAGAAACTCCGATAGTTCAAACTGCAGTAGGTGGTGCAAGTGCAAGACCTTTCTTTACACATCATAATGCCCTAGATATTGATTGTAATTTAAGAATAGCCCCAGAACTTTATTTAAAAGAATGTATAGTAGCAGGATTTGATAGAGTATATGAACTTGCAAAATGCTTTAGAAATGAAGGAATGGATACTCAACATTTACAAGAATTTACACAAGTTGAATGGTACGTTGCTTACTGGAGATATGAAGATAACATTAAATTCTTTACAAATTTCATTAAGAATTTATTAACAGAACTTCTTGGAACTCAAGTAATAACATATCAAGGACATGAACTTGATTTTAGTAAAGAATCATGGGATAGAATTGATTATTGTAAAGAACTAGAAGGTGTTTTAGGATTTAATGCTTTAGAAATTGAAGATCCAAAAGAATTAAAGAAAAAAATTGTGGAAGCAGGACTATTTACATATGGTGATTTAGATGAATACAAATCATTAAGTCAAATAATAGATTTTGTTTACAAGAAAAAGATTAGAGAAGGAATTATTCAACCAACTATAATATATAATTATCCAGCAGTATTAAAACCACTTGCTAGAAGATGTGATAATGATCCAAAAAGAGTTGATGTTTTTCAAATAGTTGTATGTGGAACTGAAATATGTAATGCTTATTCAGAACTAGTTAATCCACTTGAACAAAGAGCTGCTTTTGAAGATCAATTAAAGGCAAAAGATCAAGGTGATGAAGAAACTATGGATATGGATGAAGATTACCTATCAGCAATGGAACAAGGTATGCCACCAATTTCTGGACTAGGATTTGGAATAGACCGTATACTTATGTTAATATATGATGTTCCATCAATCAGAGATGTAGTATTATTCCCAATGATGAAACCAGAAAATAAACAAACTAAAAAAGAAAATAAATAGAAAATAGAGATTTGACTTTTCTCTATTTTTTTGTTAGAATAATTTCTACTTTAAAAAGGGGGATTTATGGAATACGAAAATAAAGAAATATGTTCTATTTGTAAAGGAAAATGTTGCAAAAAAAGTGGTTGTGATTATTTTGTTAGTGACTTTGATATAATTAATAAAAATGAGTTAATAAAAGCATTAGAAACTGGAAATATATCAATTGCATCAGCTTTTCATTTTAAAAGGGTAGGTAATAAAGATATAGTTATACCAATTCTTTATTTAAGAGCAAGAAACACAAACCGAGGAATTATCGATTTATATTCACTTAAAACACACTGTAGTATGTTAAAAGAAACTGGGTGCAGTTACGATTTAGAAAATAGGCCTGGAGGTGGAGTAAACCTTATTCCACATAAAAATAATGCTTGCATTCCGTTAAAAAATCCGATTGAAGAGATAAAAAAATGGTTGCCATATCAAAATTTATTATCAAAATTAGTTAAAAGATACACTGGCAAGAGTGTTGAAGTGGTAATTAGAGAAGATGTTGAAGAAGTTTTTTTTGATATTTTAACCCAAAATTTTGAAGGTGTATCAGAAGCAGAAATTCGTGATATAACATCAGGTATTTCAGAATTAATTAAAATTTATCCAGATTGTTACGAAAATGCCAAAAAAAGAAAAGAAAACAATCAATCATTAATATTAAGAAGGGAAAAATAACATGAAAGAAAAATTTAATATGTTAGAAAAATGTTCAGAAT
This sequence comes from uncultured Bacilli bacterium, assembly GCA_934085585.1. GTDB lineage: Bacteria > Bacillota_I > Bacilli_A > RF39 > UBA660 > Onthocola_B. The sequence goes on from CAKOHI010000002.1 coordinate 131,484, forward strand.
CAATATTAGCAACTTATAAGGTGCTATATGAATTAGAAACAGCTAGTTTAAAGAAAACAATGACATACGAAGAAGCTTTAAGAGTTTTGAAAAAAGCAATGAATATAGAAAAAGAGATTATTGACGGCTTAACAGATGAAGAATTAGTTTTTGCATTAAGTCATTTTGCAAATAAATATCAAAAACAAATTATTTTGGTAATTGATCCAAATGCAAAAGATGATGAACTAAAAAAAATTAGAATTATAAACACTTTATATTCTGCATTTAGTGATAGAAATAGTTCACTTTCAATTCCAAATTTCAAAATAGGAATGTATGTGGATCATCTATTATTAACATTAAGTATTTGTGAACAATCAACTCACGAATATATTCATAAAGAAAAAACAAAACGTAAATATACTTTAAGTATGTCTATACCAGAATTAGAAAATATTTTAATTAAAACCGACTTTGATATTTCAATGCACCCATATATAACTTATAATATGTTACTATTTACAGATGGCATAAGAAAAGAAGGGACTAAATTTACTAATATCACTATGATTCAAATACTATTTATGTATCTAAAATCCATATTTGATTTACCAAATGATTTTAGAAAAAATAGCACAAATTATTCTAATTTTGTCTTTGGAGTTGCATCAATTAGATCTACATTACTTTTAATGGATAATGATTTAAAAGAATTTTTAGCTGAAACTATCTTAAAAATTATAAATTCAAATAATAATATTGAAATACCTAAAAATTTAAATATAGAAGAAAACTTGGTTACAGATTTTATCAAAGAAACTAAAGAGTCATTTAAGAATTGCAAAAATAAAGAGTATAGTTCTGTGGTTTTAAAAAGAATATTAAGTGAACATGAAAGAGATAAAAGAATACCACAATATGTAACAATAGGTAGATAAATGTGTGAAAAAAGTATGAAAATGCTTTTTTTTCTTTAGATTGAGTGATATAATTTTATTTAAGGAGGTAGAGATGAAAAAAATATTTGAAAAACATGGTGTATTAAAATGTATTGGAGCTTTAATGAATGTAATTGCATTTATACTATTTATAGTAGCAGCTTTCGTTGATGGCGCAACTGCAGATACAATTCTTAAAGTGGTAGGTTTAGTATTCTTTATCATAGGTGGATTAATGATCTCAATAAAAAGTGAAGAACACAGCCTAGCTAAAAGTATATTTGTTTTAGTTCTAGCAGGAATTCTAATTTCATGGTTATTTCCAAGTGGAACATTCCAAGGATCAGATTTTTCTGAACGTGGATTTGTTCGTATAGGTCTAGCAGACTTTGGATTTATGCTATATTATGCAGTATATTTCTTACTTGATAAAATAGCCTTTTTACTAATACTAACTGGTTTTTATGGCGTTATGTCAAAAATTAGTGGATATCAAAAATTAGTAGAAAATCTTGCAAACAAATTAAGTAAACATCCAATTCTAACATCTATAGTAATAACAGTAATACTATTTGTGTTAACTTCATTATTTACTCAAACTTTTATAGTGTTAATATTTGTACCATTCTTCATTTCAATATTAACTAAAATGGGAATGGATAAACTTACAACATTTGCTATAACATTTGGATCTGTACTTGTTGGAATATTAGGATGTACATATGGAACTGATTCATTATCAATATTCAATTCAACACTAGGACAAGAACTTAAAACTGGTTTAAATTATCGTTTTATAATAGCTGCAGTATCTTTAGTATTATATAACTTCTTTATTACAATGCGTGTAAAGAAAATAGAAAAAGATATGAAGAAAAATGCTAAAGCTAACAGTGTTATAGATGATCCATTTGAAGTTGAAAATTCTGATAATAAAAAGAAAACTAAAGTTCTTCCAGCAATTATTGTATTAGCAATATCAGCAATTATAGTTATATTAGGCTATATTAATTGGAATACAAACTTTGGTATTAAAATATTTGATGAATTCCATGAATGGTTAGTAGGTCTTGAAGCTGGTGAAGGATTTAACTTAATTAGTTACATACTTGGAGCCAATGCAAATGCTTTAGGAGGATTCAAATATGTATTTACAATTCTAATTTTATTAGTAGTTGTAAGTATATTATTAGCATTCTTATACAAGATGAGCGTAAATGAATACATTGAAAGTTTCTATGAAGGTACTAAAAAGATGTTTAAACCTTTAGTATTCTTGATTGGAATTAATTTGGTATTTGGAGCAAGTTATATAACTGGTTCTCCATTAGCATCATTGTTTAACTGGATTTTAAATCTTGTTGAAGGATTTAATCCATTTATAACATCAATTGTTGCCTTTATAGCATCGCTATTCCAAATTGATTTAGGATATGTTGCCTATACAGTAGGTGGATTCTTAACAACAGTTTATACTGATAATTTTGAAATAGCTCATACAATATTTACATCTATGTATGGAATTGTTCAAATATTCATGCCAACTAGTGCAGTTTTAGTTACTGGACTTGCATTAACTAAAGTAAGCTACAAAGAATGGTTTAAATATATTTGGCTATTCGCAGTTGGAATGATCATTATATTACTTGTATTTTTTACAGTAGTAACTTATATTTAAGGGTTCAAACGAACTCTTTTTTTCTTGTAAAAAATTTGTTATAATAGATTTATGAAAAATAAGAATGATTTAAAAAGTTATTTAATGAAAATAATCCGTCGAATGTGTAATAAAAACATTACATTAAATGCGACACTCGAGGAATTAAATATTCCTATTTTTGAATTTCTACAAAAAATAGGGTTGGATGTAAATATATTAGATAATTTTACTAAAGATACAATAATGACATTAATCAATACTTTAGATACAAAAATAAGTTTTAATCCTAGCGCAGAAGACCCTCGAGATGAAGAAATTGAAATATATTCCAAGATCCTTGATACTAGCGTTCATTATAATGCAAGTAAAATAAGTGTAAATATTTCTAAAAAAAATGAAGATGATAATTATATCTTATTAAAGGAAATAGGAAATATAATAACAGATAAAATTACACATTATGAAATGGAAGCAACAATAGATAAATCAAGTATTAGTAAAAGTACATTTCCTGGGAAATATCCCCTTAAACATCTTAATATTAAAGTGACATATAAAACAAATGAAAAAGAAGGAACATATGAATTTACTATTAATGAAGATATGATTTTAAAAGATCTAGAATATATTATTAAATGTTTAAATAATGGAGATTTTCTTAAACCTTATATAATATTAAATAAATATCCATGTAGTATAAAAATAATTGGACAAACACAAAAACTTGAATAATTTATTAAAAAAATAAACATAACCTACATAGAATTAAAAGGGAGGATTCTATGTATAATAACTTTAGTTTAGAAATAAGTAAAATATTTAAAGATGCAGAAAAGTTGATGATAGAATTAAATCATTCATATGTTGGAACAGAGCATTTATTATTAAGTATGTTAAAAAATAGTAAGGAAGTAAAAGAAATATTAAAAAAATATGAATTAGAATATGATTCATTTTTAAAAGAATTACTTTATGTTGTTTCCTCACAAACAAGTCAAAAAAGTACATGTATATATACACCACTGTTAAAAAGAGTTATAAAAAATGCAACCACAATTGCCAAAAATAAACAATTAAAACCTATATATTTGCTTGAATCACTAATCGAAGAAGGTGAAGGTATAGCAATAAGAATAATGTTAAGTATGGACATTGACATTGATAAATTATATGATGAAATAAAATGTAAAAGCAAAAAAACAAATCAAAAATTAGAAATATATAATATTGGAAAAGATTTAACAGAAATAAATTATGATGATATTTTAACAGGTAGAGAAAAAGAATTAAATTTAATTATTGAAACATTACTTCGGAAAAATAAGAATAATCCACTTTTAGTGGGCAATGCAGGTGTAGGTAAAAGTGCTATTGTAGAAGAACTAGCTAGAAGAATAAAAAAAGGAAATGTTCCCACGAAATTAAAGAATAAAAAAATAATATCAATTGAAATGTCTTCATTAGTATCTGGTACTAAATATCGCGGAGAATTTGAAGAAAAACTTCAAAAAATAATTAAAGAAATAGAAAGTAATCCTGAAATAATTTTATTTATAGATGAAATGCACACAATATCAAATGCTGGCGGAGCTGAAGGAGCAATAAATGCTAGTGATATTTTAAAACCATATTTAGCACGTGGAAAAGTTAAAATAATCGGTGCAACAACTACAAATGAATATAATAAGTTTATATCTAAAGATAAAGCATTAGCAAGAAGATTCGAACTTATAAAAATTAATGAACCAAATGAAGAAGAAACTATTGAAATTTTATCCAAAATAAAACCATCATTTGAGCATCATTACAATATAAAAATATCCGAAGATAATATAAAAGAAATAGTTAATTTAACAAATAAATATATTTTAGATCGATTTAATCCCGATAAGTCAATAGATTTATTAGATAGTATTTGTGCCATGAAAGAAGTCGAAGGTACTAAAGAAAAAAATGTTAATTTACTAAAAGAAAAGTTAAATAAAGTTATTAAAGATAAAGAAACAATGGTTAAAAAGAATAATTTTAAAGAAGCCCTAAATTATAGAACAATTGAAATAGAGTTGAATAAAAAAATTAAAAGAGAAGAAGAAACTCCGAACAAAATATCAAGTCATGATATAAAAGAAGTTCTATTAAGAAAAAATAATATTCCCGTTATTAAGAATAATTGGCATAAATTAAAATTACATTTAACTAATAAAATTATTGGTCAAGATGAAGCTATAAAAGAAATAGTTGACAGTTTAAAAATGAAAGAAGAAGATATTCCAACCTCGATTTTATTAACTGGGTCAACTGGAGTAGGAAAGACAAAAACAGTTAAAGAAATAGCAGATTTTTTAAAGCTACCTTTAATTAGATTAGATATGAGTGAGTATAATGAACCCGTTGCAATAAATAGACTAATTGGTTCATCTGCTGGGTATGTTGGTTATGATGATGAAAATATATTTGATAGAGTTAAAATGAACCCTAATTGCATAATTTTATTAGATGAATTAGAAAAAGCGCACCCAAGTGTAATAAATTTATTTTTACAAATATTAGATGAAGGTTTTGTAACAAACTCTAAAGGAGAAAAAATAAATTTTAAAAATACTTACATTTTTATGACTAGTAATGCTATTATTAATACAAAAATAGGTTTCATGAAAAATAAAGCAAATTACCAAAATAGTTTTAGCAAAGAATTTCTAGCAAGAATTACTAATATAGTTAATTATAAAAATGTTACAGAATCTATGATAAAAGAATACCTTACTAAAAAAGGAATAAAAGATTTTTCTATAATAAAAGATTTTGATTACGAATCTCTTGGTTTTCGTGGTTTAGATAAATACATCAAAAAGAAAAAAATAAAAGTGGGCTAGGGCTCACTTTTTACGTCTTCTAACTTGTTCAAGTAGACACATATTTAAATCAACATTTAATTCGTTTTTAGTTTGTTTACTTAATATTTGATAATCACTACCACTTAAAATAAATCCAGGTTCTCCGAAAAAACTTCTCCATATTAAAAAAGGTACTATAATATTATTAGCAAAGTCAAAAACTAAATGATTTTTTAAATCTAAAATAACTGAATGTTCAATTTCTCCGGTAAATCCTAAAGGTATATAATAATAAGCACCATAAAAATCTTTATTATTTTCTAAAACACAAGATGTTAAATTATGACATAGTCCAAGTCTTTCTTGAGAATCTTTAATTCCATATCCTATAGTTTCATATAAGGGTTTTAAATTAACATTTCCGAGTATAGAATTAATTTGGACACATTTACTATTAATACTTTTAATGCTTTTAGTCATAGTAAGCCCATAAATTGTTCTTTCAAATTCATCATTTTGTAAATCTTTTTGAAAAAATAAGTCAGTCATTTGAATAGCTCTAAATAATTCATTATTATTTTTATATCCATATTTTTTTAAAACTGACAAAAGAATTCTTGTAGACTTTTGATCCCAACTATTTAAATATAACATTAATAAAACATTTAGTTTTCCAATACTATCTAGTCTTTTAGGCAATGTTATTATTTCATCTGGAAAATATGCTAAAACATCTTTAGCTTTTTTATTATTTACTTCAATATTTTTTTGTTGTCTATTTGTGTAATCTTCATATATTGTTTTTAAATCTGTACTTTTTAAAGTATCCTTTACGTCTTCAAAATTAACCATAATTCCCCCTAATTAAGTGCTATTATAAATCAAAAATATAACAAAGTCAAATTAATAGCATATATTATGCTAGGGAGGCTCTATGAAATTCACTGATGAACTTTTTAAAAAAGTAGAAAAAAAGACTAATGTTTCAAAAGATACCATATTAAGTTTAGCTGAAAAACTTCAAAAAGGAAATATGAAAGATGAAAAAACACTCGGGGAAGTTATTGATACATTAAGTAAAATGACTGGTAAAAAAGTAAGTGATGAACAAAAACAAAAAATAATAAAAAAAGTGGTAGAGGATAAAGTTCCAAACAACGTTGAAAAAATGTTTTAACTCAATTAATTAAAATTGAGTTTTTTTAAAATTTATTATATAATAAACAACCGGAAGTGATAATATGCAAAAAAGAACTTATGTATTGTCTAAAGAATCAGGGCCAAGGTTTTATTATAGAGAAGAATATTTAGAAGAAATAAAAGAAGAACTAACTGCTTTTTTAGAGTGGGATAAATCTATGGATAATATTATTTTTGCTAAAAAGATGATGTTTTCTCATGAACTAAAAGCAAATAATCAAGTCGAAGGTTATGCTGATGACCTAGAGTTAATTGAAAGTATTATAAAAAGAAAAACGGAAAATATCAAAGATCAAAGTATTAAACAACGTATACTTAATCTTTATCAAGGATACAATTATATTTTACATCACAAGAAAATGGATGAGCAACATTTACATCAATTATACCAAATATTAAGTAAAGACATACTTAATGAATATGATTTATCTCACATGGGAAAATTATATCGAGAAAATCCTGTATACATTTTACAAAATGGCCGATTAGACATGGATTTAGAAGAAGGCGTAGATTTTAATAATATATCAAAGTTAATAAAATATTATTTTGAATATGTTAATAAAGATTTAGAAGATGATTCTAAAATAAATGAATATATTAAATCACAAATAATGCACTTTTATTTTGTATATATCCATCCATATTTTGATGTAAATGGAAGAACAAGTAGAACTATGGCAATGTGGTATCTATTAAAAAAGCAAGCCTATCCATATATTATATTTAATCGAGGTATAAGTTTTAAAGGTTCTAAATATGATAAAACTATTAAAGAAGCAAAAGAAAAAATGGACATGAGCTATTTTCTTAAAATGATGCTAGAAACTTTAAAAATCGAATTAGAAAAAGAACATATTATGGAAAATATAGCAAGTAATACAAAATACAAGTTAAATGGATTAGATTATCAAACAATTTTATATTTTTTAACAATGAATGGAAATAAAACATTGCGTGATATTTGTGTTATGTATAATAGATATAATGACAAAAAAACACCATCAGAAATATATAAAGAAATGATAAGTCGCCTAATAGATTTAGAAGTGTTTATAGTTACTAGATATACTAAAAGGGAAGTTAATGAAGAAATACCTAATATGGAATTAATGTTAAATTCTAAAAAATTTGAATCAAATTCTCCGCATCTTTCTAGGGTAAAATTAAAATAAGTTTCTGAATTTGAAACTTATTTTTCTATGAAAAAAGCATAATATTCTTCAAAAGTGATATTGTTTTCATGAATATATTTAGCAATTTCCTTACCAACATATCTAAAATGCCATGCTTCATAACTATATCCAGTTACATTAACTTTATCTTCAGGATATCTCAAGATAAAACCAAATCTATATGAATTATCTTCTAACCACTTTGCAGTATCAGTATCTTTAAAAGTATTTTTATTATTGTTTAGTTTACTAAAAATATCTAAAGTTAAACCTGTTTGATGTTCACTAGCTCCAGGTCTTGCAGCAATACTATCAGCATATTTTTGCCCACGATTCTTTTTGTAATTATTATAAACAATTTCTTGTTCTTGATAAGATCTATATGAAGAACTTACCATTAAATAGTATCCTTGTTCTTCATTTGCTGCCTTCCACATTTCCAAAAAAGCATCATATGCAACTTTTCTTATCATTTGACTTCCTTTATCTCCCCACGCATATGTCTGTGGAACGCTAACTAAATCAGATGGAGCAAAATCACTACCAAGGAGATAAAACTTATTAACTAAAATGCTTGTATCTTTACTTGTATCAGCATTTAACTCTTCTTCATAAAAATTTTTATCTAAATGAATATTGATATTTCTAACTACAGTAGTTAAATCCATTTTTTTATTTTGGTTCATATATTCTATATATTTATAAAAGTTCTTTTTTAAAAAATATTTTTCATTTAGTAATTTAATATAATTTTCATTAATTTCATTTTTTAAAAAATATTTGTAATCTTTTTCTGTAAAATTTTCTAATATTTTATTCACATCATCGTTTTTATACCCATGGTTTAAAAGTTTATATTCATACGTTTGATGATATTTATATTCTTTATATTTATAATTACCAAAAATAGCAATACCAACAATTAAAATTAAACCAATAAAAATATAATAGACTTGTTTTTTAATTCTTTTTCTTTTTGTCATAGTGCCACCATCCTTATAAATTCATTATAACATTTCTTTTAGGTATTTACAAATAAATGTAAATGTAGTAAACTTAACTTAAAGTAGATGGTGATGTAATGTATACGAATAAGCAAATTATTAGTCTTTGTCCAAATTTTTATAAAATTATAGAATTCAGTCCATATGAAGATGATATTGTTTCTCAAAAACTAGTTAAGTTATATCAACAATATATTTTTAGAATTGACATAAATAACCCAGAAGACGTTGAAAGTGTTATTAATTTAGATAAAGTCATTAGTAAGTATATTGATGATTATTTATTTAGACGTGAAATGCAAAAACAAATCTTACAAATAAGGGTTAAAAAAGATGCTAAAGATATTTTAAAAGAAATTATTCGTTCAATTATTAAAATATTTGACAATTACGAAGAATATACAACCAGAGTAATTTACATTTCAAAATGGATTTAAATAAGAAGCTATTTTTAACTTCTTATTTTTGGTTATTAACAACACTAAACTAGATTTTATCTAAGCTAATTTTATTTGTATTGATTTTTACTACTTTTATGAGTATAATAAATATGAAATACTTATAAAGAATATAAGGAGGAAGCAAATATGAAGAAAAAAATAATTGTTTTAGGATGTATAATGACTTTTGTTTTAGCATTATCTATATTTAATAAAAATGATTATAAGAAAGAAACAATGAAAGATGCTCAAAAAAGTCAAATAATATCATTGAATGTGGAACAAACAGCAGGAGCAGGTGATTATAAAGCAGTTACCCAAAATACATGGCCAACTGATGGATATGAGTTTAATAAATATAGATCTGGATGCGAAAATGGATCAATATTGTCTTGGGATGATACCAAAAAAAGTGTAATAATGGGTGGTGATTTATCAGATAAATGTTATGTTTATTTTGATAAAATTGATTTAGTATGTCCAGAAAGTTTTAACATCACAAAAAAAATTGACTACAGTAATACAATTCCAGCGTTTTTTGCTTCCGAATTAAATTATTCAATTACAAAAAATTACAATATTGATAAATTAATAATAACTAAAACAACTGGTGAAATCATAGAAGTTCCATATGATATAGAAACGAATATGTTTTCTAGTTTTGAGGATTCTATTGGTGCTAGTGGTGTGGTAGGAATTCAGAAGATCGGCGTAGGAACTTTAAGTTTTATTAATGGTTCATCATGTAATATAGAGTTTACATTAACTATCGATTCTAGTTCTAATGAATTATAAAAGTTATTAATAAATAAAATAGTTTTAAAATCATATAATTAATAAGGTGATCAATAATGCACATTAAAGATAATCTTATTAATTTTTTATATGACAAAGAATATTTTATATCGATATATGATAACTATATTCATATATTTAATTATAAAGAGCTAATAACCCTAACTAATTCTTTAATAATTTTAAAACTTGACAAATTTAATTTAGAAATAAGCGGAGAATCATTATTTATTACTAAAATGATGCCAAATGAAATATTAATTAAAGGCAAGGTAAAGAATGTAGGTATTATTTATGAATAATAAAGTATGGATTAAAGCAAGTTGTGATAATTACTATAAATTAATAAATAAAATTGAAAAATTAAGTATAAAAATATATGAAATAAAATATATTGAAAAAATAATATATTTAAAAGTAACAAAAAAAGATTATGCAAAAATAAAAAAATACATAATAAGCTACAAATTTAAAGTAGAAAAAAATTTAGGGTTACAAAGAATATTTGACATAATAAAACAAGAAAAAATATTTGTAATAAGTCTCATTATTGGACTAATTGTTTTTATATGTTTAAAAAATATGATAGTTAAAATAAATATTGTGCATGAAAACCAAGAGATTAGAGAATTAATCAGTGATGAGTTAAAAGAAAATAAAATTGAAATTTTAAGATTTAAAAAAAGCTATAAAAAATTAGATAAAATTAGACAAAAGATATTAGATAAGCATCCTGATAAATTAGATTGGATGGAATTTGAAATAAAAGGCATGACTCTAAATGTAAAAGTAGAAGAAAGAATTATTACCGATACCAAAAAGAATAATGAAGTTTGTGATATTGTTGCTAAAAAAAATGGCGTAATAAGTGATATAAAAATATTGCAAGGTGAATCCCAAGTTTTAATTAACGATTATGTTAAAGAAGGAGATATCTTAATAAGTGGCACAATTAAGTATAATGAAATGGATAAAAGATACACTTGTGCTGATGGAGAAATATATGCTACCACTTGGTATACAGGAAGTATTAGTATTCCATTTAAATATTATGAGTACGAAAATGAATCAGATAAAAGATATAATTTAGTCTGGGAACATAATGGAAATAAACATGAAATATTTAGAAATAGACTAGAGAATTTTAACAGTAATTATAAAACCTTACTTAAAATTTTTGATTTCAATCTATATTTAGATAAACAAGTAAGTGTTGCTAAAATTGAAAAAGAACATACCGAAGAAGAAGCCTTAAATGAAGGAGTAAATAAGGTCATAGAAAGTGTAGAAAAAAAATTAACAAAAAAAGATACAATAATTGATAAAAAAGTTTTGAAAAAAGTAAAAAATAATAGTACAATGGATATAGATGTATTTGTAGTTGTAAAAGAACTAATAAGTACACAAAAGAAAATAGAAATAGAAAAGGATTGATTGTGATGTTTTTAAATACCATAAGATCAGTTTTAAATGATAACTGGCCTGTACTAGTAATATTTATAGTAACTTTAGTAAGTATGAGATTTTTTTATCTTCGATCTCATCGAGAAAAAGTATATTTTTATAAGGAATTTTTTGGAATATTATCAATAGTATATTTATTTTTATTATTTCAACTTCTTACTAAAGTAGAATTAAATGATGGAAGTGGTTACAATCTTGTACCTTTTACGGAAATATTTAGATATAAAATTGGTAGCAAACTATTCATTTATAATGTTGTGGGTAATATTCTAGCATTTGTGGTATTTGGATTAATTGTATCCGCATATATTAAACCTAAAACAGCAGCATCTCCATTTTTAATATCATTATTGGTCTCATCAACAGTAGAATTTGTTCAATTAAATATAGGTAGAAGCTTTGATGTTGATGACATAATATTAAATGTTTTAGGATGTGTAATAGGTTATTTACTATATATAGGATTAACTGCAATTCACAATCATTTACCAAAGTCCTTACAAAAAGAAGGAATAATTAATATAATATGTTTTATTCTGTTAATAATTATGGTATTATATATACTTAAAGTGATGGGGGTGTTATCATTTTGAATCACTATGAAATTATAAATGAGTATAATGAAAATATAAATTATGATTTTCTACCTAAAATAATAGATAAATGTTTAGAATTTGAACATGTAGAAAATGCAGTATTTTCTATTATATTTATTGATGATGAAAAAATGCACGAATTAAATAAAACATACCGAGGCATTGATAGAACAACGGATGTATTATCATTTGCCTATGAAGATAATGAGACTATAAAAAGTGATATAAGAATGCTCGGAGAAATATTTGTAAGCATTCCTAAAATGAAAGGACAAGCTTTAGAATATGGACATAGTGAGACTAGAGAATTATCATTTTTAGTAGTTCATGGAATTTTACATTTACTAGGATATGATCATACCCTTGGAGAAAAAGAAGAAAAAGAGATGTTTAATCGTCAGGAGTTGGTATTAAATGAGTTTGAAGAAACAAGAAAAGCATAAAAAAATGAGTTTTAAAAGATTTTTAAATAGCATTAAATTTTCCATTGATGGTTTAGTTAATGCTTATCAAAATGAACAAAGTTTATGGTTACATGGAGTATGCACCATAGGTATTATAATTTTAGGATTTTTACTACAAATAAGTTTTGTCCAATGGGCAATTATAGTTATAGCGCTTGTAATAGTATTAGCAGTAGAACTTCTTAATACAGCGATTGAAGCAACCGTAGATTTAATAACAAAAGAAATTCATCCTCTTGCTAAAGTTGCCAAAGATTGTGGATCAGCAGCAGCTTTTGTAAGTAGCATTATGGTATTTATAATTTGTTGTTTTATCTTTATACCTAAAATAATAGCTTTGTTTTAGGGAGGTGCAAAATGAAAAGTGGATTTGTAAGTATAATTGGAAGACCTAATGTTGGTAAAAGTACATTAATTAATGCCATTATAAATAAAAAGGTAGCAATAACTTCTAATGTATCTGGAACAACAAGAAATATTATTCAAGGAATATATAATGATTCTGATACTCAAATAGTTTTTGTAGATACACCAGGAATACATAAACCAATTAATAGATTAGGTAAGGTATTAAATAAAGAAGCTCTAGCTCAAGCTAAAGATGTTGATTTAATTTTATTTGTTGTTGATGTAGCTTCCGGCATAGGTAAGGGAGATATGTTTATTTTAGAAAATCTTAAAAATGGAGATGTTCCAGTAATATTAGTTTTAAATAAAATAGATGAAATAACAACCGAAAAATTATTTAAGACAATATCTGAATACAAAGATATATATCCTTTTGTAGAAGTAGTTCCAACATCAGGTTTAAAAAATGATAATATTAATCATTTAATTGAAGTAATAAAACAATATTTACATGATGAAGTAAAGTATTTTCCCGATGAATATTATACATCAAGCAGTATAAAATTTATGGTAAGTGAAATTGTTAGAGAAAAACTTTTGCAAGTAACTGAAGATGAAATACCTCACAGTATTACTTGTATTACAACTCATTATGAAGAAAAAAAAGACATAGTAAATATAAATGTAGATATAATCGTAGATAGAGACAATATAAAAAGAATAATAATTGGTAAAAATGGAAGTAGACTTAAAACTGTTGGCACATTAGCTAGAATGGAAATAGAAAAAGAATTAGTTGATAAAAAAGTATATTTAGAGCTTTATGTAAAAACAATAAAGAATTGGAAAGATAAAGAAAAGTATTTAATTGAATTAGGTTTTATAGATAATGAATAAAATTTAAAACATTCACCCAATATATATTTAGGTGATAAAAATGAATAAAGAAGAAGCATGGAAGAAGTTTCAAGAATCAGGAAAAGTAGAAGATTATCTCAAATATAAAGAGCTTGAAAAGAAGGATTAAAAATGAACACAGAAGTAGAAGGTTTTGTTTTAACAGAAACACCATATGGTGAGACTAGCAAAATAATTAATGTTTTAACTCGTGAATATGGTTTAATTGGTATAATGTGTAAAGGTGCTAAATCATTAAAAAATAGATATAGAGTGCCAACGATGAAATTAAGTTATTCAAGATTTAACATTATATATAAAGAAAATAAACTATCTACTTTAATAAGTGCAGATGTTATAAATCCATTAAAAACTATCAAAAGTGATATTCTTTTGGTAAGTTTTTTGACGTATATAACAGAACTTACAAACCAAGTTATAAAGCAAAGTAATGATCATAAAATATATGATGATTTTATAAAAATAATTTTAAAATTAGAAAACGGACTTGATCCAGTAGTGCTTACAAATATTTTAGAAATAAAATATCTAGAATATCTTGGAGTATTATTTAATTTAGATGAATGCGTAATTTGTGGAGATAAAAAAAATATTGCAACCTTTGATCCAGATAAGGGGGGATATATTTGCTCAAATTGTTTAACTAATGAATTAATAGTTGATAAAAAAATTATAAAAATGATTAGATTATATTATTATATAAATATTGATTCGATTAAAGAAATAAAAGTAGATGAAGAAACAAAAAATACAATTAATAAGTATTTAGATTTATATTATGAAAGATATACAGGGCTTTATTTAAATAGTAAAGATTTTTTAAAAAAACTAATGTAGGGTGGTAGTTATGGCAAATTTAACATTTTATTATGGAACAATGGCAGTGGGAAAAACGACAAAATTATTACAAGATCATTTTAATTATTCTAAATATTTGATCAATATTGTAGTTATGAAACCTAAAATAGATACAAAAGGTAGTAATACAGTTATAAATAGAATCGGAGAAAATATAAAAGTAGATATGTTAATTCCCAAAAGTGCTAATTTATTAAGTAAAAAATATATTCATAAATATATGTATGCTGAATTTATTTTAGTAGATGAAGCTCAATTTTTAAGTAAAGAACAAATTAATCAACTTTGGTTTATAGCCCATAAATACAATATATCAGTAATTTGTTACGGTTTAAAAAGCAATTTTAAAGGAGATTTATTTGAAGGATCTGAACAGCTATTTGCTCGAAGTGATGAAAAACATGAACTTACTGTAAATTGTGTATGTGGCAAACCAGCAATGTTTAATGCTAGACGTGTAAATGGAAAGTATAGTGCAAGTGGAAAAGAAGTTGTAATAGATGGTGCAGATGATGAAATAGAGTATATTCCTCTTTGTGCAGATCATTATTTAGAATTTGTTATGAATGGAAAATATAAATAGAATAATATAAAATAATATTACAGTTTTTAATTAAATTACAGTATTACTACAAACTTTTTGGTGTGTAAAAAATGTAATACTTAGAAGTGGTTTAATTATGATAAAAAATATTGTTAATGTTGATGTTGAAAAATTAAATGGATTTTGTGAAAAAGTAGTTGATTCAAAATTTTATATAGGCGATAATGAAATTTACTTTGTTGATGGAAAAAATGTTGTGTTAAACTATTCTCAAAAAGAAAAAGATATAGCACTTTGGTTCAGTGCTAAATTTGGCAAAGTAGTTTTTATGAATCCAAAAATTAATTTTCCAAAAGGAATAAATACTTCGGATTATACCATAGATGGTGAATCATGGGATTTAAAGTGTTTAGGTAAAAATGCAAAGAGTAACAAAAGAGCTGTAGACAATCTATTAAAAAATTCAAAAAATCAAGCAGCAAATTTTATTATTGATATAACAGAAACTATATTAAGTGAAAATATAGTGTTAAATCAAACAAAAAATATTTTTTTAGATATTAAAAGAACTTGGGTCAAAAAAATAATTATTATCAAGAATAATGAACTTATTGCATTTTTTCAAAGAATTTAAAAAAGCCGTCCCCTCTCCAAGTGCGGAGTGGGAAGGGCTTTTTTAATGTAATTACAACTATAGTATAATGCTTTATCTTGTCGCTGTCAATATGATAGTGGAAAAAAATAAAAATATGCTTTATATTTCTTGTAATTATTAATATATTTATGTATAATTGTATTTATCAAGGAAGTGATTTGTTATGAAAGTAACTATGGAAGAATTAGTTAATTATTGTAAACAATATGGATTTATTTTTCAAGGAAGTGAAATATATAATGGGCTTGCCAATTCATGGGACTACGGACCAGTTGGAACAAATTTAAAAGAAAACATAAGAAAAGCATGGAAGAAAAAGTTTATTCAAGAAAACCCTTATAATGTTGGTCTTGATGCTGCAATTATCATGAATCCAAAAGTTTGGGTTGCATCAGGACATGTGGCTTCTTTTGCAGATCCGCTAATTGACTGTAAGAAATGTAAGTCTAGACACAGAGCAGATAAATTAATCGAAGACTTTACACATGGTGAAGTTACCGGAGATGGTTGGGATAATGAAAAATTAGAAAATTTTATTAAAGAAAATAATATTACTTGTCCAGTATGTGGTAAAAGTGATTTTACTCCGATAAGAAAGTTTAATTTATTATTTGAAACATCAATCGGGGTAACAGATGATACTAAAAATACTGTTTATTTGCGTGGTGAAACTGCCCAAGGGATATTTGTTAATTTCAAAAATATTGAAAGAAGTATGAGACTTAAACTACCATTTGGTATTTGTCAAACTGGTAAAGCTTTTAGAAATGAAATTACACCAGGTAACTTTATTTTTAGGACTCGTGAATTTGAACAAATGGAACTTGAATTTTTCTGTAAACCAAATACTGATTTAGAATGGTTTGGATATTGGAAAAATTACTGTATGGACTTTTTAAAAACTTTAGGTCTAGATAGTGACAATTTAAGATTTAGAGATCACGAAAAAGAAGAATTATCATTTTATAGTAAGGCTACAACTGATATAGAATTTATGTTTCCAATGGGATGGGGTGAACTATGGGGAATTGCTGATAGAACAGATTATGACCTAACAGTTCATCAAGAAGCATCTGGAACTGATCTTCGATATATGGATCCAGAAACTAACGAAAAATATTTGCCATTTGTAGTAGAACCATCAGTTGGTCTAGATAGACTTGTTTTAGCAATATTAACAAATGCTTATACAAAAGAAATGGTTGAAGGAGAAGAAAGAATAGTATTAAAAATTCATCCAGCATTAGCTCCATACAAAGTAACTATTCTACCACTAATTAAGAAAGTTCATGCTGGTAAGGCTAATGATGTATATGCAACCCTTTGTAAATATTTTGAATGTCAATATGATGAGTCAGGATCAATTGGTAAAAGATATAGAAGAAGTGATGCAATTGGAACTCCATTTGCTATAACCATTGATAATAATACTATCGAAAATGATACAGTAACTTTAAGAGATAGAGATACAATGGAACAAATTACATTAAAAATTGATGAATTAATTCCATTCATAAGTAAAAAGATAGAATTATAATTTCAAAGCTAGGGAAAAAAACTCTAGCTTTATTTTTTGTAATGTAGTATAATTTAACTAACAAGAAAAATTTTGTTAAAAAGCTTGTAAAAAAATTAAAAATTTGATAAAATGGGATAGTAGACTAGGGAGGAATCAATTATGGGATTTAGCTTAAAAAATATTTTTAAAGATGACGATGATATGGAAAATTTAAATGGAACAGAAGATGCTTATTACAATATTTCTGAAGAAGATGCTATAAAAGAAGCAGACAAAACAGGAAATAAAATGATTTTACTTGAACCACGTGCATATTCTGAATCACAACAAATAGCTGATCATTTAAAAAATAGAAATAGTGTAGTTGTAAATTTGAAAAGAGTTACATCTGATCAAGCTAAAAGAATTATTGATTTTTTAAGCGGAGTTATTTATGCAATTGGTGGATCTATGCAAAAAATAGGTGTAGGCATTTATTTAGTAGCACCTAAAAATGTTAATGTTCAAGGAAAAATAACTGATGATGCAGAAAAACCAAACAAAAATTCAGACGAAGAATTAGATTGGTAATATAGGTGGTGGCCTTATGGTAAATAAATTTAGTACAAGTATTCAAGGCTATAAAAAAGAGGAAGTTAATGATTTTGTTAAGGAAGTAACTATTGAATATGAAAATATGTTACATAAACTTAAAAATAGTTGTGAGATAATTGAGACTTTAAAAGGGGAATTACAGCATTATAAAGATATTGAATCAACTTTAAATCGTGCTATTCTTGTAGCGGAAGAATCAACAAGTAACATAAAAAAAGCAGCTTATGATGAATCTAAAGTAATTATTGAAGATGCTAAAAGAAATGCTACTAAAGTAATTAATAATGCTCTTCAAAAGGCTGAAAGAATTGAGTCAGAAGCAGAAAGTTTAAGACGAAAAGTAGCGGTATATAAAAGACGCTTTAGATCGTTAGTTGAAGATCAATTAGATGAAATAGAACAATTTGATGATAGAATTTAATTGTCTATTTTTTTATGTAAAAACTTTAGAATAGTCTGTAAAATATATTGCAAAAAATACATTTATCTGCTAATATTTTAATATAGAAGGATGTGTAGTTTAATATGAATAATGGCTTTAATAATCAAAATTATTATAATACAACAAATACCACAACAGTAGTAAATACTAATCCCAATGCTCATAAAAGTAAATCTCAAATAATAAAAGAAATGGAAATGCTAAAAAAGAAAATTGAAAATAATAAACTAAAATTAAATGTTATTAATGAAGAAACAAAAATCTTAATAGAGAATATGATTGCAGAAGACGAGTTAAAAATTAATGAACTTGAATATGAGCTTAAAAGAAAGAGAAATATGTTGATTTATCAAATAATTTTAATAATTGTAGCTTTGTTGTTTTTTATATTTTACAAAGATATTTTAAAGTGGTTAGGTTTATATGCTGAATATAAAAACTAAAAAATATTGTTATTATAAACAATAATGAATATTGGAAACTGTCATTTTGTTATAATTAAAAAAACACTACTTTTTCTTCGTAGTGTTTTTTGTTAAATAATAATTTACTTTCTTTATAATTAAATAATATCTAGAAATTAAAAATCCTATACCAAAAATAATCAATATTATACCATAGGCTAATTGAGCATAAGAATCTTTTTTTATGCAAGCTTCAATTAATAAATAAATACCAAATAATATAAGAATAATACTATAAATTAAGATTCTATTAAATCTTTTTTTTAATTCAATCCCTTGTTCAGTTTGATAAAAATTTTTTTTTGTCTCAATTTTTTCTTCTTTTGAAATAGTTTGATATTTATATTTTTTCATAAATAAATCACCTAATTCATTATAACACAAAATAAGGTACTAGTAAAATAAAAAATATTTGATATAATTAGATATAGGAAGTGATAGTGTGAAGAAATTAAAAATTATATTTGGAATATTAATTTTTATAGTAATTGGTTTTTTTGCTGTAAAATTTATACTAGGATTTATTGAAGATGCTAGAATCAAAAAAATAAAAGAAGGCTGGTACGTTGAAGTTAAAATTGAAGCTATTAAAATTAGAAAAGAAGCTGATAGAAATAGTGCAATTTTAAAAGAAGCTAAAAAAGGTGAAGTATATAAGGTTGACGATTATGAAAACCACAAAGGAAATTTTTGGTATCATATAGAATATGAAAAAGATAAATGGGGATGGATAGCTAATCCACTCGGAGATGAATATTTAAATGATGAAAATAATCCAGAAGATATAAAGGCCCCGACGATTAAATATAAAGAAGAAGATGGCTACAAAGCGTATTATGTTGATTCAATAAATGATATAACTTATGATCATTTAATAGTAACAGATGATAAGCCTGGAGTTAAAATAACTCATAAAGTATATCATGAAGTTGATGAGACTGAAGGAAAAGATCAATATTGGATACAATATATTGCAACCGATGCTGTTGGAAAAACAAAAAAAGCTGTGCAAAAAATAGTTTTTAACAAAGAAAGACCTGACGAAAGCGAAGTATACGATTTTAATCTATTACTTGAAGAAAGAGCAAACAATAATTAAAAATTCTAACGAAAGTTAGATTTTTTTAAATAAAAAACTCTCAAAGAGAGTAATAAACAAAATGGTGGGTTGTTAGGGATTCGAACCCTAGACCCATTGATTAAGAGTCAATTGCTCTACCAACTGAGCTAACAACCCATTTTTTCAAGAACAAATAAATTATATCAAATAGAAATAAATAATGCAAGTATCTTTGCAAATTTTCTTGAACTATAATTGCTAAAAGCATTTTTAAATGATATACTTATAAAAGATAAGGATTTGATTATATGTTTGGAAAAATTAAAAAAATTAATAATAATGAAATTGTTATAGAGAATTTAACAGGCAAATCTATACCAAGTATAATTAACTGCCATGTTGTATTTTTAGAAGATAATAGAAAAATTATTGGTGAAATAATATATATTGATGAAATAGAAGCAAAAATTTTATTGGTGGGTGAAATTATTAATGATACATTTCATGCCGGTTTGATAAGAAAACCAAGTGGTAATGCCGAAGTAAGAGTAATTAATGGTAGTGAACTAGAATTAATGTATGGCAAAAATAGTCTTAATAAAGAAAATTTATATTTAGGAACATCTGCAGTATATCAAAATTTTAATATATCAGTACCTTTAAATAACTTTTTTTCTATGCACAATGCCATAATTGGAAATACAGGATCTGGTAAATCATGCGGTGTAGCAAGAATATTACAAAACTTATTTTTGTTAAATCCCGAAAAACCAATTAATTCTCACATTATATTATTTGATGCCTATGGAGAATATAATAAAGTATTTAATGAATTAAATGATGTAGGTTTAAAGTTTAAAAACTTTACTACCAATGTAGTTACTGAAAATGAACAACAATTAAAATTACCAATTCAATTTTTAGATGTAGATGATTTAGCATTATTATTACAAGCAACAAGTAGTGATCAAATTCCCGTTTTGAACAAAGCTTTAAAACTAGTAAAAATATTTAAAAGCAGTAGTCCAGAAATAAAAAAGTATAAAAATGATATTATAGCAAAATGCCTAATGGATATATTAACAAGTGGCAGATCATCAAGCAATATAAGAGATCAAATAATAGCTGTATTGACTCATTATAATACAGAAGAATTAAATTTAGATTCAATAATCCACCAACCTGGTTATGATCGTACCTTTAGACAATGTCTACTTATAGATGATAGTGGGAAAATGAATGCCATTTTTGAAGTAATGAAATTTTTACAACAATTTGAATCAGTTAATTTAGAAGATATAAAAATTGAAGAAATTACCAATTATACATTAAATGACTTATATGAATCTTTAGAATTTGCTTTAATTAGTGAAGGAACTATAAATAATGACCTTGCTTATAAAGAAATGAATATACTAAAAATAAGACTTCAAAGTATAATAAATAGTGATGCCAAAAATATATTTGATGTAAAAGATTTTGTAAGTAAAGAAGATTTTATAAAAAATACATTTGTTAATAATAATTTAGTAAATATTAATTTGAGTTTTATAGATGATAGATTTGCCAAAGTTTTAACTAAAATTTATAGTAAAATGTTATTTAATTATACAACTAAATTTATACCACGCGGAGGCATTTCTTTTAACATCATATTAGAAGAAGCCCATAGATATGTTCAAAATGATAATGATATTAACATAATTGGTTATAATATTTTTGATAGAATAACAAAAGAGGGAAGAAAATATGGAACACTTTTAACTTTTATAACTCAAAGACCAAACGAATTATCAAAAACGGCATTAAGTCAATGTGCAAATTTTATTGTATTCAGGGTATTTCATCCAAGTGATTTAGATATTGTAAAAAATATGAGTACAAATGTCTCATCAGAAACATTAGAACAAATAAAATCATTAAATCCAGGATGTGCTTTTGCATTTGGAACATCTTTTAAAATTCCCGTTTTAATTAATTTTAAATTGCCAAACCCGATGCCTGAAAGTACAAGTGTAAATATTAAAAAAATATGGTATGAAAGAAGTGATATGAATGATTGAAGCTAGTATTAAATCAAGTGATTTATTATATTTATCATTAAGTATATATGAAGCAAACTATAGTAAAGGAACAATAATTATTGCTCCGGGACTAAATGAATGCAAGGAACGTTACCAAGATATAATTACTTATTTTAATAATGCTAATTTTAATATTATTATATTTGATCCTCGTGGTCATGGTAAGAGTATAAATGAAGAAAATAGTTTAGGTGTTATAAATGATGCTGAAAAACTGATTAATGACTTAAAAGTAGTAGTTAATTATACCCAAAATAGATTCCCAAATTTACCAATAAATTTGCTAGCAGATAGTTTAAGTGCTTTGGTAGCTATAAATTATTTAGCTCAAAATGAAGTTATTAAAAAGGTTGTATTAACAAGTCCAATATTTAGTAATGCTGCCGAAAGTAATTTAAGTATGGCCAATTTTATGATGAAAATTTTAGGAAAAAATAAAGAAAGTTCATATTTTCAAAATTTATTAGGCTTTAATAAAAACACAGTTCTTTTTAAAGATAATAATGAAATGAATAAATTTAAATCAAATCCTAAATGTTTTTACAATTACAAAAATTTAAGTATATATCAAATATTAAGACTTGAAGATAATATAAAAAAAATAAAGTATAATCCAAATTTTAAATTACTAATTCAATCTGGAGCTTTAGATAATTCTTTAAGCGGTAAAAACAATATAGCAGATTTAGCCAACATATTAAGTAAAAAAGGTTTAAAAGATATTAATTATATAGAATATCCCAATATGGGGCATAAAATATTATTCGATTACGGAAAATCATTAGTTTGGCAAGATATTTTAGGATTTTTTACAAATTAGGCTTGAAATAGGTTTTATTTTGTGATAATATTATCGTGAAATCGATGCGAAAAGACACGATTAATAAATATGTTTTTATAGAGAATTAGTGGTTGGTGCAAACTAATAAAATATATTATTAATTACTACTTTTCAAGAGGGTTAATAAACCACGGATAAGTCCGTTATCAGTAATTAAGTTAAATAAAGGGATGGTACCGTCTTATAAAGACTCCTTGGTATCATCCTTTTTTATTTTGAAGGGAGGAATGCGTATGGACTATGACACCGAAATGAAAAATTTAAGAAATAGTATGCTTGAATTAAAAACTAAAATAATGATGCTATCAAGCAAGAAAGATGTTCCAGATTTTGCAAAACAAATTGAAAATTATACCAAAGAGTATAACGAGTTAAAAAGAAAGTATGCAAAGCTCACTTTAGAACAAAGACAAGAAAAGAAAGAAGGAAGATAAAATGATAAATATTAAAGAAGATGAAAAATTAAGTGTAATGAATCACTCATGTGCCCATTTAATGGCTCAAGCTGTTAAACATTTATATCCAGATGCTTTATTCTGGGTTGGACCAGTTATTGAAGAAGGTTTTTATTATGATATAGACCTTAATGGTAAAACTTTAAATGAAGAAGATTTACCAGCTATTGAAAAAGAAATGAAAAAATTAGCTAAAGATGGCAAAAGAATAGTTAGACATGAAATAAGTAAAGAAGAAGCTTTAGAAATGTTTAAAAATGACCCTTATAAAATAGATTTGATTTCTAGAATGGATGAAAATGCTCAAGTAATTTCATGCTATACTCAAGGAGATTTCACAGACCTATGTCGTGGACCACACGTAGATACTGTTAAAGAATTAAAAAACTTTAAACTACTTAAAGTTAGTGGTGCCTACTGGAAAAATGATGCTAAAAATCATATGTTACAAAGAATATATGGAATTTGCTTTGATACACCAGAAAGATTAGAAGTCCATTTAAAAGAACTTGAAGAAGCTAAAGAAAGAGATCATCGTAAAATTGGTAAAGACTTAAAGATATTCATGACTTCAGAATTAGTTGGTCGTGGACTTCCATTATGGTTACCAAATGGATATACTCTATGGAGAACACTTCAAAATTACATCACTGATAAAGAAATAAAATATGGATATAGTCATGTTCATACACCAGATTTAGGTAGTGTTGAACTTTATAAAACAAGTGGACATTGGGATCACTATAAAGACGATATGTTCCCAGCAATGGAAATGGATAATGAAGCATATGTATTAAGACCAATGAACTGTCCACATCACATGGTAATGTATAAAAATTTCTTACATTCATATAAAGATTTACCAATTCGTATTGCAGAAATAGCTAATGACTTTAGATATGAAGCCGCTGGTGCTGTAAAAGGTATCGAAAGAGCAAGATCATTTACTCAAAATGACTCACATATTTTCTGTACTCCAGAACAAATCGAAACGGAATTTAAGGGTGTTCTAGATTTAATTATGGATGTCTACAAAGACTTTGGATTTAAAAATTATAAATGTCGTTTATCTTTAAGAGATCCAGAAGATAAAGAAAAGTATTTCCAAGATGATGAAATGTGGAATAATGCTGAAGATGCTTTAAGAAAAGTTTTAAATGATATTGGTATTGATTATATTGAAGCCAAAGGCGAAGCAGCATTCTACGGACCAAAACTTGATATATTAATTAAACCTGCAATAGGTAATGAAGTAGCTTTATCAACAATTCAACTTGATTTCCTACTACCAAGAAGATTTGAACTATACTATATTGATGCAAATGGAGAAAAGAAAACTCCAGTAGTAATTCATAGAGCAATATTAGGTTCTTTAGATAGATTCATAGCACTTTTACTTGAAGAAACAAAAGGAGCACTACCTCTATGGCTTGCTCCAGTAGGTATAAATATTATACCAGTAAATAAAGAATATCATTTAGAATATGCTACATCTATTTATGAAATGTTAAAAGATGCAAATTATCGTGTTGAACTTGATGATAGTGATGAAAAATTATCTTATAAAATGCGTGAAAGCCAAATAAGAAAAATTCCAATAACTTTAATTCTAGGTCAAAAAGAAGTAGATGAAAAAACAATCAGTTACAGACTATTTGGTAGCACAGAAACAACTACAATGAGTATTGAAGAGTTCAAAAAATATATTGAAAACTTAATTGTTAACAAAAAGTAATATGATAAAACATATTGCTTTTTTGTTATAAACTTGCATTTTGTTTAAGTTTGTGGTAGAATAGTTGCCAATTTAAGGGGGATTTTTTATGGAATTTAAGAATTTAGATCAAGAAAAAAATTTTATGAAAAAAGAGGCTAAAAGATTAGGTATAACTCCCATGGCAACATATACAACATATTATGCACGTAAATTATTAGAAAAATTAGCTTTAATAAACAATGGAGATCTAGTAGTAAAGGGAAGTTTTAGTCAATACGTTCATTTAAAAGAACTAACTAGACCGGTTTTAGATATAGATTTATCATCAACTTTATCACATCATATACCAATAAATATTTTGTTTGCAGCAATATATGATACGTTTTCTAATGAATTAACTTTTGATTTATCAACAACACCAAGGCAAACCAAAAATGGAGTCTATAAAATCCCCGTTGTGGCAAAAGTAAAATATGAAGATGCTAAAGAAATGGTTATTCCTGTGCCAATAGATTTTAAAGATAATAATAAAGTAATATTTGAAACTCAATTTAAAGCTGTTGAACCACTATTTGAAGGTGACCAAAAGTTTTATATAAATACACCATCTTTTGAAGAGCATATTGCTGAAAAACTTTATATAATAGCACATAATACAAGAGAGGATATTCCAAATACCAGAGTAAAAGATTTCTATGATATTTATAAATTGTTTGGTAAAAATTATGATGAAGATAAATTTAGTTTATATTTTGAAGCAATGGTTATGATGTATGGAATGAATCTTGATGATATAAATGCTGATTTTCTAGATAAAGAATTTGTAAAAAGACACTTAGAATTATGGAAAATGATAAAAGAAAAATATCAATTTGTTGATAAAGAAGTAGAATTAAGTGAGGCAGTATTTTTTACTAAAGCAGTTTTAAGTGAACAAATTCAAAAAATAAGAACTGGCGAATTTAAAAATCAAGCATATTCATTAGTTAGAAAAAAGGGATTGCAAAAATAATAAAAGATTAGTTTATTAAGTTAAACTAATTTTTTTTCTATAACGAACAGTAAAAAAGAGTAAATTTAATTAATAAAGTAAAAATAGATAATAATTGGTTAATCTGCTAATTGTCTATTTTTTCTTCTCAAAAAAGGAAAATTGCGGCATACAAAAAAATTTAATAAAAAAATGATGATTTTTTGAAAAAAATGTGGTAAGTTTTAATCATCAAATCTTAATTGAAAAATTTTTTTCTAAATTATTAAGATTGGGGTTGGTTGAAGTTTTAAAGACTTAACCAATAAATTACCTTTTTCTAATAATTGCCTAAAAGTATGAGCGAACTGAATAAAGAAATAATGGCATTTCATGGCATTATCATTTCTACTGCTTAAATGTGAAATGTTAAAAGTTCTATGTTTTTGCGTATAAAAACCATTATTTTCAATATTCCATCTTTGTCTTCCGATTTTAACGATATCAACAATATTGTCATCAGAAACATCAAGATTACTAATATATCTAAAAATAGTGAATTTTTCTTTTATTTTTTCTTCATACTTAAAAACATTTAAAGTATTGCCCTACAAGTAGAAAGATAATATCATTTTAATATAATCCCAGTAAGGATTAAATTCTGGTATTTCTTCTTCTTGTTCTATTATTTCTGTATTTTCTGTACCAACTACTTCAGTAACTTTAATTTCTTCTTGTATATCTTCAATTTGTTTATTAGTTTTATTAGAATCGTTTTTCCAA
>CAKOHI010000003.1 GCA_934085585.1 uncultured Bacilli bacterium
ACCCCAATTCAGTATAAAACTGAACTAGGGTTCTAAAAATTCTTTTTTAGTGTCTACTTTTTGTTGACTAATTCATAAATTATTTGTTCTTTACTTTTTCTATTTTAATGGTATATCCGATTGGTCCAAGGATCTTTAATAAACTTATAATTGACGGGGAACAAGCTCCACATTCTATTCTTGCAATTTTTTCTCTTGAAACACCAGAGTATTTGGAAAATAAATCTTGTGTTAAATTATTTTCTTTTCTAAAACTTATAAATTCCTTAATAAATATTTCATTTAATTCTTCAGGATTATAAGCAACCTCAATATAATTTTTATCATAGTCCATACAGTCTCACCACAATTATTGTATCAAATATGATACTAAATGTCAAAAGAAGTGTTGTAAAACATTGCTAAATCTTGTATAATCAAAATTAGGTGAGAATATATGGAAAAATTTTATGATTATTATACGAAAGAAATGAAAGAAGATACATTGCCATCAGGTAATGAATATGACTTTTTACTTGAGAGAAACAAAAATCATATGAATGATACTGCATTATCATTTGATACAAAAAAAATTTCATATGAAGAATTGCATGAAAGAATTGATGAATTTGCTCGTGCATTATACAAAAGAGGAATAAGAAAAGATACTAGAGTCGGAGTTGTTGTAGTAAATACCCCAGAATCTGTATATTTACTTTATGCTTTAAAAAAACTTGGAGCTCAAGTGATTGGGTTAAGTCCCCTTAATAATGAGTATAAAATGCAAAGAGATATAGAAATGACAAAACCAGAATTTATCATTTCTGTAGATATGATGTATGGAAACTTTAAAAATCCAGCAAAGAGTTTAAATATAACACCAATACTTTATTCTCCATTAGAATCTTTAGACAAAACTGGTTTAAAATTTCTTTATAATGCTAAACAACTTATGTCTGGAAATAAAATACTTAAAAAAAATAATAATTTAATGAGTATTGTTAAAGATGGAAAAGACTATATTGATGTAACATATCCAGAACATATTAATGGTACACCAACTGATATTATGTTTACCGGTGGATCTAGTGGTGTTCATAAAGGCGTTGATTTAGATGGTGGTGCCTTAAATAGTGTAGTAAAAGCATTAGATTATGTACTAGTATTAGAACCGGGAATGGTTCATCTAGGAAATATTCCATTCGGACATATGTGTTTTGGTAGATTAGTTCTTCATTATGCTTTATGTAAAAACTTAGAGTATGCTTTAACATTGAAAGCTATGCCAAAAGATTTTTATGGTGAACTTGTTAGAACACATGCCAATGGAGCAATGGGCGGTCCAGTTCATTGGGAAATATTAGCTCAAGATCCCAATTTAAGACAATGGACTTTGGAAAACTTAATACAACCTTTATCTGGTGGAGAAATGTTTAAACCACAAAAGTTAAAAGAAGCAAATAAGGCTTTGGAATATGCTGGTTGTACTACTCCGATTGGAAATGGGTTAGGTTTAACAGAAATGTGGGCTCCAACTCATGTTTGTATGGGTGGAAAAAATACCCCAGGAACGATAGGCTATCCAATTCCATTTGTTAATTCAAAAGTAGTTGACCCAAAAACATTTGAAGAATTACCATTAGAAAAACCAGGAGTTTTACTAGTAAATGGTCC
This sequence comes from uncultured Bacilli bacterium, assembly GCA_934085585.1. Lineage (GTDB taxonomy): Bacteria > Bacillota_I > Bacilli_A > RF39 > UBA660 > Onthocola_B. The sequence goes on from CAKOHI010000003.1 coordinate 1,654, forward strand.
TGGAATGATGCTTAGATATCATGAAAATGAAGAAGAAACAAAAGAAGTATTAGTATATGATGAAAATGGCGTTAAATGGTATAATACAAAAGATATTGCTATTAAGCAAGAAAATGGAGAATATAAATTCGTAGGTCGACTTAAAAGAAACTTTGTTTCCGGTGTAGATAATATTTATCCAGAACAAATTGAACAAATACTTCTTCAAATACCTGAAATTAGAGAAGTTATAGTTACATCAATTGCAGATGATAAAGAACAATTCTTACCAAGTTATCATGTTAGTTTAAATGATTTTAATTGCGATAGAAAAATACTAGAAAATAAGATGTTTGCATTAATAGAAAAAACATTAGGTGCTAGTGCCCTTCCTGGATATATTGAATATTATGAACAAGCATTACCAAGAACTGATAATGGTAAACTTGATCCAAAAGCAATGGAAGCTAAAGATAAAGAAAGAATAGAAAATAAAGATTTAGTTAGAACTAGAGTTAGATAAAGCTACTGGAAAGTGGCTTTTCTTTTGCTTGAAAAAGAAAGTGGGTTGTGATATCATTAAGTAAGAGTAGGAAGTGGTAATTATGGGATTTTATTTCTCAATAAGTGCATTGATTGTTATTATATTATTTACATTTAACTTTTTATCTAAAGAAAGAGTAAATAATATTGAAACAAAAATTTATAAGTATTTATTATTTTTAACATTATTTGGGCTATCTATGGACATAACTACTTGTGTTTTGTATAGAATGGGAATAAATATAAATAGTTTTTTATATGCTTTAGGATCTAAATTGGTATTTGTATATTTTGTCTTATGGCTTTTGCTTTTTGCATATTATATAAAATGTATAAGTTTACCACCTAGTGAAGACTATAAAAGTAAAATGATGAACACTTTTTATTTATTTGCTTTGTTTTTAATATTTGTTGTTCCATTTATATTGATTTTACCAGTGGATTTTAAATTAGAAGGAGATGTAATTGTTCCAAATGGACTTCCTGTTTTTATAACATATGGAGTTTGTTTAATTTTAATTGTTTATTCTGTTTTTATTGCTATAAGATATCATAAAAATATTGAGGGAAAAAAATTAAGACCTTTGTATATTTTTTGTGTGTTAATGCTATCAAACTTTATTATTCAAAGTATGTTTCCTTCAGCTTTTTTAATTAATTATTTATTATCATTAGTGGTAATAATAATGTACTTTACAATAGAAAATCCTGATGTGAAGTTGATTAATCAATTAAACGAAGCTAAAACACAAGCTGAAAAAGCTAATATGGCTAAAACAGAATTTTTATCTAATATGTCTCACGAAATAAGAACTCCTTTGAATGCAATCGTGGGATTTAGTAATATGTTACTTGATGATAAAAGTTTACCCGATAGTGCTAAAGATGAAGTTAATGATATAGTTATGGCTTCAGATAATTTATTAGAAATTGTTAATGGTATTTTAGATATATCGAAGATAGAAGCTGGTAAGTTAGAGATAATTAGTACCGAATACGATTTTTATAAAGTTACTAAAGAACTTATTACATTAACCAAAGGAAGACTCGGAGACAAACCAATTGAATTAATTACAAAAATAGATGAAAGTATACCTCAAGTGTTATATGGTGATGCATCAAGATTAAAACAAATCTGTGTAAATATTTTAACTAATGCAGTTAAATATACAAAAGAAGGAAGTATTACATTTAGTATTAATTCAGTTGTTAAAAATAATGTATGTAGATTAATTATTTCTGTTGAAGATACAGGAATTGGTATAAAACAAGAGAATTTAAATAAATTATTTAATAAATTTGAAAGATTGGATTTAAAAGATAATATTACTATTGAAGGTACTGGGTTAGGACTTGCTATAACTAAAAAACTTGTAGATATGATGCATGGAAAGATAGTTGTGCAAAGCGTATTTGGAAAAGGGTCTAAGTTTACAGTATCAATAGATCAAAGAATAGTTAAAAATCCAACTATAAAAGTTGAAGCAATAGATACAACTCATGAAAAGATTGAGGTTAAAAATAAAACTGTTTTAGTTGTGGATGATAATAAAATAAATCTAAAAGTTGCTGAAAGGTTATTACAAACTTATGGTGTTAATGTAGAATGTGTTGAAAGTGGGTTTATTTGTATAGATAACTTGAAAAGTGGCAAAAAATATGATTTAATATTAATGGATGATATGATGCCAAAAATGAGTGGTGTAGAAACATTACAAAAAATAAAAGTTGAAATACCAGAATTTGATATTCCAATTATAGCTTTAACAGCTAATGCCTTAACAGGAATGAGAGAAAAATATTTGGCAGATGGATTTAACGATTATTTAGCTAAACCAATTAATAAGGATGAATTAAATAGAGTTATAAATGAATATTTAAATAAGGAGTGATATCATGAAAGACGTAAATATTTTAATTAACAATGGTGCTAACATTAAAAAAGCTTTAGAATTATTCGGGGATATGGAAACATATGACGCAACCCTTGAAACATTTTTACAAGAAGTGCCTGGAAAACTAGAAAAAATAAAAGCTTGTAAAGAAATCGGGGATATGGCAAATTATGCAATCCTTGTCCATTCATTAAAAAGTGATGCCAGATATTTTGGCTTTGAAACTCTCGGAGAACTTGCATATGATCATGAACTTAAAAGTAAAGCTAATGACATGTACTATGTAAGTGAACATTTTAATGAACTTATAACAGAAGCAAATAGAGTAGTTAATTTAGTAAAAAAATATATGGGTGTAGGAGTTGTTGATGAATCTGCATATAAAGAACCTGTAAAAAATAGTGATAAATCAATTTTGGTAGTAGATGATTCAAATATAATAAGAAACTTTATATTAAAAATTCTTGATAATTCATTTGATGTTATTTCAGCAACAGATGGTAAAGAAGCTATCGATATATTGGAATCTGAAGAAAAAAGGAAGAATATTAAAGCTGTATTACTTGATTTAAATATGCCGAATGTTAATGGCTTTGAAGTTCTTGATTATTATAAAAGTAAAGATTTATTTAAAACTATTCCAATTTCTATTATTACGGGTGTAGATGATAAAGAATCTATTGATAAAGCATTTAAATATCCAATTGTTGATATTCTTCTTAAACCATTTAATGAAAGAGATGTCAAAAAGATACTTGAAAAAACAATAAATAGCAATTTATAGAAGTTTAATTATTCTTGTTAAATTGATAATATATACACTTTATTTATAAGGTATTTAAGAGTTTATTTGTAAATTGCAAATAAACTTTTATATTGTATTTTTTAATGTTTAATGCTAAAATAATTGGTAATTATGGAGGAATTATGTATAAAGATATATTTATAAATTTGAGTTTAAATTATCCAGATTTTTATAATATTTATGAAAAATTTTATTTAGAAAGATTTATTTACAGTAGCACTGAAATCGAGGGCATAAAAACTAAAGAAGAAAGAAAAATATTTGTTAACACTTTAATGCGTGCATTTCATGAAACGTATAATTATGAAACAAGTGGTATGTTAGATGTAACAATGATAAAAAATATTGGTAATTTAATTAATTATGAAAAAGGTCTTGAAGGTTTTAGAAAAATTAATGTTTACCCTGGTGATAACGCCACATTTACTCCGGCACAACCGTTTCAAATTTATCCTTATTTATATTCACTTCTAGATAATTACTACAATGTATGGAATGATTTAGATCCATTTTTAAAAGAATCAATGTTTCATATTAATTTTATGAGAATACATCCCTTCGAAGATGGTAACAAAAGATGTGCAAAAATAATACTCGCCAGTAATTTATTAAAATCATTTTGTGCACCAATTATTATAACTGAAGAAGATACTAAAGAATATTATGAATTTATAAATAATTGTGACTATGAAGGTTTTGCAGAATTTTTAAGACAACGGTCTAAACTAGAAATGGATACTTTAGTAAGTTTATTTAAAATGAAATACAATGTTCCAATGGAAGAAACTCCGGATATCTTTAATGAAAAAATTAGAAAAATAAAAATTTAAAATTTTAAGAGAGCCAATAATTGGCTTTTTAATTTGTAATATTTTAACCATAATAATTATAGATAGGGTGATTTAATTGAAAAAAATAAAAATATTATTAATAAGTTGGTTATTATTACCAATTAATTGTTTAGCATATTCAAATTACATAATTCCTGGCGGAGAAACACTAGGAATTGAAGTTAATTCAGATGGCGTCTTAGTTATTGGCTTTTATCAAATAAATGGAAAATATAACAAAGGAGTTCCTGCCATAAAAGCTGGTGATTATATAACAAAAGTTAATGATGTAAATGTAAATACTATTGAAGAATTAACAAAAGAAATAGAAAACAATGTTACATATAGTCAAGTAGAAATAACTCTAAAAAGAAATGGTAATGTTAAAACAAGCAACCTAGAATTAGTAAAAGATGGAGATATTTACAAGACCGGCTTATATGTAAAAGATAATATTACAGGAACAGGAACATTATCATATATTGACCCCGAGACAAAAATCTTCGGTGCTTTAGGTCATGAAATTATAGAATCAACTACGAATAGTATAGTTGAAATTAAAAATGGAGAAATATTTAGAAATTACATTATTGGAATTGATAAAAGTAGAACGGGTTATGCTGGAAGTAAGAATGCCAAATTTTATTATAATACTAAATATGGAAACATTATAAAAAATACCAATGTTGGAATATATGGTAATTATAATAGTGATATACCTCAAAAAGAGGCTTTAAAAGTTGCCTCAAAAAAGGATGTTAAAATAGGATCAGCTAAAATTGCTACTGTATTAAAAGGTGAAGAAATAAATTATTATGACATAGAAATAACCAGAGTAGATGAAACATCAAAAGTAAAAAATATATCATTTAAAATTACAGATAAAGAATTGTTAGAAAAAACCGGCGGAGTAGTTCAAGGGATGAGTGGTTCACCAATAATTCAAAACGATATGATAATCGGTGCTGTAACCCATGTTATAATTGATAATCCCACAACAGGATATGGTGTTTTTATTACAACAATGCTTGAAGAAGGAGAAAAATAGAGTAGAATCTATTTTTCTTTTGTGATATTATAATATTAGGTGATTTAATGAAAATATCAATTAAAGATAATATAGAAATATATAGAAAAGTAGATGAACTTACTAATCCAAATACAGTTTCTAAAAAATATTTTAAAGATACGACTATATTAGATACAAAGGTAAGAATATTTAATGATGGCAACAAAAAAATTCTAATATATCTTCATGGTGGAGGTTGGATATCGGGAAGCATAAATACTCATGCTAATATTTGTAAGAAATTATCAGAAGAATTAAACGTTTGTGTTATGTCCATTGATTATAAACTAGCACCAGAATATAAGTTTCCAATTGCCATAAATGAAATAAAAAGTGTTTGTAAAGAAATATTAAAAAAACATAAAAATGTAGCTATAATGGGAGATTCAGCCGGAGCCAACCTTGCTTTTGCAGTGGCAACATCAGATAAAAGCTTGAAATTTAAAGAAATAATCCTTGCTTATCCTGCGACTCAAACTGACTACACTAGTAAAACAAAATTTAAATCAGTCATCGAAAATAGTGGTAAAACTCTTCTTACAAAAGAATCTTTGCGAGACTACATGAGTCTTTATTTAAAAAAAGAATCAGATTATAAAAATAAATATGTAAATCTTCTTAAAAATAATTGGTTATTTGGTCTTTCACCAGTTACAATAATTACTGGTTCTTTTGATCCTTTACATGATGAAGGTGTAGCTTTAAAAGAAAAGTTAGAAAGATTTTTAGTTAAAGTAAGACATTTAGATTTAGAAAATGCTACGCATGGTTTTTTAACTAATTCAATAGATCATAAATATACTAATATGACAATAGAATTTTTAAAAGGAAGTGATTTCTTTGGGTAGATGGTATCGTCTAGATAATGCTGCCAAAATATTTCCACCATCAAAAAGCAAAAAAGATCCTAAAATTTTTAGATTCAGTGTAACATTATACGAAGATATAAACGAAGAAATTTTAAATAAATCTTTAAATGAAACGCTCGAAGAATATCCAATATTTAAATCATGTTTAAAAAAAGGAATATTTTGGTATTATCTTGAAGAAGTAAACAAAGAATTTATGGTAAATAAAGAAATTGCTAGTCCATGTTCTAAAATCAGCAATAACAATTTATTTGAAGTTACATATTTTAAAAATAGAATAAATCTAGAAGTAGATCATGCTCTAACAGATGGAACTGGCACATTAACATTTTTAAAAAGCCTGGTAGCAAATTATCTAAATATTTTATATAATATTAAAAACAACGAAGTAATAAATAAAGGCAGTATAAAAGAGATAAAAGAAGATGCTTTTAAAAAATATAAAGAAGACAAATATAAACCAATATTAAAAAATAAAGTAGCATTTAAAATCAATGATGAAAAATACATCGATAATAGATTAAAAGTAATCGAAGGTATCATAAGTGTTAAAGATATTAAAAATAAAGCCCAAGAATTAAATGTTACAATTACAGAATATTTAACAAGTATTTTAATAAAATCAATTGGCATGACTAAAAATAAAAGTAAAAGACCGATTGTAATAATGATACCGGTTAATTTAAGAAAATATTATCCAACATATACAGTAAGAAATTTTTTTAGCGTTGTAAATATTAGTTATACATACGAATCTAATTCCATTTTAGAAATATCAAAACAAGTAAAAAGTTCATTTAAAGAAAAATTATCTAAAGAAAATATAAAAAATAAAATGAATAGCATGATAAAGCTTGAAGACTTATTTATAGTAAGATTAATACCTGTATTTATTAAAGATATAGTTTTAAAAATAGCATGTAATTTTGAAGATAAGTATCAAACAATGACATTATCAAATATTGGAATAATTAATATGCCTGAAGTATATCAAAAATATATTGATTATTTTAGTGTATTTACAAGTACATTTAAAATTCAAATGTGTATGTGTTCATACCTAGATAAAATGGTTATAAGTTTTACATCCAAGTTTGTAAATAGTGAAATAGAAAAAAACTTTTTCAAAATGTTAAGTAGTGAAAATATTAAAGTAATAATTAATACCAATGATTATGGAGATTATGATGAATAAATGTAATAAGTGTAATGTTTATATAAATACAAAAACAAATAAATGCCCATTATGTGGTTGTAATATTGCAAAAAAAGGAGGAAACAATATTTTTCCTCATGTAAATTACATATATAAAAAGTATCATTTGATGATGAAAATAATATTATTTTTATCTTTATGTGGTGCTATTATTTCTTTATATATAAACTACTCAATATCTCACAGGTTAAGTTGGTCATACTTTGTAGTATTAGGTATAATTTCTTTTTGGATTACTTTAACTATTTCTATAAAAAGTCATAAAAACATTATAAAAATGTTATTTTTAGAAATGACTATATTAATATTATTAAGTCTTTTATGGGACTCTATAACGGGTTTTAAAGCGTGGAGTATAAATTACTGTTTACCATTTATAAGTATTTCGTATATCGTAGGAATTTCTATAATTAGATTATTTTTAAAAAAATTAGAAAAAGAATTTATTTTTTATCTTATTGTAAGTTCCTTAATTGGTATTATCCCAGGAATTCTTATTATATTTAATAAAGTAAGCATTTACTGGCCAAGTTATATATCTGTAATTATAAGTATTGTTATGTTATTATTCTTATTTGTATTTAATAGAAAACAAGTAAAAAATGAATTAGAAAAAAGATTTCATATTTAATAAAATTATGATAAAATAAATATAGAAAGTAGGTAAAAATGGATATAAATATTAATTTAAAAGATTACAAATTAAATGTAAGAACCTGTGCATTTATAAGATGTGGAGAAGAAGTCCTTTTATGTGAACACAAAACAAAAGATTATTATAGTTTACCAGGTGGGCATGTAAAGGTCGGAGAATCTAGTAAAGATGCTTTAAAAAGAGAGTTAAAAGAAGAATTAAACTATGATATAACTAATGAAGAATTAATTTTAACTCGTATCGTCGAAAACTTTTTTATAAAAGAAAATAATGAAAAAGTACATGAATATTTATTTATCTATAGATATGATTTAGATAAAAGTCTATACAATGGTGATTTTAAAAATTTAGAAAACGAAAATATCACTATGAACTGGGTACGTAAAGAAGCTTTTATCCTTTTAAATGTAGCTCCAGGGATATGTAAAGGGATTATTGCTAATCCCGAATTTCAACACATAATATCAAATAAAATATAAAAAGCATCGTCATAAATGCTTTTTTTGTTCTAACAAAATTAATAGATTCATATATTTTTTACTAAAGGGAGGAAATGATATGAATTGTATTATACCATTTACAAAAGACATTAAATTTAAAACAAATATTGCCGAAATATTAAGTATTTCACTTGAACATGATTATACGGCAAATCCTGAAGAAATATTGGGAAATTTCACAATTTCTGGTGATTATAAATCTCATGAAGTTAGTGTAAATAAAGAACCATTCGAATATGTTTTACCATTTTCAGTGAGTATGACTAATAAAATAGATACTAATTCTGTAGATTTTGCAATCGAAGACTTTACCTATGAAGTAATAGATAATGATACTTTGAGAGTAAATATTGAATATAGTATTAATGCTCCAGAATTAAAAGAAGAAGAAAAAGATCTTTTTATTGAGGTTGAAGAACCAACTTTAGATAATATTTTAGATGAAATCGAAGAAACCAATGAAACTAGAGAAGAACTTGAAGATGCTACACAAAGTGATGAAAGGGATATTGCAGAAGATACTAAAGAAACTATATTAAATAATGTATCAAACGAAGATAGTTTTGTAATATATAAAGTTCATGAAATGAAAGAAACAGATACAATAGAATCAATATGTTTAAAATATAATGTATCAGAAAATATATTAAATGAATATAACGATATGAGTAATGTTTCTATAAAAGATAAAATTATAATACCTGAAATTAATGAATAAAAGTCTTGAGATATTAAAAGCTATTTATAAACCATATCGTTACACAATAAAAGGTAAAGCAACTATTTTAGAAACAACCACCGGAGATTTTATTATAAAACCCAAAAATAAAGATATAAATGAGCTTTATAATTATTTAACTAATCGAGGATTCATAAATTTTCCCAAAATAATAGATTCTTCTAGAGATGAAGTTAATGTCTTTGAGTATGTCGAAGATATTAAATTACCAAAAGAACAAAAATGTGATGATTTAATAGATATAATAGCTAGTTTGCATAATAAAACTAGCTATTTTAAAGAAGTAAGTGAAGATAAATTTAAAATTATTTATGAAGATATAAAGAAAAATATAAATTATTTAATGAATTATTATAATACATTATATGAAATTGGTTTTAATGAAAAATATTCATCTCCATCAAACTATCTTTTTTTAAGAAACTATTATAAATTAAATGCTTCTTTAAAATATGCTGATAGTGAATTATCTAATTGGTATGAACTAGTAAGTAAAGAAACCAAAATTAGAGTATCTTTAGTACATAACAATCTTGAATTAAACCATCTTCTTAATAATAAATTAATAAGCTGGGATAAATATACTATAGATACACCGATATTAGATATTGTTAATTTATACAAAAAAGAATGGCAAAATATGAATTTTAGTGAATGCCTATCAAGGTACATATACAAGTTTCCATTGCTTGAATATGAAAAAAAACTTTTATTTATTTTATTATCTTTGCCACCATCATTAGAAAAATTTGATAGCGAATTTAAAAAATGTCAAAACATCAGTAACTTAATAAATTATATTTTTAAAACAGAAGAATTAATAAGGCCATATAATACGAACGATGAAAAAGAAGAATAAAAAGATTTCTAATAATAAAATAAATATATTAAATCTAAAAGGTAATATTAAAGTAATTAAAGCTTGATAAAAAATTAACATACCTAGAATAAATAAAATAATTATGGTAAGTCCATTTCTAGGTCCAGCACATTTCATAAGTATCACCTATAAATAGTATATGAAAATCAATCTATAAAGGTTGATTTTTTTTTAGTTTGTTGTTAGAATTATATTAGAAAAGGTAGGCTAGTAATATGAAAAAAAATGGTTTTGCATTTATAGAAACTATAATAACTATTGTAATACTTGCCTCATCCTTATTATATTTATATAATTCATATAGTGTAATATTAAGTGAAGAAGAAATAAGGCTTACTTATGATGATGCAGCATATATTTATTATACAAATTATGTAAGAAAATTTTTAGATGAATACGCTGATTTAAATACAATAAAAACTACCTCATTTACAAATTCATATATTGTAACAATAGGAAGTGACAATGAAACATTATTTGCACAAGATTTATCTAAAAAACAACTATTAGAATCAATAATAGATAGTTATAAAATAAATCAAATGGTACTTATAAAAACGGAAATGTTTGACGAATGTTTCAGTAGTGATAAAACCAAGTGCAAATCTTCTTTAGAAAATTTAAGTTATAGCATGAGAATGTATGTAAATACCTTAAATGATACATCATCTGATTATCTTTTAGTTGTAGAATATGCTAATAAAACTATTGAATCTGATGAATTTAGTTTTCAAAAATGCACGCCGGGTCAGGATGAAAATTGCAAATCATATTTTGCATCTTTAGGAATATGAGGTAAATCATGAAAAATAAAAAAGGTTTTATATCAGTAACAGTAATTTATACATTTTTTTTAGTTTTTTTAAGTTTAATGCTTTTTATTGTAACTAATATGGTTGTAAATAGAAATTTACTTAATACTTTAAAAAAATCGATTAAAGATGATATAAGTGATACAAATTTTACAAGATATTTAATAAATCATAGTGATGATGAAAAGATAAATTTAACTAAAGTTACAAAAGATAATTCGTATCGTTTTACCGGAGCAAATCCCAATAATTATATTAAATTTAGTGAAAGTGATAAAACATATAGAATGATAGGTATAATAGATGGAAAAATAAAAGTTATAGATACTTCGTATAAAGAAATGGAATATAATGATACACTAAATAATAGTTATGAAAATACAACAATTAAAGAATCACTAAATAATGAATATTTAATTACTTTAAATGAAAATATACGTAATCTTTTAGATGAAAGTAATTGGTATATAAATAGCATAGTTAGAAATTATAGTAATGTTGATGAATTAACAGATGAAGAAATCAGCGATAAGAAAAATGGTAAATATGTTACAGACAAAATAGGATTACCATATATTAGTGATTATATATACGCATATGATTCTACGGACAGTGAATATGGTAAAAAAATATCTAAAACAAATAATTGGTTTTTTCAAGATAATATATGGTTTATAACACGTGTTAATTATAATAATAAAATGGATATGGAATATTATGAATATGTATTTTACTTAAAAAATGATGGATCAATAGATGTATCTTTGGTAACTGAAGCCAAAAATGTAACCCCATGTTTTTATTTAAAAAGTAATATTAAATATATAAGTGGAACTGGTTCATTAGTTGATCCATATATAATCGGAGATTAATTATGAAGAAATTAAATAAAAAAGGAAACACATTAATAGAATTAATTATTAGCATTGCTTTAATGTCAATTGTTTTAGTTTTTTTAATGCACTTACTTATAGACTTGAATAATACAAATACAAATAATAAATTTGCTAAAAACAATCAAATAAATAGAACAGAAATAATTAAATTTATAGAGCAAGACTTAAACAAAAATACTTTAACAAAAATTGAAGATAATTCTACAAGTGAAACTTTAATAATAAAATTTTTATTTAAAGATAATAAAGAATCAACAATTACAGCAACAAACAATACTTTTACATATGAAAATAGTGAAAATAATAAAAGATTATGGACTATGAAAGATGCTACAATAAACACTAAAAAAGCAACTGTTTTATATAGAGAAGGCTCATATGAAGATATTGGTATTACTAATAATGTTATTTATACATTACAAATAGATATTGAAATATATACAACAAATGATTTAAATAAAGAAAAAAATAATAATTTAGTTGATGATATACTTTTAAGTTATTATGGTAAAACATCTGATTTTACTTCTTTAACTAAAACATGTTTAGGTTATAATTGTAATAATTAAAGCTATAATTACTTGAAGTATTCTTCCTTTTAAAAAGAATTTATAATCTAAATTGGCATTATCTAATATACATTTTACTTGTGTATGAATAGAAAGTCCTCCGAAAGTGATAAAAAAGATTGTTATAACATCCTTAAATACAATATTTAAATTTATTAAACTATTTAATCCTTGGGTCATTTCTAAAACCCCACGCATAAAAATTTCTATGCATTCTGGTGGATTAAAAGTATGAATTAAAAGATTACTTATTATAAAGTAAAAAACAATTGTACCTAAAACCATTAAATTAGTATCAATACTATTTTTAATACTAGAAGATATATTTATATTACTATTATTACTCACGAATCTTATCGTGGGTAATCTTTTTTTATAAAATAAATATAATATTAAATTGCTAAAATATATTATAATTAATAATTTAGCTGTTATCATAGAATTTTTAAAAATTAAATTTAAAATGGTGTATAAAAATAAAGGATTAGCAAAGTAAGTAAAAATAAGGCATATATTACCATATTCTTTAGTTATAACATTATCATTTACTAATTTAGATATAATATAAGCACTCGATGGTGTACCACTTAACATAGACATAAAAAATATATAATCACTAATATTTTTAAAATAATTAACAATATCAAGTTTAAGTAAGATATCTTGAATAATAATCATAATAAAAAGATAAGGAAAAACTTTAAAGAACCATATATTACATGCTTTAATAACACTCACAAGTACAATATTATAATTTCTAAAAATAAGTATAATTAATGTAATTATTAAAAAAATAGTTATTTTTCGTTTCATAAATTCTTCCTTTTTTGCTATAATTAATAAAGGTGATATCAATGCTCAATAAAATATATGAAAAAATAAAACAATTTATATTAGAAAATTATAAATTTTTAATAGCACTTATTTTAATCGTAGTAACTCTTACATATGAATTTCCATATGTAGTTTATACTCCGGGTGGGATAGTAAATTTAGAAAATAGAATAAAAATAGAAAATGATATAGAAAATAAAGGTTCATTTAACATGAGTTATGTAACTTTAAGAAAAGGAAATTTACCATCAATATTATTATCATATGTAATTAAAGATTGGGATTTAATAAAAGAAAATGAAATAACTTCTGATAATGAGTCTGTAGATGACCTTCTTAAACTTGAAAAATTATATATGAATTCATCAATTGATAATGCCACTATATTAGCATATCAAAAAGCTGGTAAAAGTATTAATATAACTAAAAATATTAATAACGTTATTTATATTGATAAGCTGGCTAAAACAGATCTTAAAATATATGACAAAATAGTATCTGTAGATGGAAATACAATTAATACTATAGATGATTTGAAAGAATATATAAATACTAAAAAAGAACATGATATAATAAATTTTGATGTTTTAAATAATGATAAAAAAGCTACAAGAAAAGCAGAAGTAATAAAAATTGGTGATGAACTAAAAGTAGGAATTGCATTTTTAACTACATATGAATATGATACAGATCCTAGTATAAAAGTTAAAACTAAAAGTAGTGAATCAGGTTCCAGTGGAGGACTTATGTTATCACTTGCAATCTATAATAAATTAATTGATAAAGATATTACCAAGGGGAAAAAAGTAGTGGGAACAGGAACAATAGATATATATGGTAATGTTGGTAAAATTGATGGGGTAAAATATAAAATACTCGGAGCAGTAAAAAATAAAGCAGATTTATTTATATGCCCAGAAGAAAATTATGAAGAAGCTATCAAAGTGAAAAAAGAACATAAAATAGACTTAAAAATAATAAGTGTAAAAACATTTGATGATGTTATAAATTATTTAGAAGAAAACTAATAAAATAATTTGTGAAAAGTTACTGTGCGTGTAAATATAGTGCTTTTTATTTTTGCTTTTTTTGTTAACATATAAAATATAGTATAAAATATCTGTGAGTGATATTGTTATAAGGAGTGTATAAATTTATGGAAAATAAAAAAACAAAAATAATATCAATGATATCAATCATAGCATTAGTTTTAACTGTGATAACAGCAACATATGCTTATTTTCAAGCGCAGACTGGGGAAGGTTCACAAACAGATGTAAAGATAACCTCAAATACCGTAGATACTCTATCTTTTGAAACTGGTTCAGCAATTAATTTTAATATAAATCAAGATAATTTTGCCCAAGGTAAAGGTAATCAAAGTGGAACAACATTTGCTAAAGCAATTTTAACAGCAAATAATAAGACAAATAGTGCAACTAATAATTATAATTTATATCTAAACATATCAGATAATGATTTTGGTTATACAGATAGTGCCACTTATCCAGAATTATTATTAACTATTAAAGATGGAAGTAATAATGAAATAACAAACATAGAAGGACTAACATATAAAACAGTAACAGATGGAAAAGGAACAACAGTAAAAGGATTTGATATTACAACAGAAGTAGGATTAATAACAATATTAAATAATAGGACAATAACAACAACAAGTACCAAAACAGAAGAGTGGAATGTAACAGTAACGTTTGTAAATTATAATAAAGACCAATCAGCAAATGCCGGCAAAAGTTTTAATGGACAAATATTAATATCAAAAGAGGCCTTTGAAGATTATACTCCTGGAACAATTAATACATTGAGTGCCACAAAAAGTGGAAGTAATTTAAGCGTAGATTTGGTTATAGAACAAGGAACAAATGAATTGGATAAATATTATTATGCAATTGAAAAAATAGATAGTATAGCGTTATTAGATAATGAGAGTAAAGTGCAAAGATTAAGTAATAGATTAGCTTCTAATACAATAACATACGTAGAAAGCAATTCAAGTACATACACATTTACTAATATAGATAGTAATTCAGATTATATGGTTTATGCTTATGCAATTGATAACAAGAAAGTTAAAACAAATACATATGACTATAAATATAGAAGTAATTACACTTTACCGTGGATTAGAAGTGTTAATACAAGTCAAGATTCAACATCTTTAACACTAACATTAACTGCAGTTAATGGAACAAATAATGTAGCAAAATATTATTTTTCTAAAGACAATGGAAAAACATATGTGGAAAGTACATCAAATAGTTATACATTTAATGACCTAAGTTATGGAAATTATTATAAATTTTATTTTTATGTTGAAGATATTATGGGTGAAAAAAGTAATGCTTATGTAAATAGATTTAATTATGTTCGAGCACCAGAACCAGAAATAGAAATTATTGTAAATAATGGAACTGTAACTACAGAAGATGGTGAAATTTTTTCTTTCGATGATCCAGATACATTAAGTAAATATTTATCAATTTTAGAATCGGCAGTTAAAGCAGAAAATATAACTGGCTATAGTATTTTAGGAGTTATAGATGTTAACTTTATAAATATTATAGACGCAGATGTAGTCTTAAGAGTACCAGGGGTAAAAATTGGCGATACCGTACTAGTAAAAAAATATAATAATGGTTCATGGAGTACTTTAGATACAACAGTAATAGGTGGCAATCAAATTAGTGTTAAATTTACAGAACCAGGCGTATATGAGATTTTAAAAAAGGTAAGTTAATTTGTTTTATAAGAAAAATTTAAAAGATATCGGTTAATATATAGTATAAATATCCGCGAGTGATATTGTTATAAGGAGTGTATAAATTTATGGAAAATAAAAAAACAAAAATAATATCAATGATAGCAATAATAGCATTAGTTTTAACTGTGATAACAGCAACATATGCTTATTTTCAAGCACAAACTGGGGAAGGCTCACAAACAGATGTTAAAATAACTTCAAATACCGTAGATACTCTATCTTTTGAAACGGGTTCTTCACTAACTTTTACGGCAGATCAAGATACATTTGCTAATGGTAAAGCAAGTCTATCTGATACTACATTTGCTAAAGCAATATTAACTGCAAATAATAAAACGAATAGTGCTACGAATAATTATAATTTATATCTAAATATATCAGATAATAATTTTACATATACACAAGATACAAGTACACCAGAATTATTACTTCAAATAACAGATGCAAGTAATAATTCTATAACCAGTATAGATGGGTTAACATACAAAACAGTAACAGATAATAAAAATACATCAATATCAGGATTTGATATAACAAATAAAACAGGATTAATAAATCTATTTACAAATAGAGAAATAACAACAACTAGTACAAAGACAGAAGAATGGACAATAAAGATAACATTTGTAAATTATAATAAAGATCAATCAGCAAATGCCGGCAAAAGTTTTAATGGACAAATATTAATAAGTAAAGATACATTTGATAATTATACACCAAATACTATTAATACTTTGTCAGCAACAAAAAGTGGAACAAACTTAACAGTAAACTTAAATGTAGAACAAGGAAGTAATGAAATAGATAAATATTATTATGCAATCGAAGAAACAAATGGAATAGCTATGTTAAACAATACAAGTAAAGTACAAAGATTAAGTAATAGACTAGCAGCAAGTAACTTAACATATATAGAAAGTAATTCAAGTACATATACATATACAAATTTAAGTAGTACAAAAGATTATAAAGTATCAGCATATGCAGTTGATAAAAGAAAAGTAAAGACAAATACATATGAGTACAATGTTTATTCAGGTTCATATGTATATCCAACAATAAGTAAAGTAGAAACAAGTAAAACAATAGATTCTATCACAGCAACAGTAACAGCAACGAAAGGAACAAATAATATATCAAAGTATTATTATTCAATAGATAATGGAAGTACGTTTATAGAAAGTACAAGTAATAGTTATACATTTAGTAATTTAAGTAATAACTCAAATTATAGACTAATGATTAAAGTTGCAGATAGTAATAATAAATATTCTAATGTGTATGTAGTTAATAATGCATTAGATTTTCTTGAGTTTTATTTAAATAATGTCTTCTTCATCGCAGAAAAAAATATGACCTGGGATGATTGGCTTGATTCAAGTTATTCATATAATTGGACATGGAAAGATAAAATATTAACATATGAAGAAGTTAAGCAAAAGGGAACTTGGTATAAAAATGATTATGAAGATAAAAATAGATTGATCACTGCCACTTCATCTAGTTCTTCTACTAGTTTAACATTATATACGGCAGAAGCAAAAGCACCTCTATCCCCATGGCGTTATGAAGAAGGAATTATATTAATGAAAAATCAATCAATTAAAAATAGTTTTAGTGAATTATATGACTATGTAAAAAAGAATCTTTTAGATAATGAAGTTAGTGAAAATGATTTAAATGACAATAAATATTATGTTAACACGTTTACTCAAGCTTGTCTTACTCCAGATACCCTAATCGATGTTGAAGAAATAGATGAAAAAGGCAAGAAGAGAAGAAGACGTAAAAAATTGAAAGATATAAAAGTCGGAGATAAAGTAATATGTATAAATCCTAAAACTCTAGAATTAGACATAGATACTGTCGTAGAATGTGACGGAACTATGAACAAAAAACATACATGCTATGATAACTGGTATTTTAGTGATGGAACAATCATAACAACGGTACATAGACATAG
The DNA here is from genome assembly GCA_934085585.1 of uncultured Bacilli bacterium. Taxonomy (GTDB): domain Bacteria; phylum Bacillota_I; class Bacilli_A; order RF39; family UBA660; genus Onthocola_B. The sequence continues at coordinate 19,493 of CAKOHI010000003.1, forward strand.
ATTTTATAATGTTGAAAATAATAAATTTATGTATATGGACGAATGGAATATTGGAAATCATGGATTAAATATTAATAATGAAAAAATAGAATTAATAAAACATGAACATATTGAAGAAGAAATAAATCATTGTACATTATTTACAGAAAAATATAATAATTATTTTGCAAATGGCCTATTAAGTGGAAATAGACATAGTAAAAAAATAATAAAAAATCACAACTAAAATTGTGGTTTTTTTGTGAAACTTTTAAAAAAAACATAAAAATTTACTACATTTAGGAAATATATATTTATGAAGGAAATAAATAGAATAACCAATATGGAGGAATATGAAAAATTTAAAAGTTAAAGAATTAATAATTTTAGGTATTATTATAATAATATGTATAATATCAACTGGACTAGCAATATATTTTTATTTTAATAAAGAAGAGTGTATTTGTAATGAAGTAAACATTTTAAAAGAAAATACTGAAGAACAAAAAGAAAATAAAATAAGATTAGAAGTAAAGGGAGAAGTTAATAAACCTGGGGTTTATGAAGTAAATGAAGGTAGTATTATCAAAGACATCATAACATTAGCAGATGGTTTTACAAAAAATGCTAATTCAAGTAATATTAATTTGAGTATGAAAGTAAAAGATGAAATGGTAATTATGGTATATAGCAAGAATGTTTATAAGAAAACAAATAAAATAGATTTGGGTTGTAAAAGTAATAGTTATGATATTTCAAATTGTATTACAAATAAAGAAAGTATAATCATAAAAGGTAGTGAAGACAACGTTGAAACAAGTTCTAATTTAATAAATATTAATACTGCTAGTGTAAGTGAACTTCAAAAATTATCGGGTATTGGTAAAACAAAAGCTGAAGCAATCGTAGATTATAGACAAAAGAATGGTTCATTCAAAAGTATCGAAGAAATTATGAAAGTAAGTGGAATTGGTAAATCAACTTATGAAAAATTTAAAGACAATATTACAATTTAATAAATACTTTATCATAGTATTTATAGTATTGTTTTTATACATAATAACTATTACAAAACTTATAAAATATCAATCAAAATATGATGTTAATACTAAAGAGATATATGGTACTATAACAAGTATTATAATAAATGGGGATAAATTAACGTTAGAAATAAAAGGAAAAGAAAAAGTAATTGCTAATTATTATATTAAAACTAAAGAAGAAAAAGATAATATATTAAAAACAATTCAACACGGTGATAAAATACTATTAAAAGGCGCATTAAAGAGTCCATTAAATAATACTATACCAAATAATTTCAATTATAAAAGATATTTATACAATAAAAAAATTTATTATATTTTTAATATAGATAATTATAAGAAAATTGAAAATAATAAAAAAATTCTTTATAAAATAAAAGATTATATTTATAAAAGATCATATAAAATGAATAATAGTGATTTTTATTTAGCATTTATAATCGGAGATAAAAGTCTTTTATCAAGTGAAGTTTACGAAGATTTTCAAATAAATGGTGTAAGTCATTTACTAGCATTATCAGGTATGCACATAAATATATTATTAGTAATTATAAATATTTTTTTTAAAAACATAAAAGATATTTATAGAATTATTATTACAAGTATAATATTAATAATATTTTTATTTTTAACCGGAGTAACAGCTTCTTTAGAACGAGCTACAATATTTTATATATTAAAAAACATTAATAAATATTATAATTTAAATTGCTCAAATATAAAATTATTATTTATGTGTGCTTTTATTATTCTTTTTATAAATCCATTTATGATTTATGATCTAGGTTTTATCTATTCATTTTTAGTATGCTTTGGAATATTTTATTATCATGATTTTATTAAAGGTAAATATTTTTTAAAATTAATTAAATTAAGCTTAATCACATTTCTTTTTAGTTTACCTATAACTTCAATAATTAATTATGAAATAAATATAAGTTCTATTTTTATTAATATGATTTTGGTACCATGGATAAGTTTAATTGTATATCCTCTGACTTTAATTTCATTTATAATTCCTTTACTGAATCCTATATTTACATATTTTATTAATATTACAACATTCTTAAATATAATAATGAAAAAAATAAGCATAATTATTAATATTCCCAAAATACCTATTGTTTTAATAATCTTATTTTATATTATACTTTTATTAAGAAAGAAAAAAATTTATAAATACTTAATTTTATTTATTTTAATTCCAAAATTAATTGGTCAATTAGATAGAAACTATTATGTTTACTTTTTTGATGTAGGTCAAGGAGATTCAGCATTATTAATATCACCTTATCAGAAAGAAGTAATAATGATAGATACTGGTGGAAAAGCTTCTTATGAAAAGGAAAAATGGCAAATATCTAGTAAAAGATATAATATTAGTGATAAAGTTATAAAATTTTTAAAAAGTATTGGTGTTACTAAAATAGATTATTTAGTTTTATCACATGGTGATCAAGATCACGCCGGGGATGCCGAAAATATTATCAATAAGATAAAAGTATCAAATTTAGTTTTAAATAACGGTACTATAAATGAAATAGAGCAAAAAATAATAAATAAAAATATTAATATAACAAACAACTATAATTTAAAGTATTTTAATATTACTAATTTAAATAAAGAGACTAAAGATAATGAAAATGATAATAGCATTGTAAATTATATTTCATTTTTAAATTATCAATTTTTATTTATGGGTGATGCTCCGAAGTCTATTGAAGAAAAAATCTCAAAAAAATTCAATTTAAAAAATATTGATGTCATAAAAATAGGGCATCACGGAAGTAAAACAAGTACTGATAAAGACTTTATAAATAAAATAAAGCCTAAATATTCAATAATTAGTGTAGGTAGATTAAATAGATATAATCATCCTCATGAAGAAACTCTAAAAAACTTAAAAAACTCAAATATTTTAAGAACAGACCTTGATGGAACAATAATAATGAAAATAAAAAATAAAATAAATATAAAACTATGTAAACCATAATTGCACTAATGAATATTAATATTTTAACTAGACTGTTTAACTATTATGCGATATAATAAGCAATTAAGAAAGAGGAAAAAATGGTAAAAGATTTATGTTTTGAAATAATAGAAAAATGTTTAAATAACTGCAAATTTTGTTCTTCAAATTCCAACAATCAAAAAAGTAGAATAATTAAATTTGAGGATTTTAAAAAAACTATAGATTATTTTATTTCTAGTGGAGGAATTGAAGAATTGTCACTATCTGGTGGAGAACCATTTCTTCATCCAGATTTACTTCGTATGGTTGCATATGCAAAATCGTTTGGTATTAAAACTGTAATTTTTACTAGCGGGGTTGTTCACGAAGAGCCAACCATTAATAAAGAAATTTATTTAAAAGAATTAGATGAAGCGTTAAACAAAATAAATAAGCAAGAAGCAGATAATGATTTTTTAAAAGAAAAAGTGAAGATTTTTTATCATAATATCATGGCTCAAAAAAAATATGAGAAAATAGATAGGAAAATGCTACACACTTTAAAAGAAATTGGTCTTGATAAAATAGTGTTTGATATTGAAGCTTACGAATTAGAAACAGACGAATGGATAATGGGAAGAACCAGCGAAGCAAGACAAGCATTATTAGATTCATTATTAAATGCTTCATTTGAGGGGCTAAAAATTGATGTTCATTTTGTTCCAATGAAACCAAATTATAAAGAGATTATAGATTTACTAGAATTATTAGAAATAGTTAAGGTTGATCAAATTAGTTTGTTAAATTTTTTGCCACAAGGTCGTCGAAAAATAAATTGTGAAGAACTCCAATTATCAAAAGAAGAAAAACAAGAGTTTTTTAAACTTTTAGAAAAAGGAAAAAAACATTTTTCAGGTACAATAAGATTAGGGATTCCATTACAAAAAGAAGAAACACACCGATGTAACGCCGGTTTAGAAAAACTTGATATTAAATTTAATGGAGATGTCCTTCCATGTCCTGCTTTTAAAGAAATTACTGAAGAAGAATGTAAAAGATTTAATATTAGTATTCCAAATATATACAAAAATTTAGAAGATATTAAATGTCCAGGCACAGGAAAAAGGGTAAGACAACTTTGTAAACAAATTTATAAATCAAGAACAAAATAAAAGATTTAATATTTATTGTCAATAAAATAAAATATATCATAAAATATATTACATTATATAATGTTTAGATAGAATTAAGAAAGGGCCACTTTCTTTTTCTTTTGAAAAATGATATACTTAAAAAGGGATAGATATGAATTATTTAATAAGTGCAGAAAGTTATAGAATCATTGAAGATGAAATAAAAAAAATAGTTAAAAATAACAACTATTTAATTTTTAATGCTATTAAATGTAGTATAAAAGAAATTGTGGAAGAAGCTTCATATGTAGGACTTGGAATTGAAGAAAAATGGCTTGTAGTATCTGATGCGGATTTTTTTGGAACAGGAAAAATTAGTGAATCCGATAATGATTTATTATGCAAGTATTTAGAAAATCCAATTAAAAGTACAAATATAATATTTACAACATTAAATGGCATTGATTTAAGGAAAAAAAGTGTTAAACTAATAAAGAATAAAGGTAATATAATTAATATACCAAAAATGGATAAAAGAGCTTTAAATACTACATTAACAAATTACTTAAAGAGTTTTGATTATAGTATAGATTATCAAACTATAAATTATATAATGGATAACTCATATAATAATTTGGATATAATGTTTAATGAATTAGATAAAATAATGTTATATTATTCTTTTCCGTGTAAAATCAAACTTGCTGATGTTATTAAAATAACTGGTGAAGAAAAAAACAATAATAATTTTGACTTTGTTAATGCTGTTGTAGAAAAAAATCTATCATCATCTTTAAAAATTCTTAAAAATTTAAAAGTATACAAGGTTGAACCAACAGCTTTAGTAGCACTACTTGCTAGAGAATTTAGATTAATGTATTATATAAAAGAATTAAAAGATAAGATGAATACTAGTGAAATGATGAGTTATTTATCATTAGCAGATTGGCAAATAAATAAACTTTATAATAATAGTATGAAATATACTAAAAATGAACTCCTTAAAAATCTGTTATGTTTATGTAAAATAGATTTAAATATAAAAAAAGGTTATTGGGATAAAGATACAAGCCTATATGGTTTTATTCTAGAAAATTGCAGTTAAAAAGAAGCGTTAGCTTCTTTTTCTTAATAAGTTAAATGATGCTTCTTCTTTATTAGATTTTAGTTTTTTATATTCACTAACACTTATAGGTAACCCACAATATAAATTTTTATCAAGAGTATTACCATGAGCTTTAATATTTAAATCATCTAATAAAAATATTTTGTCAGTTTTTGCTTGCGGTTTTACTTGATCAATATATTTAGATAAAAAAGTATATGCAGGACATATTAAAGAACCATCTTTATCAATATAATAATCTTTTAACATAGCTTTTGTTGTTTCATAATAATAGTAATCTTTGACAATATCAGCATCATCTAAATGAACCCATCCAGCAATAGCCCAAATCTTTTTTAAAGCATCTATCGTAGTCATTCTTTCTAATGGTGAAGTTTTAGCTGTTTTAAAATTCATTTCTAAATTGAGCAAATAAGATTCAAAATTTTGTTTAGACATTGGTAAAGTTATAGAGTTACAAACTTTAATAACATTAGTTAAAACTTTTAAATTATATAAAGTAACAATATCTTCTTTATTAGTAAAAAATCTTTCAACAACATGATTAACAGCTAAATTTGTCTTAAAATATATTGCTTGTTCTTCTTTATCATAAAAAGGAATATCAAACAAATAAGCATCACTTCCAGCATTAATTTTTGAAACTTGATCTAAAGCATTTCTTTTATCCAATGTGATAATAATGGCCTTTTTTACAAATTCATCATCAGCTAATGCCTGTCTTTTTTTATAATCCCATAATAATTTAATTAATTCATAATCTAATAATACTTCCATAAACTTACTCCTTACACTGCAAAAAAATTATAACACCAAAGCAATTCTTTTGTAAATAATTTCTACTTAATTAAATATAAAAAAACTTGTTTTTCTTGACAATACTCTAATAGCTAAAGTATAATTGAGATAAGAAAATTAAAGGATGATGCCAATTGAGAATGCGATTTAAATCTGTACTTATTTTATTATTTTGTATGATTGTAGTGTGTCTAGCTCTCGGGGTAGGTTATTTGTTTTTTGATAAAAATGATGATGATTCAGATATTGTAGTAGATGGTGAAATTACAATTAACTATTTAAATGGTAAAAAATTTAATTTTAATGGTGACAAGGAAATAGCATTTTCAGTAACAAATAATGATGCCGAAGCCAAATATTATTACATTCAATTAACTGATGTTTATGCAAATAATGTTTCATATGAGCTAATATCATCAGATAATTTAACAATAAAAAATGATTTAAAATCAGAAATAGTATCTCAGCAAGTATCAATAAATGGCAATGAAACAGTTAATTATACTTTAAAATTTAAAGGAAATGATAAAGAAAAATATTCGGGAACTATTCAAATAGGTTTAAGAGAAAATGAAGAAAATACTTTTGCAAATGTCGTATTAACAAACAATAAAGTAAATGAAACTAGTCTTACAGAAAATGGTGAATCGGCTTTATTGGATGAAGGTTTACTAAAAAAAGAAGACGATCTTGGGGTAGCATATTATTTTCGTGGTAATGTAAAAAATAATAATGTGGTTTTTGCAAATAAAAACTGGAAAATAGTAAAAATAAATGGTGATGGATCAGTAAAATTAGTATTAGATGGTATACTTGAAGAAATAAGTAAATATTATAATGATAATTATGATTTTACATCAAGTTCAATTTATGAAAAATTAAATAATTGGTATGATAATAATCTAACTGATTACAGCGATTATATTGCTTATTACAAATTTTGTAATGATAATGTTTTAGAGGAAGGAAACTACACTTCATATAATAGAGTTATAACTAATAAGATCCCAACGTTTGTATGTCTTGGAAATCAAGTTAATTCAAGAATTGGTTTATTAACAATAGATGAAGTATCTTTAGCTGGTGGAAGTACTAGTGAGAATAAAGAATATTACTTATATAATGAAAATATTAAGACTCCATATTACACAATGTCTGGAGCATTAAACAAATATGATTTATATTATCCATTTGTAGTAGATGAAAATGGAACTATTACTAGTAATATAAATGGAAACCTATTAAGGGGAGTAAGACCAGTTATAAATATTGTTAAAACTGCTAAAGTTAGTGGTGATGGTACAGTTGATAACCCATATCAAATTATGGCAAACTAATCAAACTAAAATTGATTAGTTTTTTTTGACAATCACATTATTTAATGTTATAATAAGTGTCAATATTTGACATTGATGTTGTCAAATTGACATATTATACTTTTGCCTTTAAAGTATTAATAGTATAATAGTATTGGTGGTAGTATGAAAATATTTAGTGATATATGGAATTTTTTATTGGCATTAAGGCTTGTAGATATTATTTTCTTTTTTGCCGTATTAATATTAATGATTTTAATTATAACCTTAATTTATTTTATAAGAATAAATAATGATGAGAAGCCCTCCGATCAAGGAGAAACTCAAGAAATGAAAATAGCGAAGGAATTAAGGGATAGTATGAAAAATAGTGAACCAACAATTAAATTTACTGATTATGAAAAAGACCAAGAAGATAAAGCAATAATAAGTTATGATGAGCTTTTAAATAAAGGTACTAATTATGAGCTTAATTATGAAAAAGAAGAAATGCACGATGATTTATCTGTAAAAAAGGTTGATTTAGATAATTTAGTAAACAAAAGTAATAATACAGTTAAAAACATTGAAGTAAGGGTAATTAGTTTTCAAAAAGAAGAAGCATTTTTGGAAGCCTTAAAAAGATTACAAAAAGAACTGGGGTAATGGTATGAAATTTAATATTATAACATTTGGGTGTAAAGTTAACCAATATGAATCAAATATGATGGAAGAAAATATGCTTTCATCTAATTTTTTCTATGAAGAAAATAAAGATTTAGCTGATATAATAATTGTTAATACGTGTTCAGTAACTAATGTAGCAGACAAAAAATGTTTAAAGATGATAAGAAGAATAAGAAGAAAAAAACCAGATAGTCTTTTAGTTGTAGCTGGTTGTAGTAGTCAAAATAATCAAGAAGTGTATAAAAAATTAGATATAGATATTTTGCTTGGTAATAAAGATAAGTCTCGCATTGCAGATATTATAAAAGAATATTTAAAGACAGAAAAAAGATATGTTAAATTCTATAATGAAAGAGAACTAGAATTTGAAGATATGCAAATAACTGACTATAATCATAATAGAGCATTTATAAAAATCGAAGATGGCTGTGATAATTTTTGCAGTTACTGTATTATTCCGTATGTCCGAGGCAGTGTTAGATCAAAAGATTTTTCTAAAGTAATAAGTGAAGCCAAGAGTCTTGCAGATCATAATCATAAAGAAATAGTTTTAACAGGAATTCACACAGGTCACTATTTAAATAATAATCATGATCTAACAGATTTAATAAATGAACTATCTAAAATAGATAATATTTTACGTATAAGAATATCTAGTATAGAAATAACTGAACTTAATGATAAATTTTTGAGTATGCTTGAAAAAAACAAAAAAGTATGTGATCACTTGCATATTCCTCTTCAAGCAGGAAGTGATGAAATCCTAAAAAGAATGAATCGTAAATATGATTTAAAATACTATGAAGATAAAATAAATCGTATTAGAAGTATAAGACCAGATATATCAATTACTACAGATATAATCGTTGGTTTTCCATATGAAACGGATGAATTATTTGAATATACTTTAGAATTTGCTAAAAAAATGAACTTTAGTAAAATCCATGTTTTTCCATATTCAAAAAGAGAAGGAACATCAGCAGCCATCATGCCAAATCAAGTAGATGATAAAGTTAAAAAGATGCGTGTTAAAAAACTTATGGAGTTAAGTGACAAATTAGAAAAAGAATATTATGATAAATTCAAAGGAAAAGACCTTGATATTTTAATCGAAGAATGCGATAATAATGTAAGTATTGGACACACGAGTAATTATTTAATGGTAACCCTAAATGAATGCTTAACTGTCGGTGAAATATATAAAAGGACATTATGAATTACATTAAAGGAAAATTAAAAAAACTAATATTTTATAGTAAAGAAAGTGGCTTTATAGTCGCTTTATTTCGCGTTAAGGAATCAAGTATTTCTGATATTGTAAATAAGACTATTACTATAACAGGTTCTTTTTTAGACCCATCAATAGATATTCCCATGACAGTGTATGGCGAATATAAAAATAATGAAAAATGGGGAATGCAGTTTGTCGTAGATTCTTATGAAATAGAAAAACCCACTACAAAAGAAGCAATAATTGATTTTTTATCAAGTCCATTCGTCGAAGGTTGCGGAGAAGTCACTGCTAAAAGAATAGTGGAAAAATTCGGTGAAAAGGCTATAGATATTATAAAAGAAAATAAAGACTGTCTATTAGAAATTGAAGGAATCACTGATAAAAGAAAAGAAAAAATATATGTTTCTCTAATAAATTATGATAAAAGCGGAGATACAATTATTAAATTACAAAACCTAGGTTTTTCCCCATTAGAGTGTTACAAAATTTATAATCATTTTAAAGATGATATAGACTATGTTTTAAATGACAATTTCTATTTAATTGGTGAAGTCGTAGATTTTAAAAAAGTAGATAATATATATATAAATAATTATGGAGATAAAACTGATATTAGAATTTATGCGTGTATTTTAGAAAGTTTAAAAATCCTCTCATTCAACAAGGGAGATACATATAGTTTTAGTGAAGAAATCAGAGAGACTTTACTAAAAGAATTTTATATAGAGCTTACAAGTGATGTATTAAAAGAGTGTCTAAATTATTTAGAAGAAAATTCCGAGGTTGTCTTACAAGATAAAAGAATTTATTTAAAAAGTTATTATGAAAAAGAAATAAATATTGCTAAAAATCTAAAAAAGATTGACAGTAAAAAAGCTAAAAGTTATTTAAATATTGATGAAGATTTAAAAAAATTAGAAGAAAAATTAAAAATAGATTATAATGAAACTCAAGAAAAAGCTATAAAAAGTGCTTTAAATAATAATATAACAATTATATCCGGAGGTCCAGGAACAGGTAAAACTACGATTATAAATGCCATTGTAAAATTATATGTTGAAAAAGAATTACTTGGTCCATCTGATATAATGAGTGAAATAGCACTTTTAGCACCGACGGGAAGAGCAGCCAAAAAAATGAATTCTTCAACGGGAATACCAGCATCAACTATTCACAGATATTTAAAGTGGTACAAGGATAGCAATGAATTTGTTTATAATGAATTTAATAAAACTCATCACAAACTTATAATTGTTGATGAAGTAAGTATGATAGACATAGATTTATTTGATGCTTTACTAAATGGGATAAGCAGTAATGTAAAACTTATCCTCGTCGGAGATATATTTCAGTTACCAAGTGTTGGTCCTGGGCTAGTATTAAATGATTTAATAGAATCTGATTATTTTAATTATATACCTCTAAACCAAATTTACCGTCAAAGTGATAATTCGTATATTCCTCTTTTAGCTAAAGAAATAAAAAATAAAGATCTATCTGATTTATATTTAACTAAAAAAGATGATTATAATTTTGTAAAAGTTGATTCTACCAATATAAAAAGTGCTATAGAACAAATAGCTAAATTTTCTTTATCAAAAAAATTAGATGAAAGATGTGTTCAAGTTTTAGCCCCAATGTACAAGGGAGAAAATGGTATTGATGCCTTAAATATAATTTTACAAAATATTTATAATCCACGAAAGAAAAATAAAGAAGAAATAATTTATAATGATATAACTTATAGAGAAGGGGATAAAGTTTTACAACTAGTAAATGATTTAGATAATAATGTCTTTAATGGTGATATTGGATATATTACTAGAATCACCGGTAATAAAATAATAATTGACTTTGATGGAAATCAAGTTGAATATGAAAAAAAGAATCTAAAAGACATAAAACATGCTTATGCCATAAGTATTCATAAAAGCCAAGGTAGTGAGTTTACCCATGTATTTATGCCAATAAGTACCAGTTATTATAAAATGCTTTATAACAAACTAGTGTATACCGGAGTAAGCAGAGCAAAAAAAAGTTTAACTTTAATCGGAGATGTTCATGCGTTTGAAAGAGCTATAAATAACGATTATTCATCCACTAGGAAAACAAGTTTAAAAGAACAAATTGCCATAGTATATAATAATTAATATTGGGTATACTATACCTAGAGGTGGAAAATGAAAAATATGTTAAAAACAGTCGGCGTCATCGCTGCTATGGTAGCTGTTTGTGGCGGAGCTTATCTAATGCAAGATAAAAAAACAATGAAAAAAGCAGGTAAAAAAGTAATTACAGCGATGGATAGTGCAGAAGCCATGATTGCCAAGAAAATAAACTAAAAAAGATAGCAACCTATCTTTTTTTTCTTGTTAAATATGCTTCACATTCATAATTTAATATTTCATCTTTTTTCTTTTTCTTATCAATGTTTTCTAAAATTTTATGAATTTCCTTTTTTATAGACATACATGAATTAAAAACATTACTTGGATCAACTATAAAATTTCTTTTTAAATAAGGACAATATAAACTATTATCAAGTAAAACACCTGTACTACTTAAAGTACCAAATAAAGTAATAATTCCATGATCTGTCTTAACATATTCTTCAACATAAAATAAATCTTCTTCTTTATCATAAGTAATTTTATCATAAAAGAATGATGAATAAACAATATTTAAATTAAAATTAACAATATATTCACCATACTTTGAAGGAATAATCATCATTTTCTTTGCCAATAAATCCTTGTCAAATAATTTATCACTATAATTCATAATGTATTTAGCAGATGAAAGCTTATTCTCATCATTAACATAAAATAGATTTAATACACTAAAATTAAATTCATCATGTTCTCTTTTTATAATAGCAAAAGTTTTATTATCTAATACTTTAAATTCATATTTTCCTTTATAATCAAACACTACATTTCCATGATTTAAAACAGTAATAGTATCATCTTCATTAGCCATAACTTTTACATATGCTTCAGGTATTTCATAAATTTCCATAATCCCACTTCCTTTTTTTATCGCATATTATAACACAATCCCCATAAAATGACAATTTTTTTTATCAATTTGTGTTAATATAAATTTGGTGATAAGATGAAAAAATATATAAAGATACTAGGGATTGCCATCATAATCGGAGGAATTCTTGCTTATTTTTTCTATTCTGACATTAAAGAAGAGGTAGAAGCAATCTCTAAAAAAGAAGAAGTAATCGAAGTCTTTCAAGCCGGAGTTTATAAAGATTACGACAATGCCAAAACTTTTGCCAGTACTCTTGAATCTAGCTATATATATAAGGATGAAGATTATTATAGAGTGATAATGGCAGTATGTCATCACCAAGAAGTAAAGTTAAAACTAGAAATATTTTATAATGAAAATGGTATAAATTATTATGTAAAAGAAATGCGAGTAAATAAAAAATTAATCGAAGAAATAACTAACTATGAAAATATTTTATTAAAAAGTGAGAAAACTGAAGTAATAAACAATATCAATAATACTATTTTAAATATATTTTCATCATATATTAATTAATTTTAACCATAATAATATTATGATAAAGAAATATAAAGATTACATTTTATTATTAGGTATATTTTTATTATTTATATTAGCAAACAATATAAATAGATTTTTAATTTTTATAAATCCTAATTTAGATGATACCAAAATAGTTATAGATTACAATAATTATTTAAAAGAAGAACTTGATAATATAAAAAAAATAAATGATATCAAAATAAATGATGATCTAGATTTAAAAGTAAGTCGTGTAAAATATCGTGATGTATATGAATACACAAATACGATTACTATTTTTAAAGGTTTTAAAAATGGGGTGTTTAAAGGTGATGTAGTTTTAAATAATGAAGGCTTAATTGGTGTAGTTACCAAAACATATGATTATTATTCTATTGTAACATTAATTACTAATAAAGATAGTAATATATCTGTAAAAATAAATGATGCCATTGGAATATTAAAAGTAATAAACAATAATTTAGTAGTAACAAATATAAATAATTATGAATTAATTAATAAAGAAGATAAGATCTACACATCTGGATTAGGTAATTTGCCAGAAAACATTTATATAGGTATAGTTGAAGATGTATTTTTAAATGAAACAGAAATAGAAAAATTTGCTTCTGTAAATATAAATTCTAGACTAGATAAGTTAGATTACCTTTTTATAAGGAGCAATCATGATTAATATATTTTTAGATACATTAATATATAACTTTACTCATTATAAATCTTTCTTTTTTCTAATAAATATAAATAAAAAAAGTCTAGTATATAATATTAGTGTGGGACTTTTTATAGATTTATTTATAACTCACACATTACCATTTAATACAGTATTTATGATAATATTTTATCTGCTACATAAATTTAGTAATAGAAACTATTATAATGTAATTAATTATTATTTATTTAATATCTTAACAATGTTTGTTTATTATTTAATAGCATCAAGTATCTATAACTTTAAAAATATATTTTTAAGTATGTTTGTAATTAATAGTATATTTATCTTAATAAGTTATATTAAAGACTCCAAAAACATAAAATTATATCGGTGATATAATGGAAGAATATTTAAACGAAGCAAAAAAAAGACGAAATAATAGCATTCCTAAAAGTAATAATTTAAAACCTATTATATCTAAATTTTTAATTGCTATAATATTTTTTTTAGCTAGCATAATATTTACCAACATGAGTGAATCAAATATGTTGTTATATAAAGAATATGTTTTAACGGAAAGTCTTCCATTTACTAAAATAAAAGGATGGTATGAAGATTTATTTGGAAGTGTTCTTCCTAAAGAAGATAATAATAAAATGGTAATGAATGGACATTTAATGTATAAAAGTATTGAAAATTATAAAGATGGTGAAAAATTAACTTTAAAAAATAATACATTAATAAATAATTTAACCAGTGGAATAGTAGTTTATATTGGCGAAAAAGAAGATTATGGGAACACTGTTATAATTCAAGGTGTAGATGGGGTAGATATATGGTATGGAAATCTAACAAATATCTCTGTCAAACTTTATGATTATTTAGAAAAAGATAAATTAATCGGAGAAACTTTAGATGATACACTTTATTTAGTTATAAAAAAAGATAATGAATATATAAAGTATGAAGATTATCAAGTTTGATTATAGCACTATATTTATTCTATTAGTATTGTTTTTATGTGGATATATTAGAATAGGTCTAATGATTATTTTAATTGTTTTATTTCATGAACTAGGACATATTTTAACAAGTATACTTTTTAAATATAAAGTAATAAGTGTAACTATTTATCCTTTCGGAGGTATTACAAAATTAGATAAAGATATAAATACAAGTCCAAATAAAGAAATGTTATTAGCTTTATCAGGAATAATTATGCAAATTATTTTAATACCTATTGTAAAACTAATAAATATTCATGATTATAATCTATTTATGAAATATAATTTAAGTATTATGATATTTAATTTGCTTCCCATTATTCCTTTAGATGGTAGTATTGTATTAAAAAGTATTTTAAATAAATTTTTCTCTTTTAAAAAATCATATAAATTATATATAATATTTAGTATTATTTTTATTATTTTATATTTTCTATTTAATTATAAATATAGCTTAAATAATTATTTAATCATAGGTATTTTTATTTACAAAATATACGTATCTATTAAAGATTATAAATATATCTATAATAGATTTTTACTTGAAAGATATTTAAAAAAATATAACTTTAAATATATAAGTACAAAAAAAGGAAAACTCGATATTTTAAAACTAGACACATATCAGTATTTTAAAGAAGAAAATAAAGTAGTAAGTGAATCAAAAAAACTCAAAGAAAAATTTGACAAACAAGGTTATTTCTGATAAAATTAATATGTTTTTAAGTAATTTCTTAAAAAACCGCACAGAAAAGGTTATAAACTTTTAGTACCTTAATGGCGCGACTTCAAAAAAATATAAGGAGGTATGAAATGAAAGCTATATTTGAAACTGGTGGAAAACAATATTATGTTTCTGAAGGGGATACTATTTTTGTTGAAAAATTAGATGCAGAAGTAGGTAGTGATATTACATTTGACAAAGTTTTATTTGCAGATGGAAAAGCTGGTAACCCATATGTTGATGCTAAAGTTGTATGTACTGTTGAAAAACACGGAAAAAACAAAAAAATCAAAGTGTTTAAATACAGACCAAAGAAAAAATATCGTAAGACTCAAGGACATAGACAACCATATACTAAATTAGTTGTTAAAAAAATTGGTTAATGATAAAAATTAATATTAAAAATAATATTATTACTATGACAGGACATGCTGATTATGCTGATTATGGTAAAGATATCGTATGCGCATCGGCTTCTTCAATTGTTACTACAAGTATTAATTTATGTTTAAGATTTAATAAAGAAAGTCTTAAATATAAAGAAGAGAAAGATAAACTAACAATTGAAGTATTAAGTAGTGATGATAGAATTACATTAACAATAAAAAATATGCTTATGATGCTTGAAGAACTTGCATCAACATACAAAAAAAATATTAAAATAATTAAGGAGGACATATAATGAATTTCATGAAGTTAAATATCCAATTATTTGCTCACGTTAAAGCTCAAGGTTCTACAAAAAACGGCAGAGATTCAGCTGGTCGTAGACTTGGGGCTAAAGCTGCAGATGGACAAACTGTTTCAGCTGGTTCAATTCTATATCGTCAAAGAGGAACAAGAATTTATCCAGGTACAAATGTTGGAATTGGAAAAGATGACACATTATTTGCAAAAGTAACTGGTGTTGTTAAATATGAAAGATTAGGAAAAAATAAGAAAAAGGTAAGCGTTTACGAAGCATAAGTATGCGCTTTTTTAATGCGGAGGGTTTATGAAATATGATAAGGAATTATTTGAGTTAAGTGAACTTTTTACACATAATACATCAAATAAAAAAGAAAAAAGAGATATAACAACTAAAAAAAGAAAGTTATTTAGGTTAGTATTAACTGAATTAAGAAGGCATATTGATATTAGAGATGGGTTTTACAAAGTAAAATTTTATGATCGTTTCTGGGGTGAATGTGACGAAGGGTACACACTTGTTAAAGAATTACTTGAATCGGATTCATTTAAAAAGTTTTCAAAAGATTATTTAATATATATTACAGACTCATCCAATCTTTATGATGAATCACATCCAAGTTATTATGAGTTAACCTGGGATTATCAAACATACTTTGAATTTATGAAATATCATAAAATACTCGGAGAACTAAATAATATGCCTGAAAAAGTTAGAGATGAAGCAGTCGAAGAAATTAAAAACACAATAAACAATTATAAAATAAAAGCTGAAGAAAATAAAAATCTTTGTGGAAACATTGGTCATTCCATTGTAAGTTGGCGTAAGATGGAACAGGAAGATAGCAAAATACCATTTTGGTATGGAACATGTACAAGATGTGGTGCAATAAGTATTACAAGAAAAAATCCATATGGCTCAAAATTAGAAAGAACTAAAAAATAAAACTTGACAATCAAGTTTTATTTTTTATCCTTTATTATAATTTCTAAATCATGTTTATCAGCTATATCGAGTAAATCACTAAAATAATATCTACTTTTTCCACTATTAATAGTTTTAGCAAAATTTTTTTGAGTTAAATTAGTATTTTGTCTTATAAACCTAAGTATTTCATTGGCTTTATAATTATTTGCTTTTATTTCCGTTTATACACCTACCAAACAATTATATCAACTTTAATTTTAAAATCTTTCAGGTTCTATGGCAATTATTGAATATGATATGAAAATGCACAAAATATTAGAAGTTTTAAAAGAAAATAATTAAAGGTCTAACAAAGACTATTTTTTTGTCATGTTTTTGTAAAAAATACTAATAAGTTATTTTTATTTTCCTATTTTTGGTGTAAACTATATTTATAGTAAAGTAGATATCTTGTATGATATTGCTATAAGGAGTGTATAAATTTATGGAAAATAAAAAGACAAAACTAGTATCTTCTATTGCAATAATAGCATTAGTTTTAACTGTCATAACAGCAACATATGCTTATTTTCAAGCTCAAACCGGGGAAGGCTCACAAACAGATGTGAAAATTAATGCAAGTACCATTGATACTCTATCTTTTGAAACCGGTTCTTCACTAACTTTTACAGCTGACCAAAATACATTTGCAAACGGTAAAGCAAGTCTATCTGATACAACATTTGCTAAAGCTATATTAACCGCAAATAATAAAACAAATAGTGCAACTAATAACTATAATTTATATCTAAATATATCAGATAATAATTTTACTTATACACAAGATACAAGTACACCAGAATTATTACTTCAAATAACAGATGCAAGTAATAATTCTATTACAAGTATAGATGGTCTAACATACAAAACAGTAACAGATAATAAAAATACATCAATATCAGGATTTGATATAACAAATAAAACAGGATTAATAAATCTATTTACAAATAGAGCAATAACAACAACTAGTACAAAGACAGAAGAATGGACAATAAAAATAACATTTGTAAATTATAATAAAGATCAATCAGCAAATGCCGGCAAAAGTTTTGCTGGCCAAATACTAATAAGTAAAGATACATTTGATAATTATACCCCAAATACTATTAATACTTTGTCAGCAACAAAAAGTGGAACAAACTTAACAGTAAACTTAAATGTAGAACAAGGAAGTAATGAAATAGATAAATATTATTATGCTATTGAAGAAACAAATGGAATAGCTTTGATAGATAATACAAGTAAAGTACAAAGATTAAGTAATAGACTAGCAGTAAGTAACTTAACATATGTAGAAAGTAATTCAAGTACACATACATTTACGAATTTAAATAGTACAAAAGATTATAAAGTATCAGCATATGTGATAGATAAAAAGAAGATAAAAAGTAATACATATGAATATAACGTAAGTTCAGGTTCATATATATATCCAACAATTAGTAAAGTAGAAACAAGTACAACATCGAATTCAATCACAGCAACAGTAACAGCCACCAAAGGAACAAATAATATATCAAAATATTATTATTCAATAGATAATGGAAGTACGTTTATAGAAAGTACAAGTAATAGTTATATCTTTAGTAATCTTAATGGTGGTAGTTATAGAATAATGGTAAAAGCAATGGATACAAATGGAAAATATTCAAATATATATGTAGTAAGCGAAAAATTGGTAAGTACGAGTAATGAAATACAATTTACGTATGCTGGAACTCAATATACTGCAGAAAAAGGTATGACTTTTACAAATTGGACTAATAGTAGATATAATACTTTTGGATATTATATAGAAGACGATACTGTAATTGAAGAAAATAAAAGTTATGAAAATTTTAATAATGCGGTTATTGAAAATGCCGCAGGAAATAAATGTTATTCCACGGGAATCTCGTGCATTATATATCAAACAGAAGGGACTTTTATAGAAAGCCTTTCAGAAACGAATCTTAAAACTATATATAAAAAAGATAATTATAATGATATAGGTAAAACATATGGATATCTTGAAAGGCCTCATACTTATGATTTTGGTGAATTGTATAAAGTGGCAAATAATCTTAATGCAAGTCAACAAACTTTTTTACAAAACTTTATAGACTCAAATTTAGAACCAATATCAAGGTTAACTTTTTTTGTAAATATTGATACAACAGTATTATCCCCAGATTCAAATGGATATTATACAATACCAATTACGGCCGAGATATTAAAGGAATTAAATATAGATTGCGTAAAATTACTAATGTTTGATGGGACTACAGAAAACTTTTCGAGCCCAGAGATTGAAGACTATGATGGTTCTTATGGCATTATTACATTAAAAGTAAAAGGAAATTTTGCTATTGCATTTTTTTATTACGAAGAACTCTAAAAAAAATACAATATAAAAAAACGGTATTTTCAGTTTGAATACCTGTTTTTTTATATTATCTTATTCATCAAATTTAGCATCCACATAATAAATTGGTCTGCCCTCTTTTTCATATTGTTTTTCAAAATCAGTCATGATATTACTTATTTGTCTTTCATCATGATGTAAATCTAAACTAACCTTATTAAAAGTATACCAATATTGGGATAATGTTTCTAAAGAATAGGCAAATAATCCTTTATTATCAGTTTTAAGAATTATATGTTTATTCTTTTTAAATATTTTATCATAAAGTTTTAAATAGCTTATGTGAGTAAATCTATTTTTCTCATCAATTCCTTTTGGCCAAGGTTCAGAAAATGTCAAATATATTGTAGATATTTCTTTGCCAAAAATCTTATCAATATTTCTAGCATCATCATTAATTAACTTTAAATTAGTTATTTTTTCTTTTTGAAGTTTTTCTGTAGCCATAACCATTTGTGATGGATAAAGTTCTAAACCAATAAAATTAATATTTGGATATTTTTTAGCCATATTAATAATAAAGTCCCCACGTCCCATTCCAAGCTCCAAAGATATAGGGTTTTTATTACCAAATAAATCATGCCATTTGTTTTTATATCTATAAGGATCTTTAACAAAGTATTTACTATTTTCAATTATTTTATCTGCATTTTTAATTTTATTATATTCCATAAATATGTCCTTCTTTCATTAAAAATTATAACATGAAAAGTAATATAAGTAAATTTAAAGATAAAATAACACTTGCAACATTTATCAAGAGAATAAAATACTTCTAGATTATCTAATAAAAATATGGTAAAATTATAAGCGAGGTGCATATGTATGTTTGTTGATGAATTAAATATAAAACTTATGGCTGGTTCCGGTGGGGATGGTTGTACATCTTTTAGAAGAGAAAAATTTGTTCCAATGGGTGGACCAGATGGTGGAAATGGTGGTAGAGGAGCTAGCATTATTTTTAAAGTAGATAAAAATTTAAAAACTTTAGTTGATTTAAGCTATAAAAAAATTATTAAGGCTCCGAAAGGAGAAAATGGCAAAGGTTCAAATAAGTATGGTGCAAATGCTGAAAATATAATTATTAGTGTGCCAGAAGGAACAACAGTTATTAATTCTAAAACAAATGAAATAATGGCAGACTTAATAAATGATTCTGAAGAATTTGTTGTTGCCCGCGGAGGCCGTGGGGGAAAAGGTAATAAATCATTTGCAACCCATGATGTTCCAGCTCCAAAATTTAGCGAAAAAGGGGAACCTGGTGAAGAAGTTGAAGTAAGACTTGAATTAAAAGTTTTAGCAGATGTTGGTCTAGTTGGCATGCCAAGTGTAGGAAAATCTACATTATTATCAATAATTAGTGCTTCAAAACCTAAAATCGCGGCATATCATTTCACAACCCTTAATCCTAATCTTGGCGTTGTAAAATTAAAAGATGGCAAGAGTTTTGTAATGGCAGACTTACCAGGATTAATTGAAGGAGCATCAGATGGTGTAGGGCTTGGAACAACATTTTTAAAACATGCAATGCGTACAAGAATTTTGGCTCACGTTATTGATATGGGATCATCCGAAGGAAGAGATCCAATCGAAGACTATAAAATAATAAGAAATGAAATAATAAAATATAGTGAATTATTAAAAAATAAAAAAGAAATAATTATAGCAAGTAAAATGGATTTGCCAGATGGTAAAGCTAATCTAGAAAAATTTAAAAAAGCTTATCCAAATTTAGAAGTTATACCTATAAGTGCTTTTGATATGAATGGTATAGACGATTTAATAAATAGACTTATGACTATACTTGAAGAGACTCCAAAAGAAGAATTATATCCAAGTGAAAAATTTAAAATTTATAAATTTGAAGATACTATGCCATACAAAATTAAAAGAGACGGAAATATTTGGATTGTAAGCGGTAAAGAAATAGAAACTTTACTTCTTATGACAAAATTTAATGAAGATGAAGGCGTTTTAAGATTTGCTCGTAAATTTAAAGGTATGGGCATTGAAGATGAACTTGAAAAACTCGGGGCTAAACCAGGTGACGAAGTTCAAATATTAGATTACATGTTCACTTTCAAAGACTAAAACATCACCGATTCTTAAACCATAACTAGTGTTTTTAGGTAAAATAATGACACTAGTTTTTTTGTAATTATTAAAAACGCTGATTTCTTTAAATCTTGGCATATTTAAATATTTAGATAGTATTACATTTCTTGAATCAATAATTAATACGTCAATATCTATTTTACTAAATTTAAAATATTTATTACGTTTTTTTAATATTTTATATTGATTATTAATTGGATTATGTTTAGTCTTTTGGTATATAATATTATTTAAAATTAAATTCATAATTAATTATATGCTTATTGATAAAAATATATAATTATGATACCATATTAGTGGTGATAATATGTATAGTTATATAAAAGGATATGTTAAAGAACTAAATAGCAATAATATTATAATTGAATGTAATAATATAGGTTATTTAATTTATGTTCCAAACCCATTTTCTTATGAAATAGATAAAGAATATAAGGTATATGTTTATAATAAGATAGCAGAAGATGAATATAGTTTATATGGTTTTAAAGATCTTAAAGAATATGGCTTGTTTTTAAAATTAATTAGTGTAAAAGGTCTTGGAGTTAAATTGACACTTCCTATACTAGCAACAGGTTCAATCGGTGGCATAGTTGATGCCATAAATAGAGAAAACGTTTTATATTTAACTAAATTTCCTAAAATCGGGGAAAAATTAGCAAGACAAATCATATTAGATTTAAAAGGTAAACTAGATGATTATGTTGGTGAAGATATTGGTCCAGATGAAACTGAAGATTTAATGGAAACACTAACAGCTTTAGGATATAAAACTGCTGAAATAAAAAAAGTTGTTGGTCAAATTGACAAGAGTCTATCTTTAGAGGAACAAGTAAAAGAAGCTTTAAGGCTTTTACTAAAGTAAGGAAAATTATGAAAAAGAACGGGTTTACTTTAGTGGAATTACTTGTGGTTGTTGTTATTCTTGCTTTAATTACTACGATGGGAAGTGTAGGGCTAGGATCTTTAAAGAGAATAATAAATAACAATTTATGGAACAGTAATAAAGACTTAATTGAAAATGCTGCCAAAAGGTATTGTGATGATAAAAAAAGTCAAATATTAAAATATGACGAGGCTGATGGAACTTGCAAAATAGATAACAAAGATATAAAGCCATGTATAACAATAAAAGTTCAAGATTTACTTGATAAAAAATACATTATTTCTAAAGAAAAAATTAAGCGCGATAACAAAGAAATAAAAGTAATAATTAATCAAACCGTAGATAAATCAAATAATGAAAATGATAACTTTAACAACGGATACTATGTTAATGAAAAAAACGTATATATATACATAGAAAATAATGTTTGTTACTCAAAATATGTTGAATAAATAAAAACCTGTTTCGATATAAACAGGTTTTATAATGTCTCAATTTCTTCGATAGTATCAATTGTATTATCAGTTATTTTACCAATAAAAGCATTTTTAATATCTTCTTCATCTTCTCCGATGTCTTCTTCAACATCTATAACACGAAGTATTTCATCAACACTTGTAAGTCCAGCAACTACTTTTTCAAGTCCATCTTGAAGTAGGCTAGTAACATCTGATTTGTCATATACTAAATGCCTTAATTCATTTTTTCTTATATTATTTGTTATGGCATCTCTGACCATTTGATTAATTTCTAATATTTCATGTAATGCAATACGACCCGTATAGCCATTAATACATTCACTACATCCTTGAGGAACATAAACTTCTGAAACTTCTTTATGTAATACTTTTTCAAATAGTATTTTTTCATATTTTGTAGTAGGTCTACTTGTTCTACATTTAGGACAAAGTCTTTTTACTAATCTTTGAGAAATAATACCAGTTAAAGCGCTACCTAATAAGTATCTTTCAACTTCCATATCCAATAAACGTTCAATTGTATTTAAAGAATTATTGGTGTGAATTGTAGATAATACTAAATGTCCAGTAATAGAAGCTCGTACCGCAATTCTTGCAGTTTCATCATCACGAATTTCTCCGATCATTATAATATCAGGGTCTTGACGAAGAATACTTCTTAATGTACTACCAAATGTAAGCCCAATATCACTCATTACTTGAACTTGATTAATTCCTGCTATTTTCATTTCTACGGGATCTTCAACAGTGATTATATTTTTAGATACTGTATTAAGAATTTGTAGCATACTATAAACGGTAGTTGACTTACCACTTCCGGTAGCGCCAGCAACCAGAATAATACCATTTGGCATTTTAATTAATTTGTTAATTTTTTCAAGATTTTTATCAGATAATCCCAAATTTTCAAGACCACTAGATGACATTGTGTAATTTAAGATACGAATAACTATTTTTTCTCCATCAACAATAGGTAGAGAAGATACACGTAAGTCTAAATCAACTTTATCACTTAAATTCTTAATGGCTCCATCTTGAGGTAATCTAGTTTCAGTTATATTCATGCCACTTATTATTTTAATTCTTGTTAAAAGGTTTTTCTTTACAAAGGCAGGTACTTTAGCATACTCCAAAAGTTCCCCATCAATTCTAATGCGGACATTAAGATAATCTTCAGTTGGATCAAAATGAATATCAGATGCTTTTTTATTAATTGCATCAATAATCATTTCGTTTACTATATCAACAACAGGTTTATTTTCATAGTCAAAATCTCTAAACATCTGTATCACACAATCCCTTTATTCTATAATTATTATACACTATATTTTTATTTTCTACAATGTATTTTAATTAATTTTTTTAAAATTTTGATTATGTATAAAGCAATATATATACGCGAAAAATAATTTGACAAACCATATATAAATATGCTACTATGTATTTAGCAAAGAGAATTTGCATAAAATAAAAATGGAACATTCAATTTAACATGTTGGATGCCGCCATAAATTGCGTTGCATCTAAATCAACATGGTTGATTTAGATGCTTTTTCTTTTTTATTTTAATATTAAAAATAAAATAAGTAAGATTATGATAATCCATAATCCCAAGATAAGAAAATCTTTCTTGTACATTAGGCATCACCTCACTCTCATAAAAAATTCAAATGAGGCAGCATCCAATCAACTAAATGTTCCAATAAAAGTATAACATATGACAAAAATAATGGCAATATTTTGCAACAATAAAATAATAAAAAGCTAATTACATTTTTTAAGTAATCTATATTGAAACAACAATAATAATTTGACAAATATCATTTAAATATGCTATTATGTATTTAGCAAAGAGAATTTGCATAAAATAAAAATGGAACATTCAATTTAACATGTTGGATGCCGCCATAAATGGGTTTGCATCTAAATCAACATGGTTGATTTAGATGCTTTTTTCTTTGTTATTTTAATAATAAAACTAAAATAAGCAAGATTATGATAATCCATAATCCCAAGATAAGAAAATCTCTCTTGTACATTAGGCATCACCTCACTCTCATAAAAATTCAAATGAGGCAGCATCCAATCAACTAAATGTTCCAATAAAAGTATAACACATGTAAAAAATAACGGCAATAATTTATCACAATGAAATGATAAAAATGTAGCTAAAAGTAATTGGACTAGAATATAAAAATTATTTAAAATTTCACTTTGAAAAATGAACATTAAATGATATACTTATAACAAATAGAGGAAGTGATACTTATTAAAATGAAACAAATATATTTTTTTATCTACATGCAAATAGTTATTTTACTTTTCTTTTTATTATTGTTTATTATTTATTGTATAAAGAAATTTTGTGATTCAAAAAAATATTATAAATTAACAAAAGAAGATAAAGAAAAATTTATATATTATCGAGATATTATTAAAGAATATTCTATTGGTGAACTAGGAGTTCTTTTTAATGAGACTAAAAGAACAAATTCAATTATCAAAGCTGAATTAGAAAAACTAAAGTTTATCAAAAAAATTGAAATAATTAATAATAAAATTAATGTATTGGATGAAAGTAATCTAATGGAGAGTGAAAAATTTATTATTGATAGATATAAATTTATTGGAACAAAAGAATTTAACAACTTGTATTTAAAAACCATTAAATTTTCTTTAAAAGAAAAAGATTTAATTAAGCCATATACTTTTTTTAGCCATTTTTTAAATATAATAAATATTATATTGTTTTTAATAATATTATTATATTGGTTTATTGATTTTAAATTTGTATGGGCCACTAATGAAGCTGGTTTTATTTCTCTTTACTTTTTAATGATGATGATTACATCAGCAGTTTTATTAATAGCGACATACTCAAATGGCAAAGCAATGTACATAAAAACAGACAAAGGTAAAGAATTATATATGAAATTAAATGGGTTAAAAAGATTTATTAGGGATTTTGGTTACTTTAAAGACAAGAATTTAAAGGAAATTTTAGTCTGGGAAGATTATTTATTATATGCAATTATATTAAATGAAACAAAAAAATAAAAATGATTTTTGATATGGTTATATTTATTAAAATTACAAAATGTAGTTGGATAATTTCAAAATTTGTTATATAATAAATTTAATGTGTAAGGTGGTGTTTGATATTGACAATAGGAATTGATATAGATAATACAATAACAAATACAAGTATATATTCAAACACACTGCTTAAAAAAGATCCTCTTTATAATAACAAAAATAATTATAGGGAATTAAATGAGGAACAAATCAAAGATTTTTTAACCAAATATTTAGAATCAATCGTTAAAAATGTTTTAGTTAAAGAAGATGTAATAGATACTTTAAATTACTGGAAAAATAAAGGACATAAAATCGTTTTTATAACTGCACGCGGAGCTGAAAGTACCAGTGATTTTGTAAGTTTAAAGTCAACTTACTTAACAAGTCTTTATTTTGCTAAAAACAATATTCCGTTTGATAAATTGATTTTTTTTCAAGAAGAAAAAGGCAATGCTTGTTTAAATGAATTCGTTGATATATTTATTGATGATAGAGAAAACGTTTTAGATGAGGTAGCAAAAAAAGGCATAAAAACATTAAGGATATCAGAAGAAAGAGTGGATAGTAAACACAAACTAGTTCAAAACTGGCAAGAAATAAAAAAGTATATAGATAGTCTGGGGGAATAAACATGGATGAAAGAATTATTGATACAAATGTTACATATGAAGATATATTTGATAAAAACATAAGACCTGAATATTTAGATGAATATGTAGGACAAGAAAAGATTAAATCTAATTTAAAAGTATTTATAGAAGCTTCTAAAATGCGAGATGAACCATTAGATCACGTTTTATTATATGGCCCACCGGGACTAGGAAAAACAACCCTTGCTCACATAATAGCAAATGAACTTGGAAGTAATTTAAAAACTGCAACGGGACCAGCCATAGAAAAAAGTGGCGATTTAGCAGCTATACTATCAACACTTGAACCCGGAGATGTTTTATTTATTGATGAAATACATCGTATTCCTTCTTTTGTAGAAGAAATACTTTATTCTGCCATGGAAGATTTCACAATTAATGTAGTAATTGGAACAGAAGGTAAAAGTAGATCAATAAAAATAGATTTACCACCATTTACTTTAGTAGGAGCAACAACTAGAGCTGGAGATTTATCAAGCCCATTAAGAGATCGTTTTGGTATTGTAAATAAACTTGAATTTTATTCTAATGAAGAGCTTGCAAATATTGTAAAAAGAACAAGTAAAGTTTTAAATATGAATATAACTGATGATGCTGCGATAGAACTTGCTAAAAGAAGTCGAAAAACACCAAGAATAGCTAATCGTTTATTCAAAAGAGTTAGGGACTTTGCTTTAGTTGAAGGCGATGGTCTAATAGATTTAAATATTACGTTAAATGCACTAGAACGTTTAAATGTTGATACTTATGGGCTAGATAATATAGATATTGAATATCTGGAAGCCCTAATTAACAAATTTAATGGTGGACCAGTTGGAGTAGAAACCATATCAACTGCTATTGGAGAAGAAATATCCACAATTGAAGATGTTGTTGAACCTTTTTTATTGCAAGAAGGCTTTATTAAAAGAACAAGAAGTGGCCGTGTAGCTTGTGAAAAAGCTTATAAACATTTAGGAATAGATCATAATATGTCTTTATTTTAAGGAGGAACAATGATTTTAGATGGAAAAAAATTAAGAGATGAATTATTGGTTTTATATAAAGAAAGAATCAGTAAAGAAAAGTTAAATATTACATTAGCAATCATTTTAGTGGGTGATAATGAAGCAAGTAAGATTTATATTAAAAATAAAGAAAAGTATTGTAGCATGGTAGGTATTAATGTAAGAAAATATTTACTATCTAAAGAGACTAGCGAAGAAGAATTAATATTTTTAATAAATGATTTAAATGAAGATATTGATGTAACTGGAATTATTTTACAAAGCCCTGTTCCAAGTAATATTGATTTTGAAAAATGTAGTGGACTTATAAAATCGAGTAAAGATGTCGATGGATTTACAAAAGATAACGTCTATAATTTATATTTAAATAGAAAAAGTATTTTACCTTGCACAGTTAAAGGTATTATCAAATTGTTTGATTATTATAAAATTGATGTAAGTGGAAAAAATGTTGCAATAATAGGTCGAGGAAATATTGTGGGCAAACCTTTAGCTTTAGCATTAGAAAATAAAGATGCAACCGTAAGTTTATTACATAGTAAAACAAAAGGTTTAAAAGATTATACCAAAAATGCTGATATAGTAGTAGCTGCTTGTGGTGTTCCTAAACTGCTTAAAGCTGATATGGTAAAACCAGGTGCTGTTGTTATAGATGTGGGTATATCCAGAACTGATACTGGAATAATCGGAGATATTGATTTTGATAGTCTTAAAGATATTGCATCATTCATAACTCCGAACCCTGGTGGTGTTGGACCGATGACTGTAGCAATGATTATAGATAATTTAATAGAAATGAGTGAGGTTTAAATGAATAAAATTTTAGAAGAAGCGTTAAGAAACGAAAGAAAAAGACAAGAAGAAAATATTGAACTTATTGCAAGTGAAAATTATGTATCTAATGATATATTGAAATTGCAAGGAAGTATTTTAACTAATAAATATGCCGAAGGGTACCCAGAAAAAAGATATTACGGTGGTTGTGAAAATGTTGATGTTATTGAAAATTTAGCGATAAATTATGCCAAAGACTTATTCGGTGCTGAATTTGCAAATGTTCAACCTCATTCAGGATCTAGTGCCAATATGGCTGTTTATAGGGCATTACTTTCTCATGGTGATAAAGTAATGGGAATGAATCTTTCCAACGGAGGTCATTTAACCCATGGTCATAGGCTTTCCTTTAGTGGTCAAGATTATGAAATAGTTGATTATGATGTAAATATGGATACAGAATACATTGATTATGAAGAATTAGAAAGAAAAGTTTTAGAAGAAAAACCTAAAATGGTAATTGCTGGTGCTAGTGCATATTCAAGAATAATCGATTTTAAAAAGTTTAGAGAAATCTGTGATAAAGTCGGAGCTTATTTAATGGTTGATATGGCACACATTGCGGGGTTAGTAGCAGCAGGTCTTCATCCATCTCCGGTTGGTTATGCTCATGTTGTAACTACGACGACTCATAAAACTTTAAGGGGACCACGAGGAGGACTTATCATAACTAATGATGCAGAAATTGCCCAAAAAATAAATAAAGTAATTTTTCCAGGTATTCAAGGAGGACCTTTAATGCACGTAATAGCAGCAAAAGCTGAATGCTTTTATGAAGCAATGCAACCTGAATTTAAAGAATATCAAATGCAAGTATTAAAAAATATTAAAGCTTTATCTAATACCTTATCTAATGAAGGTTTTAGAATTATATCGGGTGGTACTGATAACCATTTAATTTTAGTAGATGTAAAAGGTACTTGTGGTCTAACTGGTAAAGAAGCTCAAAACATATTAGATAAAATAAATATTACAACAAATAAAAATACTATTCCAAATGATTCTGAATCACCAATGGTTGCTAGTGGATTAAGATTAGGTAGTCCAGCAATGACTTCACGAGGTTTAAAAGAAAGTGATTTTGAACAAATTGGATTAATAATATCAAAAGCATTAAAAAATAGCGAAAATGAAGAGATATTAAATAATTTAAAAAAAGAAGTATTAGAATTAACTAGTAAATATCCTTTATGGTATTAGGGAGGTAAGTATGTCAAAGTGGGATAAAGACTATATTAAATTATGCGAAAAAATATTGAACGATGGAGTGGAAGTTGAAAATAGAACAGGTATTAATACCTTAAAAATTCCAAGTTATCATTTAGAATTTAATTTACAAGAAGAATTTCCATGTCTAACAACTAAACAACTATATTTTCGTCAAGCAATTCTTGAGATGTTATGGATTTATCAAGCAAAATCTAATGATGTGAGATGGTTACAAGAAAGAAACGTTCATATTTGGGATGAATGGGAAATTGCTGAAGATGGAAAATGGAGAGCTAATCAAAACGTTTTAGAAGATGGCAAATTAGTAAAAAAAGATGTTGAGAAAGATTTTGGCATAGAATATGCTCACACGATAGGGACAGCATACGGTTTTATAGTAAAAAAACTAGGATTAATGGATCGTTTACTTGATACATTAAAAAATAATCCTTTAGATCGAAGAATGGTTATGTCTTTATGGCAAGATGAATATATTCCTACGGCTGTGCTTCCTAGTTGTGTTTGGTCAAGTGAGTGGGATGTTACAGATGGTTATTTAAATATTTGGGTTCATCAAAGAAGTTGTGATGTGGCTTTAGGCCTTCCTTTTAATGTTACACAATATGCCGTACTACTTAGTTTAGTTGCTCAAGTAAGTGGACTTAAACCTGGCACTATAAATTACAGTATTAAAGATGCTCATATTTATGTTAATCAAATTGATGGTATTAAAGAGCAAATTAATAGATTTGAAAAAGATGGCGATTATGAAGCACCGGTATTATGGATTAATCCTAATATAAAAGAATTTAAAGACTTCGATAATTCAGCAGATTTGAAAGATATTAAAATAAAAGATTACAAACATATGGGACCAATTAAATTTCCTCTTGCACAGTAGGTGAATAAATATGATTAGTATTATAGCAGCAGTTGGAAAAAATAATGAACTTGGTCGTGGAAATGACTTAATTTGGCATATTAAAGAAGATTTAAAGAACTTTAAAGATTTAACAATGGGAAAATATATTGTAATGGGCAAAAGTACATATAAGTCTTTACCTAGACATTTAGATGGAAGAAAATATATTGTATTATCTAGTTCTTTAGATAATATAGATGATGGAATGTTATTTAAAGATTTTAATAAATTATTAGAGTTTGTTAAAAATTTGGATGAAGAAGTAATGATTATTGGCGGAGCTAGTATATATAAATTATTTTTACCATATGCAAATAAACTTTATTTGACGGAGATAGATAGTGAGGAACAAGCTGATGTTTATTTTCCAGAATTTAATAAAGATGATTATACGCGTAGTGTTGTAAGTAATAGTGAAGTAAATGGATTAAAATATAGTTTTGTAATATATGAAAGGTGATGAAATAATGAATGGTAAATTAATAGTAATTGAAGGAACTGATTGTTCAGGTAAAGAAACACAAGTTAAAAAAGCAGTAGCTAAATTTAAAGAAATGGGAGTGAATGTATATAATTATTCTTTTCCAATGTATGATACTCCGACGGGAAGAATTGTTGGGGGTCCCTATCTAGGAAAATCATATATTTGTGAAGGATGGTTTCCTGAAGGTGCTACAAATGTTGATGCTCTAGCGGCTTCAGCTTATTATGCGGCAGATAGAAGATATAATATTGGTATTATAAATAAACATCTTGAAGATGGAGACATTGTAATTCTTGATAGATATGTTGAATCTAATATGGCTCACCAAGGAGGAAAATTAAAGACTCGTGAAGAAAGAGAAAAAATGTATCAAAAGCTTGATGAGTTGGAATTTGGTATTATGGAACTACCTAGGCCTGATGCTGTAATTTTTCTTTATATGCCTTTTGAATATGCTGCAATACTTAAAAAAAATAGGGAAGAAACTCCTGATCAACACGAATCAAATAAAGCTCACTTGGAACAAGCTGAAAAAGCTTATTTGGAGCTTACAGAAAAATATGGTTACAAAAGAATTAACTGTGTTAAAGATGATATGATAAGAACGATTGATGATATTAATGATGAAGTCGTAGCAAAAATAAAGGAAATTATTAAATGAATATAGAAGAATATAATTATGACTTACCAGAAAAATTTATTGCTCAAACTCCGCTTTCTAATCGTAGTGATTCAAAACTCTTATTACTTGATAAAGAAAATGGTAGTATTAAAGAAGATATTTTTAAAAATATAATTAATTATTTAAATGCCAAAGACGTATTAGTACTTAATGATACAAAAGTTATACCAGCAAGATTAATCGGAGAAAAAGAAGATACGAAAGCTGTTATAGAATTATTGCTTTTAAAAGATATCGAGGGAGATACTTGGGAATGTTTAGCAAGACCTGGTAAAAGATTACATGTTGGAACAATTATTTCTTTTGGAAATGGCTTATTAAAAGCTGAAGTAATTGAAAAATTAGATGAAGGAATAGTTCATGTTAAATTAATGTATACTGGAATACTTATGGAAATACTTGAAAAACTTGGAACAATGCCACTTCCTCCATACATTCATGAAAAGCTTAATGATCAATCAAGATACCAAACAGTTTATGCTAAAAATTTAGGTAGTGCAGCAGCACCAACTGCGGGACTTCATTTTACAAAAGAATTACTAGAAGAAATAAAAAATAAAGGAGTAGAAATACTTTATGTAACTTTGCATGTAGGTCTTGGTACATTTAGACCTGTTGAAGTAACTGATATAACTAAACATAATATGCACAGTGAATATTATATAATGACTAAAGAAGTTGCAGACAAATTAAACAAAGCCAAAAGTGAAGGCAGAAAAATTTATGCCGTAGGTACAACATCAACGAGAGTGCTAGAAACAGTGGCAAGCAAATACAATGAATTTAAAGAGTGTTCCGGAGATACTAACATATTTATATATCCAGGATATACTTTTAAAGCAATTGATGGATTAATTACTAATTTTCACTTACCTAAAAGCACACTTTTAATGCTTGTTTCTGCATTATCACAAAAAGAATTTATTTTAAATGCTTATGAATATGCCAAAGCTCACGATTTTAGATTTTTTTCATTCGGAGATGCAATGTTTATAAAAAAAGATATTTAAAACCAATACAATCAATAATTAAAATAGTTGCCTAAAATAAAATTTAAATAGCAACTTTTTTAATTATTTCTATTTTGTATGCAAAACGCATACATGTGCAAGTATAAATTGGACATAATAATTATTATAATAGATTTGAGATGATATAAAAATGAATAATGTGATAATAACTTTAAGAACAAATGAAGAAATAAAAAAGGAATTAGATAAATTAGCTTAGAAGAAAATAGAAGTCTAAACAATTTAATCATTACCATTTTAATGAAATATTTAGATGAAAGAAAGAAAAAGGATAGTAAAAATGGAAAATAAAAAGACAAAAATAGTATCTTCTATTGCAATAATAGCATTAGTTTTAACAGTGATAACGGCAACATATGCTTATTTTCAAGCTCAAACTGGGGAAGGGTCACAAACAGATGTTAAAATAACTTCAAATACCGTAGATACTCTATCTTTTGAGACAGGTTCTTCATTAACTTTTACTGCAGATCAAGATACATTTGCAAATGGTAAGGCAAGTCTATCTGATACAACATTTGCTAAAGCAATATTAACTGCAAATAATAAAACAAATAGTGCTACGAATAATTATAATTTATATCTAAATATATCAGATAATAATTTTACATATACACAAGATACAAGTACACCAGAATTATTACTTCAAATAACAGATGCAAGTAATAATTCTATAACCAGTATAGATGGGTTAACATACAAAACAGTAACAGATAATAAAAATACATCAATATCAGGATTTGATATAACAAATAAAACAGGATTAATAAATCTATTTACAAATAGAGAAATAACAACTACATCAAGTAAAACAGAAGAATGGACAATAAAGATAACATTTGTAAATTATAATAAAGACCAAAGTGGAAATGCGGGTAAAAGTTTTGATGGACAAATATTAATAAGTAAAGATACATTTGATAATTATACACCGAACACTATTAATACTTTGTCAGCAACAAAAAGTGGAACAAACTTAACAGTAAACTTAAATGTAGAACAAGGAAGTAATGAAATAGATAAATATTATTATGCTATTGAAGAAACAAATGGAATAGCTTTGATAGATAATACAAGTAAAGTACAAAGATTAAGTAATAGACTAGCAGTAAGTAACTTAACATATGTAGAAAGTACATCAAGTTCACATACATTTACGAATTTAAGTAGTACAAAAGATTATAAAGTATCAGCATATGTGATAGATAAAAAGAAGATAAAAAGTAATACATATGAATATAACGTAAGTTCAGGTTCATATATATATCCAACAATTAGTAAAGTAGAAACAAGTACAACATCAAACTCAATCACAGCAACAGTAACAGCAACCAAAGGAACGAATAATATATCAAAGTATTATTATTCAATAGATGGTGGTGCAACTTATATTGAAACAACAAGTAACTCGTACAAATTCAAAAATTTACTTAATCATTCAAGTTATAAAATAATGGTAAAAGTAATGGATACAAATAAAAAGTATTCAAACATATATGTTGTAAACCAAATAATAAATATTGACGTTAACACATTTTCATTTTATATAGATGATGTTGAATACGATGCTGAAGAAAATATGACATGGGAACAATGGATTAATAGCGAATACTCAAAAGATTTTAAAACACAAAATCACTTGTATACAAGTGACGAATTAAAGCAAATTGGTAACTTTGGATATGGACAATATAACGATGAAGACAATTATATTTATTTTAATAATTACAAATATAGTAATCTGAATGTTGCTGAATATTATTTTTTATTTACATTTAAGGCAAAATGCGTAAGTTATGAAACACGATATTTAATACTCCAATTAACTAAATTAAATAAAATTCAAGAAACTTTGAAAAATGCTGATAATGAGTTGGTAGCGACCCAATTCCATCAAGACAGTATTGGAGATTCAAAATTTTACTCATGCCATTATGGAAGTGTGTGTTTAGTTCCAGAAACTTTAATCGATGTTGAAGAAATAGATGAAAAAGGCAAGAAAAGAAGAAGACGTAAGAAGTTAAAAGATATAAAAGTCGGAGATAAAGTAATATGTATAAATCCTAAAACTCTAGAATTAGACATAGATACTGTCGTAGAATGTGACGGAACTATGAACAAAAAACATACGTGTTATGATAATTGGTATTTTAGTGATGGAACAATCATAACAACAGTACATAGACATAGATTTTATAATGTTGAAAATAATAAATTTATGTATATGGACGAATGGAATATTGGAAATCACGGATTAAATATTAATAATGAAAAAATAGAATTAATAAAACATGAACATATTGAAGAAGAAATAACTCATTGCACATTATTTACAGAAAAATATAATAATTATTTTGCAAATGGCCTATTAAGCGGAAATAGACATAGTAAAGAAATAAAAATGTAAGGGAAAATCACTAAAATAAAAAGCTTCTATTAAATCAAATTTTTAATATTTGATTATTCTGTATGTAAAAGATAATATTTGAAAAAGTATTATCTTTTTAAATTATCAAAAATATGTAAAATTTATGTATTTTTATTGTTTGGTGCAGTGTTAAGTGATAAAATAAGAACATGGGAGGATTAGAAATGGAAAAATACGTTTATTTGTTTCAAGAAGGAAACAAGGATATGAGAAATTTACTTGGTGGTAAAGGTGCAAATTTAGCTGAAATGACTAATATCGGATTACCTGTTCCAAGTGGATTTACAGTTACAACAGAAGCTTGTAACAAATATTATGAAGATGGAAAGGAATTATCTAGTGAAGTAATTGATCAAATTAAAGAAGCATTAGCTAAACTAGAAGAAAAAAGTGGTAAGAAATTTGGCGATAAAACAAACCCATTACTAGTAAGTGTAAGAAGTGGTGCAAGAGCCAGTATGCCAGGTATGATGGATACTGTACTTAATCTAGGTTTAAATGATGAAATAGCATCATCATTTGCTGAAAAAATTGGTAACAAAAGATTTGTTTATGATTCTTATAGAAGATTTATTCAAATGTTTGCAGATGTAGTAAAAGGATATGCAAAGAGTAAATTTGAAACTATTATAGATGAAGTAAAAGCTAAAAAAGGTGTTAAAAATGACATTGATTTAGATGAAAATGATATGTTTGAATTAACTAATCTATTTAAAAATGCTTATAAAGAATTTGCAGGAGAAGATTTTCCACAAGAACCATTTACACAATTAATCGAAGCTGTAAAAGCAGTATTTAGAAGTTGGAATAATGAAAGAGCTATTTATTATAGAAGAATAAATGACATTCCATCTAGTTGGGGAACAGCAGTTAATGTTCAAGAAATGGTTTATGGTAATAGCGGAGATAAATCAGGAACTGGTGTTGCATTTACAAGAAATCCCGCAACTGGTGAAAAAGCATTATTCGGAGAATACTTAATTAATGCACAAGGTGAAGATGTTGTAGCAGGTATTCGTACACCAAGTCCAATTGCAACATTAAAAACTGAAATGCCTGAAGTATATGAAGAATTTGCTAGTATTGCCCAAAGTCTTGAAAATCATTATAAAGATATGCAAGATATGGAATTTACTATTGAAAATGGCAAGTTATTTATACTTCAAACTAGAAATGGTAAAAGAACAGCTAAAGCTGCTATAAAAGTTGCTGTTGATTTAGTAAATGAAGGAATGATTACTAAAGAAGAAGCTGTATTAATGGTTGATCCAAAACAACTTGATGCACTACTTCATCCAACATTCACTGATGAAGCCCTAAAAAATGGTAAAGTAGTTGCTGAAGGTCTAGCTGCCTCTCCCGGAGCAGGAACTGGAAAAATTTATTTTACAGCTAGTGATGTAATTGAAAATAAGAAAAAAGGTATTGATTCATTACTTGTTAGACTTGAAACATCACCAGAAGATATTGAAGGAATGAACTCAAGTAAAGGTGTTTTAACTATTCGTGGTGGTATGACTAGCCATGCAGCAGTAGTTGCTCGTGGAATGGGTATTTGCTGTGTAAGTGGAGCATCAACTATAGTGTTAAATGAAACTGAAAAAACTTTAAAAACACCAGATGGAAATATCTTTAAAGAAGGAGATTACTTATCAATTGATGGTTCAACAGGTAAAGTATATGCTGGAAAACTTGAAATGCAAGAAGCATCTATAAGTGGAGATTTTGAAACATTTATGTCTTGGGCAGATGAAGCCAGAGATTTAAGAGTTAGAACAAATGCTGATACACCAAGAGATGCAATGCAAGCAAGAAAATTTGGAGCTGAAGGAATTGGTCTTTGTCGTACAGAACACATGTTCTTTGAACGTGACAGAATATTTAACTTTAGAAAAATGATTTGTGCAACAACTCTTGAAGAAAGAGAAAAAGCCCTAGAAAATATTTTGCCATATCAAAGAAAGGACTTTGAAGGATTATTTGAAGCTATGGCACCATATAGTGTTGTTATTAGATATCTAGATCCACCACTACATGAATTCTTACCAAAAACTGAAAGTGAAATTAAAGAACTTGCAGATGATTTGGGTAAAACTGTTGAAGAATTACACGAAGTAATTGCCTCACTTAAAGAATTTAACCCAATGATGGGACATAGAGGATGCCGTTTAGCAATCACTTATCCAGAAATTGCCAAAATGCAAACAAGAGCTGTAATTGAAGCAGCAATTAATGTAACTAAAAAAGGTACTCCAATAACACCAGAAATTATGATTCCTTTAGTTGGTGAAGTTAAGGAATTAAAATATGTAAAAGAAATCGTAGTTAAAACAGCTGATGAAATTATTGCAACATCTGGTATAGACTTAAAATATGAAGTTGGAACAATGATTGAAATTCCAAGAGCTGCACTTTTAGCAGACCAAATTGCAACAGAAGCTGAATTCTTCAGTTTTGGAACCAACGACTTAACTCAAATGACATATGGATTCTCTAGAGATGATGCTGGTAAATTCTTAAATTCATATTATGAAAAAGGAATATTTGAATTTGATCCATTTGCACGAATTGACTTTGATGGTGTTGGACTACTTATGGAAATGGGAGCAACTAAAGGTAGAAGTGTTAATCCAAAACTTTCACTAGGTATTTGTGGAGAACATGGCGGAGATCCAGCAAGTGTTGCTTTCTGTGACAAACTTGGATTTAATTATGTATCTTGTTCACCATATAGAGTGCCAATTGCTAGACTTGCAGCAGCTAAAGCAGCAATATTAAGAAAGCAAGGAAAATAATTTAATTATTCTATAAAATTAAGAGCTTAACTTAACTCGTTAAGTTCTTTTTTTCTTTGATAGAAAACAAAAAAATCATTTTTTGATATTGCTTCGACAAGAACCAACAAATTACTTGCAAAAATTGTGCTTTAATAGTATTTTGTGAGGTGATATGTATGAAAAAATGATAAAAAAAGAATAAACTGGGGTTAAGAAAGATGAGGTTATTGTGAAAAGAATTAGAAGTAGCACTAAAAGTTTTTATCCTATAATACTTAAAGAATATTTAATTGATAGCATTTCTAAAAGTAGATTTAAAAACAAGATAATATATGAAGATTTAGAAAACTTATCAATATATTTAAAAGAAATGTGTGTAAATACATTTAATATCAATAAAATGTTTAAAGAAATATTTAGGCATTATAAGGAAATAACTTTTAAAATATTAGATATTAAAAGTTTCTATCAAGAAACATTTTATCAAGAGTATTTAGTAAAAATTGAGACTACTTATAAAAGTGCCAAATGGATCATACCAATTAAGGTAATTAAAGGGTTTTTTAATTTTCCAAATGGATCATCGGAAATTGTATATTTATCAAAATTTAAGAGAAAACAAAGTATTAAAGAAGTAACGAAAATAGAAAAATTAGTTTTCGATTTTTATAAAATAATTAATAATATTTTGGTAAATAATGAATTGTTATTAAATTTTTATAAATTGTATATTGAAAATATCACTAAAAAGAAGATTTCATTAACGATAAAAAAATTTTATGAAAGCAAAAAGGAAGAAATCAATTTTGAACAAATAGATAATAATTTTAAAAATTTAAAAATAAACAAAAAATTAAAATATAATTGGGACAATTATATGAAAAAAGAAAAATTAAAAATTCAATATAATGATATATTATGTGCAATAGAGTTAATACTTAAAAAATTAAGAAAGGATGGCATAAATGAATAAAAAAATAATATTTGTAATTTTATTAATATTCAGTTTTATATTAAGAATAGAAGCTTCGACATTTAAAAGCGGAGAATTAATTAATGGAGTTTATGTTTTAAAAATTGATGAAAATGGAGTAAAGGAATATAAAAAGGGAAGATTTATAATTGATAAAGATGGCAATTATGTATATTGTCTTGAACCATTCATTAGAATAAAAAATGGAGAAACATATAATAAGTATGAAGATGATTTTGCTAAAAATTTAGGTATAAGTGAAGATTTATGGCAAAAAATAAATTTAATAAGTTACTATGGTTATGAATATAAAGACGATACACATAATCACAGTGATCCAAAATGGTATTATATAACCCAAATGTTAATATGGCAAAATGTAAGTCCAAATTCTAGATTTTATTTCACAAATACTTTTGAAGGAGAAATAAATTCTACTTTATTTTCTAGTGAAATAAAAGAAATATATGATTTAGTTAATAATCACTTTGTAATTCCAGAATTTGATATTCCCGAAAGTTTTATCAATGATACTATAACAATTATAGATAAAAAGAGCGTTTTAAAAAACTTTAAAAGTAATGATGTAATGATAAATGGAAATATTTTAACTATTAAAATAAATAGTGAAGATAATTTATTTACTTTAACAAAAAGTTCTAATACAAAAGGATACATTTATGTAAGTGATAATAGTCAAAATATATTAAAAGGTAAAATGGATATTCCAGTTACTGCATCGTATAATATAAAAGGTAAGTTCATAACTGGTAATATTAAATTAAAAAAATATGGAGAAATCTTTAATCAAGGTGAGCATAAAAAGAATCCTTTAGAAAATATTACATTTACAATTTATGATGAAAATCAAAATATATTAAAAGAAGAAATAACCAATGAAAACGGAGAACTTACATTTACAAATTTGCATCCAGGAAAATACTTTATTAAAGAAACAAAAACTAATGATAATTACATATTAGATGATAAAATATATGAAGTTAATTTAAGTGTTAATGAAAATAATCGAGTGATAGATATTTTCCTAGAGTTAGATAATTATTTAAAAAAAGGAAATTTAATTATTAGAAAGGTTGATTTTGATAATAATACACCGATAAAAGATACTAAATTTATCATAATGAAAGATAAAGAAATAATTTATGAAGGTTTGACAAATGAAGAAGGAATATTAAAAGTGGATAATCTTCCTCTTGGAATATATGAGATAAAAGAAGTCGTAGCAAGTACTGGATATGTATTAGATGAAATAATATATGAAGTTAAAATAGAACAAGAAAATGAAGATACAATTATAGAAATTAAAAATGAATTAGAAAAAGGAAAACTAATTATAAAAAAGATTGATGCAAATAATAACGAAGCATTAAAAGACACGGAATTCATAATTACAAAAGATGATAAAATTATATATCAAGGAACAACTAACGAAGAAGGAATTTTAGAGTTAGATAACTTGCCATTTGGGAAATACATTATAAAGGAAACTAAATCAAGTACTGGTTACATAACTAATGAAGAAGAAATTGAAGTAACAATAGATACTGATATAAAATATATTGAAATAAAAAATATACCTAATACAAATTTAACTAAAGAAGAAGTATTATATATAGAAAGAAAAAGGAAAATTTAAAAAAGTAGTTTCAAAAAAATAAACCTCATGTTATAATAAAGCATGAGGTTTTGAAGTATGAAGTTAAGTGAAGTAGATAGATCAAAATTAAGTCCGATGATGGCTCAATACATAGAAATTAAAGATAAGTATAAAGAAGAACTTGTCTTTTATCGTCTTGGGGATTTTTATGAAATGTTTTTTGATGATGCTTTGATAGCATCTAGAGAACTTGAACTTACCCTCACTGGGCGTGTTGCAGGATTAGAAGAAAAAGTGCCAATGTGCGGAGTACCTCATGCAAATGTTAAAACTTATATAGAAAAACTTGTAAATAAAGGATACCGAGTAGCAATATGTGAGCAACTTGAAGATCCAAGAACGACGAAAGGAATGGTTAAAAGAGGAATCGTAGATGTAATTAGCAAAGGTACAATTGCTGATAACGACCTATTAAATGATAAAGATTCTTCATATATAGCAAGCATTTTATTTTTTAGTGATAGCATATTAATAACTTTACTTGATATATCAACTAGTTATCTTGCTACCATTTCTATAGAAAATAATGAAGAGACTTTGATAAATGAAATATTAGAACTAAATTTAAAAGAAGTAATTTTTATAGATAATTTAAATACTAATTTAATTAATCTACTTAAAAATACATATAATATTGAAGTTACTATAAATAGTGAATTTTTATGGGATAAATATAAAAATCTATTAGATTCAATACCCGATGCCAGAATCAAAAGTGGGGTTGCTCATCTTTTTTACTATCTTGATGTAAGACAGTTAAAAGATTTATCTCACATCACTAAAATAAATTATTTAAAGAAAAATGATTATTTAGAAATGGACATCCATAGTATTAGAAACCTAGAACTCGTAGAAACATTAAGATTAAAAGAAAGAACATATTCTCTTTTATGGTTAATAGATAAATGTAAAACTGCAATGGGAAGCAGAAAACTAAAAAATTGGATGCTAAATCCCTTAAAAAACAAAGAAAAAATTAATGAAAGATATGATAAAATAGAAAAACTAAATAATGAGTTTATTTTAAAAGATGAGTTAAGAAATGCTTTATATGAAGTATATGATATTGAAAGATTATCTGGAAAAGTTATTAATGGTTCATTAAATGCTAGAGATTTAATTCAATTAAAAAATAGTTTAAAAGTATTACCTGATATAAAAAATATCATTGAAAAACTTGGGTTTAATTATGAAATAGATACTCACGAAGAAATATATAATTTATTAGAAGATGCCCTAGTTGAAGACCCTCCGATATCAATTAAAGAAGGGTACATGATTAAAAATGGTTATAACACTGAACTTGATGAATTAAGAAACATTAGAAGCGGAGGAAAAGATTTTGTAGCATCTTTTGAAGCCAAAGTAAAAGAAGAAACTGGCATTAAAAGTTTAAAAGTAGGATTCAATAAAGTATTCGGATATTTTATTGAAATACCTAATGGAAGTAAAAATCTAGTAAAAGATGAATATCGTTGGGAAAGAAGACAAACGTTAACTAATTGTGAAAGGTATATTTCTCCGGAATTAAAAGAAAAAGAAAGCATGATTTTAAATGCTGAAGAAAACATAATCGATTTGGAATATAAACTATTTTGTGATATCAAAAATAAAGTAAAAGAAAATGTTCCAAAATTAAATATTACTGCAGACAATTTAAGTGAGTTAGATGCTTTAGTTTCTTTATCTGTATGTAGTGAAGAATATAATTTAGTAAGACCAATTATAACTGAAGAACATAGTATTAATATAAAAAATGGGAGACATCCAGTCGTAGAAGTTGTAAGTAAAGAAGAATATGTTCCAAATGATTGTATTTTAGTTGATGGTACAAACACTTTACTTATAACAGGGCCAAACATGAGTGGTAAGTCGACATTCATGAGACAACTAGCAATCATTGTAATATTAGCCCAGATGGGATCCTTTGTTCCATGTGATCAAGCAACATTACCAGTAATAGATAAAATATTTACCAGAATCGGAGCAAGTGATGATCTAGTAAGTGGAGAATCAACATTTATGGTAGAGATGAAAGAAGCTAGAAATGCAATAGCTAATGCAACCGAAAATAGTTTAATATTATTCGATGAATTAGGTCGAGGTACAGCAACTTATGATGGAATGAGTCTAGCCCAATCAATTTTAGAATATATTAGTGAAAACATCAAATCATTTACGTTATTTTCAACTCATTATCATGAACTTACTAGACTAGATAAAAAATACAAAAATATTAAAAATGTTCATGTTAGTGCTATTGAAAATGGTAATGAAATAACATTTTTACATAAAGTAAAAAACGGAGCAGTTGACAAAAGTTATGGTATTCATGTTGCAAGACTTGCTAAAATGCCAGAAAAATTGTTAGATAGAGCAGAAGAAATTTTAAATGAATATGAAACAAATGCCAAAAAGAAAAATCCAGAAGAAAAGATCCAACTTGCTATGGATTTTGAGCCAAATGTAAAAAAAGATGATATAATAAAAGAAACATTAGAAAAGATTGATGTTTTAAATACAACACCAATGGAAGCTTTAAATATATTATTTGATTTAAAACAAAAGATAAAAAAAGGGTGAGTAATTATGAAGTTAAGAGAAATAATAAGTTTTTTTAAAAAGTATTGTGGGAAAGATAAAAAACTTTTCATATTAGCATTTATACTTTTATTTATAACAGCATTATCAGGTACATTGTATGGATATTTAATTGGTCTTGTTATCGATATGACTAGAATTAATTCATATATATATGCAATATTAATTTTATTTTTAATATTTTTTATAGATGTTATAGATAACTTAATATTTGGAAAGTACGGTAAAATTTATTTAGAAAGATGTGCCAATAATATTATGGAACGAATTGGATATGCTGTTTATGAGAAAGTTGGAATGCTTCCAGCACGAGCATTTGAAGAAAAATCAAGTGGTGAATTTATAAATAGGATAACAAATGATTCATCAACAATAGCAGATTCTTTAAGACAAGTTTTAAGAATACTTATTTCTCTTTTTACAAGTATAATCGTCTTTATATATATTTGTTTTAATTCATGGATCGTAGCTTTAGAAGTAATAATATATTTAATTTTTTTCTATTTTATATCTCATAAATATTTACCTAGTATAAAAGAAAAGCAAAAAGAAATAAATAAAGAAAAAGATACAGTTGTTGCAGAAGTAAGTGAATCTATTCGTGGCATCAGAGAAATACGTGCTTTAGGAATTAGAAAAAGCATGAATATGAATTTTAAAAATATTATAAGAAATATATTTTGGAAAACTAATAAACAAATGATTACAGAAAAAAATTACAACGCTTGGATTTATAATCTAAATGGAGTATTAGAATTTATAATATTTACAACTTGTATTTTACTTATTATAAATAATCAAGGGTCTTTTGCTTTCTTTATGGCAATGACATATTATATATATAGGTTTATGAATACCATAGAATTAATGATGAACTTGTCTACGAGTGTTCAAAAAATGAATGCTTCAATAGAAAGATTAAGTGAAATATTAGATAATAAATTATATCAAGATGAACAATTTGGAATAGTTAGTAAAACTGATATTACCGGAAACATAGAGTTTAAAAATGTAACATTTAAATATCCAAATGAAAAAAGAGAAATATTTCATGAATTTAATTTGAGTATACCAACTAATAAAAAAGTTGCTATCGTAGGTAAAAGTGGGCAAGGAAAAACATCAATATTTAATTTATTATTAAAATATTTTGAAGTAGATGCCGGAGTTATTTTAATAGATGATATACCTTTAGATGATTTTACCGAAGATGCTTTAAGACAAAATATAGCAATCATTAGACAAGAGCCATTTATATTTAA
Organism: uncultured Bacilli bacterium; assembly: GCA_934085585.1. GTDB lineage: Bacteria > Bacillota_I > Bacilli_A > RF39 > UBA660 > Onthocola_B. The sequence goes on from CAKOHI010000003.1 coordinate 63,840, forward strand.
TAAAACAATTTTAGAAAATCTAAAAATTATAGATCCATATATGTCTTTAAAGAAAATCAGAAATGCTTGTAAATTAGCTGAAATAGATGAATATATTATGAGTCTTCCAAATAAATATGATACAATGATCGGAGAAGGAGGTATTAATTTATCCGGAGGACAAAAACAACGTTTAGCCATAGCTAGAGCATTATTAAAAAATAGTAAAATCATTTTACTAGATGAAGCCACAAGTGCTTTAGATAATGAAAATCAAGCCAAAATTAAAAAAGCCATAGATAATCTAGTAGAGACTCACACTATAGTAATGGTTGCACATAGACTATCTACGATAATTGATGCAGATATAATTTATTTAATTGATGGTGGAAAAATAGTAGCAAGTGGAACTCATGAAGAGTTATTAAAGAAAAATAAAATATATAAGGATTTATATAAAAATGAAATGTAAACGATAAATTGTTTACATTTTTTAAATTTCCTCGCGAGTTATATTTTCAGATGTTAATGTATTTTTTGTTTCTTCGTTATAAAATAATACTTTATATCCACATATATTAGCAATTTTTTCAATTGCCTCAAAGTCAGCATGTCTAGTTTCTGTTTCATATTGTGATATTGTATTTTTAGCATATCCAGTTAATTTTCCAATTTGTTCTTGACTTAAATTGTTTTTTCGTCTCATTGTTTTAAGGATTTTTCCAACCATTTTGTTTCACCAAGTAAATTATCTCATTTTAAGAATTAATTTGCTTGACATATCTCAAAATGAGTAATATAATAGCGGTATAAGTTCACAATATGAGATATGAGGTGTGATATGAAGAATAAAAATAAAATGCTATTTAAAATTTTATTTATATTTTTTGGTGTACTTTGTTTAATTGTTAATAAAAAATCATTTACTACAGAAGAAACAATTAAAATTAATAAGCATGAAAAACTGTTATCAATGATGTTAGAGCAAAATAGTGGTGCAGGTGATTACCTGCAAGTAGCACAAAGTAATTGGCCAACTGAAGGATATATTTTTAATAAAGAAAGATCAGGTTGTGAAAACGGTGGAGAACTTTCATGGGATGATACAAGAAAAACTGTTGTTATGATGGGAGCTGTGTCTGATAAATGTTATGTCTATTTTAATAAGGTTTCTATAAAATCATTAGTAGATTATGTAAAATCACAATATACCAGTGTACAAGGAGAAAATAATATATATTATCATGATTCGACTTTAACAAATGGTGCGGGTGATAACTCATATAGATATGCTGGTGCAAGTGATAAAGTAAATAATTTTATATGTTTTGGTTCAACAGAAACTCCATGTCCAAATGACAATTTATATCGAATTGTAGGTGTGTTTGAAGATAATTATCATGGAGTAAGTGGACAACAATTAGTAAAACTAATAAAATATGATTATGCTAATAGTAATCTACTTGGAACAGATGGAGATTATGTTGGTTCAGAATCTCCAAATGAAGAGTATATAGGAAAACTAACAAGTATTGGTAAATATCACTGGAATAGAAAAGCTACAGATAAAAATTCTAATACATGGAGTACAAGTTTATTAAATAAAACAAATTTAAATACAAATTTTATAAATTATCTGGGAACGGAATGGGCAAATAAGATAGCAACAACAACATGGAAAGTTGGGGGAAATACCCGAGATAAAATATATTCCAAGGCCACTCCATCTGTAGCATATCAAAATGAAATAGTAAATCCTGATGCAGCTAATTCAACAGATAACGCTACAACTTATAATGCCAAAGTCGGATTAATGTATGTAAGTGATTATGGATTTGCAGCAAGTCCAAGTGCATGGACGACTTTTTTAAATAAGTATTATGAGTCTACTTCAATAATAAATTCAAATTGGATGTATATGGGATTTTTTGACTGGACAATTTCCCGTGGAAATGACTATTCCGTTGATGTAATTCCTATACTTTATCTAAATTATGTTACTGATAGACCTGTTACTAATACGGGCAATTCTTATGGTGTTAGACCTTGTTTTAGTCTTAATTCTTCTGTAAGTTATGTATCAGGTACTGGAACAGAAAGTGATCCAATTATAATAAATTAAATGCCAAAAATAGTTGCTAAATAATACATTATCTGTTATAGTTAAAACGAGGTGCTTAAATATGTCTTTAGTTGATTTTTCAAATTGTAAAGTAGTGAATACGAAACTATATGGTGATTCAAATGGCAAGAAAAAAGGTATTATATACAATAATGAAAAATATTTATTAAAATTTTCGTCTAAAAATAAAGATGGCAGTTATTCAAATAGTGCAATATGCGAATATGTGGCATGTCATATTTTTGATTTGTTAGGTTTTAATACGCAACAAATTATATTAGGTAAATTTAAAAAGAATCATGAATATCTTGTAGTTGCATGTAAAGATTTTACAGAACCTAATAAAACATTTTGTGATTTTGCATCATGAAAAAATTCAGTTATAAGTATTCAGTTATAAGTAGTAGTAATGAAGGTTTTGGTACAGAACTTGAAGAAGTATTAGATGTAATATCTAAACAATCCTTATACGATAAAAGTAAACTAAAAAATTTTTTTTAGCAAATGTTTATAGTAGATTCATTTATGGGTAATTTTGATAGACACAATGGCAATTGGGGCTTTTTAATAGACAAAGATAATAAAGTTTTTCTAGCTCCCATATTTGACTGTGCATCATGTTTATATCCAAAATTAAGTGATGAAAAAATATCATCTATCCTAAATAATGAAAAAGAACTTGAAAAAAGAGTATTTACTTTTCCAAATTCTGCTTTAAAAAAGGTTTTTAAATTGTCACCATATTTTTTTATCAATTCTTTTGAAAATGTTGATTGTAATAATGCTTTATATGAAATCTTTCCTAAAATAGATATAAAAAAAATTTATGAAATAATTGATAAAACACCTTATATATCAAAGGTAAGAAAAGATTTTTATAAAAACATTTTATATAAGAGATATAACTTAATATTAAAACCAGCTTACGAAATTTTAAAAGATAATCCTTTTTTACTAACATGTTAAAAAAAAGTATGAAAATGTTTTTCACTTCCAAGTGGTGCGACTAATAAATGATTTTGGCTGAAAATGTAGAATAGCTTCATCGAAAGATGAAGTTTTCCTTTGTTTTGTGATATTATATTAGAGATAAATTTATGGCCAAATATCTATAGAAGATACTAATATGTTAAAAAATGAAATGTAATTGACTAAAATAAAAGAATAGCAAAATGCTATCCTAAAGCAACATCAAATATCATCATTAACAAAAAACCAAGTATTGTAAATAAGGCCATTAGGTCTTTTTTTTCATTTGTTTGACTTTCGGGAATAAGTTCTTGAACAACAACATAAATCATTGCTCCGCCTGCAAAGGCAAGAAATATAGGTAATAGGATTTGTACTTTTATAACTAAAATTGCTCCAATAACTGCAGAAATTGGTTCTACAATTCCACTTAATACTCCGAAGAAAAAAGATTTAACAGGACTTAAACCTTCACGTCTTAATGGAAGTGAAACAGCCGATCCTTCTGGAAAATTTTGAATACCAATACCAATAGCAAGCATTACTGCTGAAGTAAGTGTAGCACCATTTAGATTATAAAAAACAGATCCAAAAGCAACACCGATTGCCATTCCTTCTGGGATATTGTGAAGTGTAATGGAAAAAATTAACATTAAGCTTCTTTTGATACTTCCAGCATTACTTTTTTTATTAGTTAATTTATCAAATATTTTATCTCCTAAAAAGAGAAGCAATCCACCAGATAATACTCCCAAAGACACAATTATCCAAGGGGTCAGGTTAAGATTTTCACTCATTTCTAATGCAGGAGAAAGAAGACTCCAAAACGTTGCGGCCAGCATAACGCCAGCAGATAAACCTAGCATTGCATCCATTGTGGTTTTATTTATTCTTTTAAACAAAAATACAACTGCTGCTCCCAAAGATGTTATACCCCACGTAAACATTGTGGCAATTAAAGCTTGCACAGGGTAATTTAAATTTATATACCAATTAATCATAATCGCTCCTCATTTCACAATGTATTTTATGATAAATATTTTTTATGGTGATTTTATCTTTACAAAATCTCTTTCAAACGTTATAATATTTTTTGAGTTTAGGAGGTGTTTTCATGACATTTAATATACCAGTCATCTTGCTGAAGAATTTAGTGATCCTTCCTAATCAAGAAATAAAATTAGAATTAAATAATATTTTAAGTGGTAAATCTATAAACGTTGCCTTAAATAGTTTTAAAGGTGAAGTATTAGTAGTTTCTCCGATGGATGCGCTAGAAGAAGAACCATCCGTTGATGATTTACCTAAAGTTGGGGTAATAGCCAAAATTAAGAATAAAATAGATAATGATGGAATAATTGAAGTAAAGTTGCGAGGCACAAAAAGAGTAGCCATAAATAAATATTTTCAAGAAAAAAACAGTGATATATTATATAGTGAAGTAATGTATATCGATCTTCCATCACTCGTAGCATCCGAAGAAAATGCCATATTAAAAAAACTAGTAAATGTTTTAAAAGAATATATCAATGTATCTAAAAGCGTATCAAATGATATTCTTAACTTTGTGAGTAACAATAAAGATTTAAATAAAATAACAGATGCTATTACATCGTTTTTACCCTTTAACACAATAAAAAAATTAGATTATATGCAAGAAATCAATCCTATAAAAAGAGCTAAATCTTTAATTGCTGACATGAGCGAAGAAATAAAATCAGTTGAATTAGATAATGAAATTGAAGAAAAAATAAATGAATCATTAGAACATGATCAAAGAGAATTCATATTAAAAGAAAAAATGAAAGTTTTAAAACATGAATTAGGTGAAGATTCATGGAAAAGTGAAGAAGTTAATGCGTTTAGAACCATTCTAGAAAAACTAAAAATTGATAAAAAAATAAAAGAACATATTAATCATGAGATAGATAAATATGAGATAATGAATGAAGCCTCTCCAGAAGTAAGTATTATGCACAATTATTTAGATTGGATTATAAACTTACCATGGAATAAACAAAAAAAAGAAACTTCAAATTTTGATGCTGTCTATAAAGAATTAGATAAATCACATTATAAAATGGATGAAATAAAAACAAGGATTAGTGAATACGTTGCTATAAAAAATTTAAACAGAAATATTTCTAGTCCAATTATATGTCTTGTTGGTCCTCCGGGAGTAGGTAAAACCACTGTTGCTATGTCAATAGCTAAATCATTAAACAGAGATTTTTATAAAATTAGTGTCGGAGGATTAAATGATTCAACAGAATTAATTGGTTCAAGAAGAACATATCTTGCTTCATCACCAGGAAGTATAATTCGTGGTTTATATAAATGTGGAAGTAATAATCCTGTAATACTTATTGATGAAGTGGATAAAATGGTAAAAGATTACAAAGGAGATCCTGCTGCAACTTTGTTAGAAATACTAGATCCACATCAAAATAAAAGGTTTATAGATAATTATATCGAAGAACCATTTGATTTAAGTAATGTATTATTTATATTAACTGCGAATAATGTTAATTCAATCCCTAAAACAATTTTAGATAGGGTAGAATTAATTGAATTAAATAGTTATACAGTTTTTGAAAAGAAAGATATAGCTAAAAATTACATGTTACCTAAAATACTACTTGATAATATGGTTTATGATAGCAAAATTAAATTTAGTGACGAATTATTATATTTCATAATTAATAATTATACAGAAGAATCCGGTGTAAGAGATCTAGAACGAGTCTTATCTTCTCTTGCTAGAAAAATAACTATAAATAATGTTAAAATATTAAATGAAGATAGAGTGGTAAAACTTTTAGGAACTCCGAAATACAAAGATGATTTAATTGTTGAAGAGTCACCCGGAGTTATTAATACTCTAGCTGTAACTAATGTAAGTGGATTAGTATCAAAAGTAGAATCAGTAAGTACAAAAGGAACTAATAAATTAACTATCACTGGTAATCCTGGAGAAATACTTAAAGAAAGTATAAGTGTTTGTTTAACAATGTTAAAAAATAAGTATAAATACAGTTTTCATAATGAAGAGGTACATATTCATTTTCTAGATGCAACCTCAAAAAAAGACGGGCCTTCTGCAGGTCTTGCAATTGCAGTATCTTTATGTAGTCTAGAAGAGTCAAAGAGTGTGCCTGCTAATATTGCCTTTACTGGTGAACTTACCTTAAATGGAAACGTTTTAAAAATCGGAGGGTTAAAGGAAAAGCTAATTGCTGCATATAATAAAAATATCAAAGTAGTATATATGCCTATAGGTAATAGTAAAGATTTAAAAGAAATTCCAGAAATTATACTAAATAACATGGAAATTATTCCAGTTAGTAATTTTAATGAAGTATATACAAAACTATTTAAATAAGATATAATTAAAAAATAAGTAAGGATGTGAAAAAATGAAAACACTAGATATTTATAAAAATATTAAATATCTATCTCTTTATAATGAAATAAGTGGCGAAATAAATAAAATAACAATAGATACTAGAAAAGTTGTTGATAATGATTGTTACATAGGAATAAAGGGAGAAAAAAATGATGGTAATCTATTTTTTATGGATGCCTTTAAAAAAGGAGCAAATTTAGTTATATTGGAAAATTTCAAGATGACTGATGAAGTAATGGATTATATAGTAAAAAATAATAAATCCATTATAGTTGTAGAAGATACTAAAAAGACTCTCGGAGATATAGCAAAGTATAAAAGAAGTTTATTTTTTAGTCCAGTAGTTGCTATAACTGGATCAGCCGGAAAAACTAGTACAAAAGATATGATTTATAGTGTCTTAAAAGAAAAATATCAAGTTCATAAAACTATCGGTAACCAAAACAATCATATTGGCTTACCTTTAACGATACTATCTTTAGAAGAATCAAATGAAGTATTAGTACTTGAAATGGGAATGAATCATTTAAAAGAAATATCATATTTAACAAATATAGCAAAACCAGATGTTGCAGTTATAACAAATGTTGGAACAGCTCACATAGGAAATCTTGGAAGTAGAGAAAATATATTAAAAGCTAAACTAGAGATCCTTGAAGGATTAAATCCTAATGGTGTATTAATTATTAATAACGATAATGATTTATTACACGCTTGGTATTTAGAAAATAAAGATAAGTATAATATCATTACAATTGGTATTAAAAATGAATCAGATTATATGGCAAGTATCATTGAACATACAGATAAATTTTCGACTTTTTCTTGTAAAAATGTTATATATAAAGTTCCTGTTGGTGGTGAACATTTCATCTATAATGCTCTAGCTTCCATAGCAGTTGCCAAATATTTTAATGTAAGTGATGATTTAATTAAAAAAGGAATAGCCAATTTTGAATTAAGCAGTAATAGAATGAATATCATAAACACTAAAGGATACACCGTAATAGATGACTCATACAATGCTAATTTTGATTCAATGAGTTATGCTATTAAATATTTAGGATCATTAACAGGAAGAAATATTGCCGTATTAGGGACCATGCGAGAACTCGGAGAATATTCTAAGGATCTTCACGAAAAATTAGGTAAAGTAGTTGAAAAAGAAAAAATAGATATTTTAATTACTACTGGTGAAGATACAAATTATTTAAATGAAGGAGCAATAGATGCTGGTTTTCCTAAAGAAAATAGTTATCACTTTAATAATAATAAAGATGTAATATCATTCATAAATACAATTAAAACCAAAGATGACAATATTTTAGTTAAAGCAAGTAATTCACTAAACTTTAAAGAAATTGTTGAAAATATAATTTAATATTAAAGGTTTAATGTACATGATTTTTACATTAAACCTTTTTATTTTGAATGAAATTTGATAAAATAATAATGAATGGAAGGATATATATGAAGTTAACTTTTAAATTGAATTATAAAGATGAAAAAACAATGGGGCGTCTGGGGACAATTACTTACAATGGAAAAACTTATGAAACGCCGATGTTTATGCCAGTTGGAACAAATGCTACGGTAAAAACATTATCACCAGAAGAACTAAAAAGTATTGGTTCAGGTATAATTCTTGCTAATACTTACCATTTATGGTTAAGACCCGGAGAAGATATTGTAAAAAAAGCGGGAAATCTCCATAAATTTATGAATTATGATGGACCAATTTTAACTGATTCTGGAGGATTCCAAGTATTTTCTTTAGCAAAACCTAAAGATATAAATGAAGATGGTGTTAAATTTAAAAATCATTTAAATGGTGATAATTTATTTTTAACTCCGGAAAAATCTATAGAAATTCAAACTGCTTTAGGTAGTGACATAATGATGAGTTTTGATGAATGTGTAAAATGGCCAAGTACTCATGAATATATGGAAAAAAGTGTTGAACGAACTCTTCGTTGGGCAAAACGTGGTAAGAATATAAAAGCTGATAACGATCAATTACTATTTGGAATTGTCCAAGGCGGAGAATATCCCGATTTAAGACGTCATTGTGCTGAAGAATTAGTTAAAATGGACTTTGATGGTTATTCAATCGGAGGTACATCTGTCGGAGAGGATAAACCAACTATGTATAAAATGGTTGAATACTCAACTCCATATTTACCAGAAGATAAATTGCGCTATCTTATGGGAGTCGGAGATCCTATAGATTTAATTGAAAACTCTATGCGTGGGGTAGATATATTTGATTGTGTAAGTCCAACAAGACTTGCAAGACACGGTCATGCTTATACATCACATGGAAAAATAAATATTAAAAATAGTAAATATAAAGAAGATTTTACTCCGGTAGATGATTGTGATTGTTACACATGTAAAAATTATACAAAAGCTTACATAAGACATTTAATTACAGCAAATGAAACATTCGGAGCAAGACTTTTATCTATACACAATATTTATTTTCTTCATAGTCTTATGAAAGATATCAGAAAAAATATTAAAAACGGTACCATTAAAGAATATAGAGATGAATTTGTAAAAAGATATTATGGAGAATGTAATGAATAAGTGGTTTATTTCAGTTGTGATCATAATATCTCTAGGTTCTATATGTGGTGTTACTACTTATAAAGTTATCAAAAATCATAATGAAAAAATCTCTTTAGTGGAATCAAAATATATAATTGAACAAGCAAAAAAATGTATAAACGAAAAAAAATGTAATAAAGAAAACAATATTACATTAAAAGAATTGTATGATCTAGACTATTTAACTAAACAAGTTAATAAAGTAACTAAAGAATATTACAATGAGTTATCTTATGTTACTTATAAGAACAATGAATATACATTTATTATTAAATAAATTATTGTTCCTTTTTATTTATACCGAGCATACCTCCGAGTACACTGGCAAGAATTAATACTATGTAATATATTAAGGTACTTATACTAAAGATTACTCTATTAGTAAATAAGTTAATAATAATTAAAAGAAGTAAAAATAACCCACCAATTTTTAAACCTGCTAAATAGCCTTTATTATTTGCTCTTTTTCCACTTTTAATTCCAAAGACAAAGAATAAACTTATATTAAATATAAATATTAATAAATTAGTAATGCTTGAATTAACCCCGATTAAATTAAGTAAACTACATACAAATAATAAAAGTATTAAAAATATTGTATAATATCCTAAATATTTAAACATTTCCTTCATGATAATCACCTAATAAATAATATGTTTAAATATTAATAATATACACCATAATATAAATGGTGATAACTATGCAAATATTTACAGTATTATTTAGAACGATATTCTTTTACTTTTTTGTCTTAATCTCTTATCGTATAATGGGAAAAAGAGAAATAGGGCAGCTCGGAGTAATTGACTTAATAGTATCTATATTAATTGCTGAATTAGTTGCAATATCCATTGAAGAGTATAAACAACCCATGGCTTATACAATTATTCCTATATTTTGTCTTGTGGCCCTTGAAGTATTATTCGCTTTTATTTCCATTAAATCTCGAAAATTTAGAACTCTTTTTGATGGAAAACCATCATTAATAATTGTAAATGGTAAAATTAATTATAAAGAAATGGTAAAGCAAAGATATTCTTTGGATGATTTATTAGTTTCCCTAAGACAAAAAGAAATCAGAGATTTAAGTATGGTAGAGTATGCTTTTTTAGAACCAAATGGTCAATTATCAGTATTTAAATATAATTTATTTAAATTAAAAAGCCCATATCCTCAAGGATTAATTTTAGATGGAGAACTTCAACATAAAGTATTAAAATATATTAGAAAAACACCTGAATGGATTAATAATGAGTTATTAAAAAACAATTTAACAATTAAAGATGTATTTTATGCTTTTTATAAAAATAAAAAAATATATATAATCAAAAAAACAGATGTTAATTAACAAATAAAAAAGGCCTAAAGGCCTTACTTGTAATATTTAATTTTTACTACAATTCATCTTTTAAAGCATTTATTTCTTCAAGAGATATTTTAGTAATTTCACTAATATCTTTGATGGGATAATTCTTTCTTAACATGGCTAGGGCAGTTTCTTTGATACCTTCTACGCGACCTTCAGCTAATGCTTCTTTTCTAGCATCTTTAACAGCTTCTTCTTTTGAATCTTCATCTTCTAATATTTCTCTGTTATAAAAAAACAATTTATCAAATTCATCTGTTTGTGTATTTACTTCTCTGATTATCTTGGCCATAAACTCATCTCCATCATATACTTCTTTCATCTTTTCTTTATCATTACATATAAGCAAATAAAGTAATTTCTCTAAAGACTCTTTGTCTTCCTTAACTATAGTATAATCTTTATCAAGAATTTTTGCAAGATTTATATCGTATATTTCAAACATTGGATGGATTTCTTCGTGTGATTCTATATCAAGTATCTTACTTATTACAACAAATCTCTTATCTTTAGTTACACTATAAAATTAATTATCAAATATTAATTTGATTACTCATTTTTAAAAAAGCTGATTGACTCATATTAAACATTTCTCATTTAATGATTTTAATTTATTAGAAAAAATTATTGATTAGATATTTTCTTTTTATTTTTTTTATGTTATATTATTAATAGTAGGGTGATTGACTTATGAAGAAATTTATAAATAAAATAAAAAATAATCCTAAATTATATTTTTTAAGTATATTAATAGTTGGAGTTTTCTTTGTTTTAGTGGTAAGAATAACATTTGCATATTTAGCTCCAGCTATAAATAAAGCTCAAAGTGAAGTAGTAGGGACTAGTGATACTGTTGATGATTTTAAATTTGGATTAGGTAATCCTATAAAAATTGATGCAACACCAACAACATTGCCAGAAAATGGCACAAATTATGTTTCATCAACAACAGCAACAGCATATTTAAAAGCTAATAGCACAAATGAATCGGCAACTTTTAATTATTTTGTTTATTTTCAAATAGAAACAAATACATTTAAATATTCAGATGGAACTACACCAGAAATTATTCTTACAGTTACAGATCCAAATGGTAATGAACTTACCTCATTAAGTGGTTTAACATATGGAACCTTTAGCGGTATATCAGGATTTGACATAACTACAAAAAGTGGAATATTTGATATTGCAACTAATTATGAGATAACATCTAATTCAAGTAATGATTATACCAATCAAACATGGACTTTCACGGTAACATATTTAAATTTGCCATTTGACCAATCATTGAACTTTGGCAACAACATGACGGTTAATGTATACATTAAAAAAGAACAAATGCCAACTTCCAATATATACCATGAGGCTTGTAATGATAACACATTGGCGTGTCATGTAGCAAAATTATATACGGGAACACAAGGAGAAAATAGCATATATTATCATGATGCAAATTTAGAAAATGGAGCTAATGATAATTCTTACAGATACACAGGTTCTAGAGATGAGGTAAATAATTTTGTTTGTTTTGGAATAAATGAAAGCCCATGCCCAACAAAAAATCTTTATCGCATCATCGGAGTATTTGGAGATAACTATCATGGTGTTAAAGGTAAACATCTTGTAAAATTAATAAAATATGATTATGCTAGTGATAATTTATTAGGCAGCAATTATGAAAATTATACATTATCAACAGATAGTTACATTGGTGAATTAGATACTGCAGAAATAAATGCATTCTATTGGAATGGGGGTTCTTCAAGTAGTAATAATATTTGGAAAAATTCATTATTAAATACATCATATTTAAATAGAAATTATTTAGATAATTCAGGAACAGAATGGTCAAATAAGATAGCCACAACGACATGGAAAGTTAGTGGAAATACTTATAGCAATATAGGAAATGTTGATTTAAGCGTTTTATATCAAAATGAAGTAGTAAGTCCTGAAACTGGTGGCTTGTCAGCGGATGAAATTGAATACGAAGCAAAAATTGGCTTAATGTACGCTTCAGATTATGGATATGCCGCAAGTCCAGCCAGTTGGCTAACTACCTTGGAAAATGTTGATAATTTAAGGGGATCATCATGGATATACATGGGACTATATGAATGGACTATCACTAGACTTTCTGCTGATGAATTTGGAGTATTTAGTGTAACTCACGAAAGCATTGTTTATCCGGATAGTGGGGTTGCTACAGCTTTAGCGGTTCGCCCAGTATTTTTTTTAGTAGCAGATACCCAATATGTATCTGGACATGGAACTCAATCAGATCCAATGATTATAAATTAAGAAAGGAATGATTTAAATGAAAATATTATGTATCGGACATTCAAGCTGGGATATAACAGTTCCAGTTGATGAATACCCAGTTGAAAATACTAAATATAGATATAATGAAAAATATAGTGCTGGAGGTGGGCCAGCAGCTAATGCTGCCTTTGTTCTGGGCAAATGGGGAATAGACACTGTAATTGCAAGTACAATTGGTTCGGACGACTTTGGAACTAGAATAAAAAAAGAATTTCAAGATATAAATGTTAATACTGATTATCTAGAAACTAATTATGATAAAGATACTTCTTTTTCATTTATATTAATAAATAAGAAAAGTGGTTCAAGAACAGTGTTTAATGTAGCAACAGAACATCCTGCTTTAAAAAAATTAAATTATGATTTTACTCCGGATATAATATTAACAGACGGACATGATTATGGAGCAAGTCAAAATGCTATAAGTAAATACCAAAATGCCATAACTATTATAGATGCTGGAAGAGTAACTCCAGAACTATTAGAATTATGTAAATATATTAAATATATTGTATGTAGTAAAGGTTTTGCAGAAACTGTCACAAATATGAAATTTGATTTTAACAATCCAAATTCACTAGTAGCTATATATAATAAATTACAAGATAAATACCCAAATAGTATTATAGTTATAACGCTTGAAGAAAAGGGCTGTTTGTATCAAGTAGGAAATGAAATTAAAATAATGCCGGGATTAAATGTTCAAGCAGTTGATACAACCGGAGCTGGAGATATATTCCATGGAGCATTTACCTATGGAATAGCTAATAACTTCGATATGGAAAAGGTTATTACACTTGCAAATATAGCAGCAGGTCTATCAGTTACAAAAATAGGTTCTAGATTATCAATTCCTAATTTATCAGAAGTATTAGATTACTATACTAAAAAAACTGGTATGGTAAATGGACAAAATAACCAAGGACAACCACAATGATAACAAGTAATACTCCAAGACTTGATTTACATGGAGAAATAGTAGCGATGGTTGAAGTATTAGTAAATGAATTTATAAATGATAATAAATTACTTAAAAATAACGTTATAATTATAATTCATGGTAAAAGTACAAATATTTTAACCGAAGAGGTACATAAGGTATTAAAGAAAAATAAAGATGTAATAAGGTATTATAAAAACAATTGGAATCTTGGAGAAACAATTGTAGAAATAAATATTTAAATTAGTTAAAATTCTACACGAAAAATGTAGAATTTTTTATTTTTTCTAATTAAATTAAAGTAACCTACTTGAACATTTTTTATTTTTCCTTTATAATTTAAATAGTAGACTAAAGGAGATTTTTCTTATGAGTAAAAAACAAAAAATAATATTATTAGGTGTTATATCAATTATTTTAGTAGTAGTATTATCGATTAGTGTTACTACATCTTTTATGAAACCAGTAGAACAAGGTGGAAATTTAACTGAGATAAGTTTATCAAGTTGTGCAAAAATAAAATTAAACGGTGGAACATCTATAAGTTTAACGAATACCTACCCAATGACTAAAAATAAAGCATTACAGACTACACCATATACATTTACAGTAACTAGTTATTGTGATAATTTTGTTGGATTTAATTTGTATTTAGCAACACTTAATACGAATACATTGGATGCTACAAAAATACATTATATAATAACAAATAAAAATTCTAAATCTATATTGACAGAAGGTACACTTACAAGTTCCAATTCAGCAGTCACAGATTTTACTGATGCAGAAAAAACAGAACTTAATACTGGATTAAAAGGTACCTATAAAAATATTTATAAGTTGTTTAGTAATGAGTTATCACTAAAGGGAAGTAAATCATACGATTTATATTTGTACGTAGATCAAGATGCAACAAATGAAACTATGAGTCAAACTTTTAGTGCCGGTGTTGCAGTTAAAGCATATGACAGAGATTTTTTGCCATCTACTCTAGAAGATGTATGTAGTAGTGGTAATAATTTGGCAAGTTGCATTACTACATTGAGTCAAAAAAGTGTAAGTGAATCAACAAACATTTATTATCATGATAGTGCACTAGCAAATGGAGCGGGGGATAATAGCTATAGATATGCAGGACCTAGTGCTAGTGTAAATAACTTTGTATGTTTTGGAACAACAACAAGTCCATGTCCAACAGATAATTTATATCGAATTATCGGAGTATTCGGAAAAAATTATCATGGAGTAAGTGGTGCCCCTTTAGTAAAACTAATAAAATATGATTATGCAAACAGTAATCTATTAGGAACGGATGGAGATTATTATGGCGAAACAACAGGTGAAACAAATTATTATAGAGGAAATTTGTACACAATAAATATATATTATTGGAATTATAAAGCAACAAATAGTGCAACAAATATATGGAGTACAAGCTTACTAAACAAAACGAATTTAAATACAAATTTTATAAATAACATAGGTTCTACATGGGCAAATAAAATAGCAACAACAACCTGGAAAGTTGGAGGAAATACATGGGCAAACATAGCAACTGTAACTCCATCCGTCGCATATCAAAATGAAGTGGTAAACCCAATACCGGGAAGTACGTCAGCAACAGGAGAAACAGAGTATAGTGCCAAAATAGGATTAATGTATGTGTCAGATTATGGATTTGCAGCAAGTCCAAGCGCATGGACAACACAAATGAAATACTATTCTAATAAAATTTCATACAATTGGATGTACATGGGATTTGAAGAATGGACTATTTCTCGTGAAGCAGATGTTTCGAATATCGCATTTAGTTTGTATGATGGTGGTGCTGTAAACGGCAACACAGTTAGTTACTACCATGCAGTTCGACCAGCATTCAGTCTCAATTCATCAGTAACCTACAAATCAGGGAGCGGAAGTATGAGCGACCCGATAAGAATAAACTAGTACTTTAGGGCATAGTTTCTTTAGTGCGATCCCGAGTAAGGGAAATATTGTGTAAATAAAATAAAAAGGGCAGGAAAAGTATGAAAGTATTTTTGATAGATAATAATAGAGTTAGTAAATATATGTTACCATCAAGAGTAGATGATACTTTTTTGATATCCTATAATAATGGAAATAAAGATATATTAATAACTCTAGAAGGAAAAGATAGTGATTGGTTCTTAAAAAGTAATGGAACTGTTGATATAATAGAAAATAATAATATTATTAATGAACTAAAAGTTAATTTGTATGATAGATACATACTTAAAGTTGCTGGTTTATCACACACTATAGAAATATATTTTATGCCTGAAAAAGAAGGCTTGTTCAAATTAGATTTTAATACTCTTGAAAGTTTTTCAGTCGGAAGTAGTGAGTCATGTCACATATGTTATCAAGAAGAATATTTAACAAGTGTTGAAGCTATGTTTAAGCGCATTGGTGAAGATTGGATAGTATCAACAGTTAATGACGAAAAATATAAAGTATATATTAATAATAATCGACTAACTCTAAAAAAATTAAATGCCGGGGATATAATCTTTCTCGGGGGTTTAAAACTAGTATGGATGAATAATTTTATATGTGTAAATAATCCTAAAAACAAATTAAAAATAACTGGCATGCGTTTAGTAGAAGAAAAAGAAAATAATGAAGCAATAAAAGAAGTATCTGAAGAAGATAAATATGTAGAATTATATAATCAAAATGAATACTTTGCCCATTATCCTTCGATTAGAGAAACTATCTATGAACGTGAAGTAGTAATTGATGCCCCACCAACTAGTGAAAATGAAAATAAAAATTCATTTATAATGCAACTTGGAACTACTTTAGTTATGTTAGCATCAAGTTTTGTAATGGGCTATAATGTTGTGTATGGCCTAGTATCAGGCCGAGATATTCTTGCTTTAATTCCTCAGATCGTTATGTGTGTTGCTATGCTGATAGGTAGTTTAGTTATACCTAAAATAGCAAGCAGTATAAATAGAAAAAATCTAGTGAAAAAAGAAGAACTACGAGTAAGTAAATATAAAGAATATCTTCTTGAAAAAGAAAGAGAACTTGGTAATTTAATAAAAAACGAATTGCAAGTTATGAATGATAATTATCCAAATACTGATACTTGTATTTCCATAATTGAAAATAAAAACAAAAACTTTTGGTGGTGCCAATATAACGATAAAGAGTTTTTAAATATATGCCTAGGAAATGGTAGAGTAAAATCTAAAATCAAAATAATAGCACCAGAAAAACATTTTACCTTAGAAGAAGATGAATTATTAAATGAAGTATATAAAGTAGCAAGCAGATATGAATATATTGAAGGATCTCCGATTACACTATCATTAAAAGAAAATGCTATTACATCTATAATATGTAGTACTGATAATAAGATAGATTTTGTAAATAGTATGATTGTTCAATTAATCGCACTTCATAGTAGTATTGATGTAAAATTAGTTTTATTTACAAAGCAAAGTAATTTAATAAGATGGGAATTTTTTAAATATTTACCTCATGCATTTTCCAAAGATTTAAGTGTTAGATTCTTTGCAAGTAATATAGATGAAGCTAAAATAGTATCTAATTATCTAGAAGAAGAATTAAAACTAAGAAAAGAAGAAACAAAAGATGAAGAAAAAAGAGATAATAATCCAAAACCATACTATTTAGTTATAACAGATGATTATTTTAATATGAA
This sequence comes from uncultured Bacilli bacterium, assembly GCA_934085585.1. GTDB lineage: Bacteria > Bacillota_I > Bacilli_A > RF39 > UBA660 > Onthocola_B. The sequence goes on from CAKOHI010000003.1 coordinate 81,248, forward strand.
AAACATTCCTATAATAGAAGAACTTGCCAATAAAAAGATGAGTGATTTTGGTTTTTCATTACTTGTTATTGAAGATGATATAAAACAAGTACCAAATACCACGACAGCATTTATTGAAGTAAGTGATAAAGATGGAGCAATTATTTCCAAAGAATCGGGGCTTAATTCTCAAAAAGTTTTTTACATAAGTAAAAATACAAAAGAACTAGAGATGAAATCTTTAGCTAAATTCTTACTAAATATCCCAATTAAGTCAGAAGCAGGTCCATCAATTTTACCAAGTTCTTTAAGTTTTCTTGATATGTTCGGAGTTTCAAAAATAGAACAATTAAATATTTTAAATCGTTGGCAAAGTAATAATCCTGTAGTAAGCCTTGATACTGTGGTAGGAGTTCATACTAACGGTGAAAAGTTTATGCTTGATTTACACGAAAAGTTCCACGGCCCTCATGGACTAATCGCTGGTTCAACAGGTTCAGGAAAATCTGAATTTATAATTACTTATATCTTATCAATGATTATTAATTATCACCCATATGAAGTAGAATTTGTACTTATAGACTATAAAGGTGGTGGCTTAGCCGGAGCATTTCTAAATAAAGAATTAGGTATTAAAATTCCTCATTTAGTAGGTACGATAACTAATTTAGATGCCGCAGAAATGAATCGTAGTCTAGTATCTATTCAAAGTGAACTTAATCGTCGTCAAAAACTATTCAATGAAACTAGAGACGCCTTAGGGGAAGGTACAATAGATATTTATAAATATCAAAAACTATATCGTGAAGGCGTTGTTAAAAAGCCTTTGGCTCACCTTTTTATCATATGTGATGAGTTTGCAGAGTTAAAACAACAAAGACCTGAATTTATGCAACAACTAATTAGTGCCTCACGTATAGGGCGTTCTTTAGGTATTCATTTAATACTCGCAACGCAAAAACCAAGTGGTGTTGTTAATGATCAAATCTGGGCCAACTCAAAATTTAAAGTTTGTTTAAAAGTTCAAGATCGTAGTGATAGTATGGAAATGTTAAAAAGACCTGAAGCAGCATCAATTAAAGAAGCCGGTAGATTTTATTTACAAGTTGGTTATAATGACTACTTCGACATTGGTCAATCAGGCTGGAGTGGTGCTAAATACCAACCAAGTGATAGAATTGTATTAAAAGTTGATGAATCTCTAAACTTTATAAATAATGTTGGATATATAACAAAATCAATTAAAGACGTAAAAACAACTGATGAAAAAGCTAAAGATTATGGTGATCAATTAACTAATATTGTTAAATATATATGTAATCTAGGTAAAAGAGAAAATATCATCACAAATCCATTATGGTTACCTAGAATTCCTGATATTATTTATATAAATGATTTAAAAAATAAATATCATTATGAACCAATTCCATATGTAATAGCACCTTTAATCGGAGAATATGATGACCCCGTTAATCAATTACAAGATAAATTAACAATAGACTTAACTAATAAAGGAAATTTACTTATATATGGTAATAGTGGTTCTGGTAAAGAAAAATTATTATCTACATTAATAAGAAGTATTACAACAGAACATAATCCTGATGAAGTAAATATTTATATAGCAGATTGCGGTAGTGAATCTTTAAAAATATTTAATTCATTTCCTCACGTTGGGGATATCGTAACAATTGATTCTCCGGATAAAATGCAAGATTTATTTGCTTTTGTAAGTAGGGAAATCGAAAAAAGAAAAGAATTATTTGCAGATTATGCGGGATCTTATACTGATTATATTGCCAATAGTGGTAAAAAACTACCTTTAATTGTAACAATTATTAATAACTATGATGTATTTAGTGAAAATTTTACAAAACTTAGCGATATGATTAATCCCTTATTTAGGGACGGCCATAAATATGGAGTTGTATTTATAGTTAGCGCCATAGCTACGACTGCAGTAAGAAGCCGAAGTGCACAACATTTTGAAAATAGAATTGCCCTTCAACTATCGCAAGACTATGACTATAGAGAAATAGTTAAAGCTCCGCGGGGCATAACTCCAGCAAAAGTTTTTGGACGAGGCATGGTTTTAATTGGTAATACGGGATATGAATTCCAAACAGCATCATTTGCAACAGATAAAGATTTTACTAATTCTTTACGTGAACTATCTAAAGTATTAAATAATGCTTATGTTACTAAAGCAAGTAAAATTCCAACTATACCGGAAAAAATAAATGTTTATGATTTAGTAGATAAAATAAATGGTGATAAATTACCCGTTGGTTACAATATAGATACTAAAGAAATAACCACATTTAATTTTGATTCAGGCAGTATAATACCTATCGCAGCTACGAATATAGATGAGATTAAAATTTCATTTGTTCATGCAATTATTAGAATGTTTTCCTTAAATAAGGATAACTTTGTACAAGTAATAGATTTTGCCAATGCTTTTCCTAAAAATATGGAAAATGTTACTTTAATTAAAGACAGATTTGAAGAATCATTTGTAAAACTAAATAATGATATACTTAAAAATGATGGTAAAAAGAGATATTATTTTATTCTCGGAGCTAGTTTCTTACCAAATAAAATCTCTAAAGAACTATATACAGCTATAAGTAAGTTATTTAAAAATATTAATAGTTATAAAAATATACATATCATATTCGTTGATGTTTCAAATGGCTATAGAGAACTTATGCTTGAGGAATTGGGTTCAGCAATTGATAAAAATAATGGTATTTGGCTAGGGTCCAATGCCGCAACACAAAGTATCATACATATGCCAAATTTATCAATGGATGAAAAAAGATTGGATATTCCTTACTTAGCATTTTTAGTAAACCGAGGATCCCATGAAGCTATTAAGCACATGTTAGATATGGAGGAAGAACTATGAATAACAAAGTATTAGTGCATTTACTACTTCCTGAAATAGATGACTCATTTGATGTATTTGTGCCAATAAATATAAGGATAGGAACCGTTGTAAATTTAATAAATAAATCTATCAAAGAATTATCCGGAGGCATCTGTGATGAAAAAAGAAATCGAAAACTTTATAATGTCGAAGATTCTAATCCATATTCAACTAATTTATTAGTGCGAGAAACTAATATTAGAAATGGAACCACTGTTGTATTTATGTAAAGAAAGCTTTTTAAAAGCTTCTTTTCTTTTATTATGAGAGTATTTTTGTTAAAATAAAGATGAAGGTGTAAATATGGATATAAAAAAAAGAATAGCACTAGTATTATTATCCTTAAATATTTTTTTAACTTCCTGTGGAATACAAAAAGATAATAAAATAAGTAAAGATAATACTACTAATGAAACCAAACCTAATAAAGTAATTGAAATAATTGCATCAAAATATGATGGACTTACCCTAAGTAATGAAGATAAAGACTTTTTAAATAGTACTATTAATATGCCTTCGATGCAAAATTTTATAAACTATGTTAAGACTATAGATGTAACATATCCATATGAAGAATTATATTCTAATAAACATATAGATTATGAAGTAAGTAAAGTTAGTGAGTATTATTTAGATATTAATGTATTATATAAAAAAGTAATAGAAAATAACAAAGCGTATCAAGACTTATTTAATAATGATACATATAACAATACTACGGATGAATTTGTTTATGATGTTTGTAAAAAAATAATTAGAATTTATAATAAATTAATAGCTCGAGGTATTAATTTAGATAAAGAACATATTAATAGTAATCTTTCTACATTAAAAATCTTTTTATATAAAGGCTATAACTATGGATACTATAACCCTAATCAAGGAATTTTAGGAATCAATATAACAAATGATAAAGATACTTTAGATGATGTTTTAAATCATGAAATAATGCATATTTTTACCGGATCAAATAAAAAAGAATTAGATAATATTGGTTTAAAAAATAAAGTTGGATATTTATATAGTTTTGGTAATGAAGAAATAAATCCCTTCAACTGGACATGGTTTAGTGAAGCAAGTGCTGAATCTCTTGGAAGAAGTATAAATGAAAAAGGTACTTTATATGAAAGAGAAATAAAAAGTTTGGAATTCATGAAATTTGCCACATTTAATACAAGTTATGATATAGAATGTACTTTATTTTCATCAGATATAAATACTTTATATGCTTGTTTTCCAAATTTAACTCATGATGAAGTAAATAAAATGTTTTATGCTTATACCATTATATTTAATAGTAATACTGCCGAAGAGGGATATAATTTTTATAGAAACCTTGAAAAAAAGGGAATAACCATAAAACCCGGGGAGTATGACAATTTTGAATCTACTTTAAAATCATCAATTGCCCTATCATTATCTAAAGAATTTTATATTAATATGGCTCAAAGAATAGAAAGTAAGAGTGTTAATTTAAATGATATATTCAAATTAATAAGTGCTTTTGAACTTGAATTAAGCAGGGAACTTTGGTATCAATCAAAGTATGAAGATTTAGAATATTTTTTAAGTAATTATTATAGATTTCAAGAAATGTTTTTTGATGTAATAAGTATAAATTTAAAAGTTGATACAGATTATTTAAAAGAATTATATTATATGTATAATAATGAGATTACCATAAATGATATTAATATTTCATTTTTAAGTGATACTGAAAATAGTTTTATAAATTATATAAACGAAAGTAGAATAGGAAATAAAAAAGATGCAATATTAAAAGTATATGATGACAACTTTACAAGCAATTTGAGTCGTTAAGGTTGACATTAAATATACAATAAATTATAATTAAAGTATATTAAAGTAAAGGAGGCTTGTTAGATATGTCTGAGTATTTGGCTAGTAAAAATATCGTTAGTGGTATTAATGATGAGAAAATGAAAAAAGCAATACTTGATTGTTATAGAATTAAAGAAGAAGTAGAAAAAAAGCTTTTTGAAATTGAAACAACAATGTACAATGCTAAAGATTTTTTTTCATCATCAGGTGCGAATGACTTATTTAACTCGTTTGAAGACTTTAAAGAAAATTTTGCCTCTGTTGCAAATACTATTGAAATCTATGGTGATGATTTAACAAAGGTTAGAAATAACTTCCATAAGATGGTTAGTGAAGCGGCAGATAAATTAAGAAAAAAGAAAGGATGGGAATAATATGGCAGATTTAAATTTTGATGAAGTAAACTATGGTATATCATCATCTGGTGTGAAAAAATACATCTCTGATATAAGAGCTATAGTACTTCAACAAACAAGTAATATCATTGAAACAGGACAACAAGATGTAAAAAATGCAATTGAAAAAGGTTGGAGTGGAGAATCTAAAGATAAGTTTCTAATATTATTTAACAAAAAGTGCCTAGATTTAAAAGCAGCATTAAATAAAGAATATTATGACTTAGAAAACAGATTAAATGAACTATCAAACGATTTTATTAATCAAGATAGAAACATGATGATTGAAGATTAAGGAAGGTGAAAAGATATGAATTTTAATGTAGATACACAAAAGTCTTCATTTAATGTTAATACATCATTTGACAAAATGAAAGATGAAAGAGCAGAACAAAGAGATAATACCCAAACAGACAGTTTAGCAAATGTTGGTGTTATAGGTTTAAAGGCCGGAGAAATACCTAATATGAAAGCAGCAATTACAACAATGTGTGATAATATTCAAAATAAAGTAAATGAAATGCAAACTGAAATTAGCAGTTTAGATGCATACAAAGGAACCGATATTGATGCTGCCTTAAAAAATTATTTAGCTAATGTAGCTGCTTATTGTAACAATTTAACTAGTAATTTAAAAGCATTTAATGATAAATTAACAGATGTTGAAAAAGCTTGGGCTACTGCAACATCTAGCATGAGTGAAAAGATATCTGGAAATGCAGGAAACTTTGCAACTGGTTCTCAATATACTGAAACTCTTCAATAGGATAAGTTATGGATTTAGCTTCTTTATATAGAAGATTAAGTGAATACCAAAGTTTTAAAAATGAAGTTGAAGGATTGGTTGCAGCACTAAAAAATGCAGTTGATCCTTTAACTATTGCTAATAAAGCCTTGGCAAAAACTTATTTATACGATGATAACGTAGCAGATAAAGGAAAACTTAATATAAATAAAAACAACTTAGATAAAGTTATTAGAACTTTAGAAAATAATATATTGCCTGAGATTGATAGAAAAATTAGTAGTATAAACAGATCTATTGAAACCTTAGAAAGTGAAGCTATGGAGGAATAATAAATGAAGGCAAATACTGATGAAATAATTGCATCCGGAAGAAGAATTACAGAACTTAGTGATGATGTAAATAAATTGTTTTTAGAAGCTTATTCTACAATAAATGAATTATTTACAAAAGGTTATTGGCAAGGAATTAGTGCTAAAAAGTATGAAACGGATATTAAAAAAGATTTAGAAGAGTTTAAAAAATTTTGTGAAATATTAAAAAGTTATGGGAATATTTTATCATCGAGTGGAAAAGAGTTACAAAATATAGCAAGGAAGTATCAAAGTTATGACAAAAATATATATTGATTATAATAATACAGAAGTAAGTACTAATTTGTCTTCATCAATTAGGGCATTAGAAATTGCCAACACATACATAAAAGCCCCATTTGATTTTAGTAGTAAAGATATATTTGCAAGTTTATTAACAGATATAAAAAGTATTAAAAATAATTTAAAAAACACTTTAACGTGGGTTAATGCAAGTAATAGTAGTTATGCAAATTTTGATAATGTTCTAAGAAATACAGTAAATAGAATTCCCAAATATAATTTAAAAAGGAAAGTAAGTAAAGTTAAATAAAAGAATAAAAAAGGAGGTATAAAAATGCCAAATAAATATTTACCTATAGGTAGTGTAGTAAAGTTAAAAGGTAATGATAAAAAAATAATGATAATTGGTTATTATAGTTTAGAATATAATAATGCTGTTAGAATATATGATTATGTTGGATGTAGTTATCCTGAAGGATTACTAATAAAAAACAATAGTTATTCTTTTAATCATAGCGATATATCTAGTGTTGTATTTAATGGTTATATAGATGAATCATTTAATAAATTAAATACTAATTTAAAAGATGAACCTAGTGATGATAAGAATTTAGAAACAAAGTCTTCATTTATCAATGTTAAATTTGATGAAAATGGCGTTGTGGTATATGATGAACTTAGTCCCGTTAAAGAAGATAATTCTATAATCGAAGATAGTATCAGTAATCCATTTAATAGTAAAGAAGTAAAAGAAAGTATTGAAAAAATACCATTCGTAGATTTAGAACTAAGTAATTTATTAGATGTGAAGAAAGATGACAAAGTAATTAGTGATACCAAAGAAATTGAAAGTAAATTTAAATTTACCTTTGATAAGTCTGGTGTTGTAACCAATGAAGTTGCTGTGGAAATACCAAAAGTTGATGATACTAATCTTAAAGAATCAAAACTTATTTATGAATTTGATGAAAATGGTATAGTAATCGGGGTTAAAAATCAAGAAGAAAAAGAATCAACAAGCAATTATAATTTTGATCAAAATGGTTTTGTAACAAATACAGAACCTAAAAAAAGCGAAACCGAAGAATTTGATATTCCACATTATACATTTGATGAAAATGGAGTAATTTTGAATTAAAAGAGAAACAAATCTCTTTTATTTTTCTTTAGTATAGTGTACAATATCTATGTGGTGATTTAATGAAAACTGTATTTATAACCGGGGCCTCACGTGGACTTGGTTCATCAATTGCAAAAACTTTTGCAAGCAATAATTATAATATAATAATTAATTATAATAAAAGTCAAAAGGAAGCAAATGATTTAAAAGAAGAATTAGAAAATAATTATAGTATTAAATGTTTTTTATATAAATGTGATGTATCTAATGAAGAAGAAGTAAAAAATATGTTTGCTAATATAAAAAATGATATTGGTAATATTGATGTAGTTATAAATAATGCCGGTATTGCAATTGATAATAGCATTAAAGATAAAACAAGTCATGAATTTATGAAGGTTTTAAATGTTAATTTACTTGGCACTTTTTTAATATGTAAATATGCTTTAGAGGCTTTAAAAAAAGGAAGCATTATTAATATATCAAGCAACAATATATATAACGGAAGTTACATAGAAAGTATTGATTACGACGCATCTAAAGCTGGAATAATTAGTCTTACTCACAATTTAGCAAAATACTTATCTCCGAATATACGTGTTAATGCTGTAGCTCCGGGTTGGATTAAAACAGATATGACAAAAGATATAGATAAAGATTTTAAGAAAAAAGAAGAAGAAAAAATATTATTAAATAGATTTGCTACTCCAGAAGAAATAGCAGATGCAGTATATTTTTTAGCAAATAATACATATGTAAATGATTGCATATTAAAAATAGATGGAGGAATAAAATGAATGAAGAATATATAAAGTCATGTGAAGAAAAACTAGAACCTATATTTAAACAGATTGATGATGTATGTTATTTTAATAGTAAAAAAGTTCTTGAAGCATTTTGGAAAAATCAAGTAAGTGAGTCACATTTTAATATGACAACCGGTTATGGTTATGGGGATATTGGTCGAGATGTCGTAGAAAATGTCTATAAAACAATCTTTAAATCTGAATCTGCTTTAGTAAGAAATCAATTTATATCAGGAACTCACGCTCTATCTACAGCTTTGTTTGCCTTGTTAAGACCAAATGATACACTTTTATCCATTAGTGGAAAACCATATGACACACTAGATAGCATAATTGGTTTTAATGATAATCCAAGTAGTTTAAAATCATTTAATATAAAATATGATGAAATAGAATTAAAAGATAATGATTTTGATTATGAGAAAATAGCAAAATATTTAAATGAAAATAAAGTAAAATTAATAGAAATTCAAAGATCAATTGGGTATAGCACTAGAAAAAGTATTAGCATAGAAAAATTAGAAAAAGTAATTAATTTAATAAAAGATATTGATAAAGATATTATAGTAATGGTTGATAATTGCTATTGTGAGTTTGTAGGTAAAAAAGAACCTATTGAAGTTGGAGCAGATATATGTGTTGGGTCTTTAATAAAAAATCTTGGTGGAGGAATAGCATCAAATGGTGCCTATATTGTAGGTAAAAAAGAACTAATTACTTTATGTAGTGAAAGATTAAATGTTCCAGGTGAAGCAAATGAAGTTGGTCCAAGTCTAGGTGCTAACAAAATGTTTTTACAAGGTTTATACTTTGCTCCGAGTGTTGTTGCCAGCGCCTTAAAAACTGTAGTATTTGCCTCTTTATTTCTAGAAGAAAAAGGTTATGAAGTAAGCCCCAAATGGAATGAAGAAAGAAATGACATCGTAGAAACTATTACCTTTAATAAAAGAGAATTATTAATAAAATTTGTTGAAGGAATTCAAATGGGAAGTGCTATTGATTCACATGTCTTACCTGTTGCATCTCCGATGCCTGGATATGATGATGAAGTAATTATGGCATCAGGTTCTTTTACCCAAGGATCATCAATTGAAATTTCTTGTGATGGGCCAATACGTAAACCATATATAGCATATCTTCAAGGGGGATTAACATATGAATATGGTAAAATTGCTGTTTTAAAAGCCATAGAAAATTTAGAAAAATAGATTAGAATTAGAATCTATTTTTTTATTTTACACTTTTTTAAAAAATTAGCAGTTATATATTGACAAGTGCTAATCATAATATTATAATGATATTAGCACTGGTAAAGAATAAGTGCTAATAGAGGTAATATAATGGATGAAAGAAAAAATAATCTCTTAAAAACAATTGTTGAAACATATATCAAAACAGTAAAACCTGTAGGATCAAAAGCCCTATGTGATATATTTAATTGTTCTAGTGCCACGATAAGAAACGAAATGGCTATTCTAGAAGACATGGGATATTTAGAAAAGAACCATATATCATCAGGCCGAGTTCCAAGTGAAGCTGGATATAGATATTATGTAAAAAACTTAATGGAACCTGAAAAACTTACAGGAAGTGATATGCTTAAACTTCAAAAGATTTTTACAAATACCGACATTGAACTTAACGATGCTATCAATAAATGTATGGACATTATTAGTGAAATAACCAATTATACAAGTGTAGTTTTAGGTAAAAGTAGCATTAACAATAACTTATTACAGATAAATATAATAGATTTAGGCAATAACCAAGTTGTTGCAGTAGTTTGTACAGATAAAGGAAACGTTGAAAATAAAATGTTTAATTTACCAAATACTATTAATGTTAAAGAAGTTATAAAAACAAGTGAAATAATAAATAAAATGCTTGTGGGAACACCAATTAACGATGTAAGTAAAAGACTTGAACTTGAAGTAAAGCCAATCATTAAAAATCAAATACGTCAATATGAAACTATCTACAATATTTTCTATGATGCTTTTAATGATTTTGTAAGCAATAACAGTAATATTCATGTTACAGGTAAAACTAAAATCTTTGAACAGCCTGAATATAATGATATCGGAGAACTAAAAAGACTTGCCAATAAATTAGAAGATAAAGAATTTATTACGAAAGTTGAAGAAAATAGTGATGAAGATAACATTAAAGTATATATTGGTGAAGAAACAGATTTTGATTCCAATGTTACAATTATTAGAAAGAAATACCATATTAATGGTGAAGAAGGAACTATTGCAGTAATAGGTCCAAAGCGAATGGATTATCAAAGAATTGTTGGTTTACTTGAGTATATTGATGATGAAATTGATAATAGAAAGGATAATTAATGGAAAATAAAGAAGTAAAAGTAAATGGAAAACAAAAAGTTAAAAATATTAAGAAAAAGGAACCAAATAAAATTAAAAATAATAACAATAAGTTAGCTTTAGAAAATGCAAAACTAAATGAAAAATTACTTCGTACTTTAGCTGAAATGCAAAATATGAAAAGAAGAAATGATGAAGAGATTAGCAAGCTATGCAAATATGATGGTGAAAAGCTAATTACAAAAATATTACCTATCGTAGATAATTTTGAAAGAGCAATAATGTTAGATGATCGTGATTTATCCGATGAAGTATCAAAATTTTTAAGCGGATTTAAAATGATTTACACCAATCTAGTTAGTATATTAAATGAACTAGAAGTAAAGGAAATTGATTGTAAAGGTTTAGAATTTGATCCCAATAAAATGGAAGCAGTTCTAACTGATAATGATAAAAATTTACCAAGCAATGTTGTAGTAGAAGTCCTACAAAAAGGATATACTTACAAAGATAAAGTTATCAGAGTTGCTATGGTAAAAGTAAATGAATAATTAAGCTCACAAATAAATAAAGAAAGGAATGATTAAATATGAGTAAAATTATAGGTATTGACTTAGGTACTACAAATTCATGTGTTGCAGTACTTGAAGGAGGAGAACCAAAAGTTATAGCTAATGCAGAAGGAAATAGAACAACTCCATCTGTTGTAGCATTTAAAGGAGATGAAGAACTAGTAGGTGAAGTTGCTAAAAGACAAGCCGTAACTAATGTTAAAAACACTATTTCTTCAATAAAAAGAAAAATGGGTACTAATGAAAAAGTAGAAGCTGGTGGAAAGAAATGGACTCCAGAAGAAATTAGTGCTAAAATTCTAGGAAAACTAAAAAAAGATGCTGAAAGTTATCTTGGAGAAAAAGTAACAAAAGCAGTTATTACAGTTCCAGCATACTTTAACGATGCAGAACGTCAAGCCACTAAAAATGCTGGTAAAATTGCCGGACTTGAAGTAGAAAGAATTATAAATGAACCAACAGCAGCAGCCCTAGCATATGGACTTGATAAACAAGATAAATTACAAACTATTTTAGTTTATGACCTAGGTGGTGGAACATTCGATGTATCTATTCTAGAACTAGGTGATGGCGTATTTGAAGTTAAAGCAACAAGTGGTAATAATCGTCTAGGTGGAGATGACTTTGATGCTCGTGTAACTGATTATTTAGTTTCAGAATTTAAAAAAGATCATGGTATTGATTTAAGCAAAGATACAATGGCAATGCAAAGAATTAAAGACGCTGCTGAAAAAGCTAAAAAAGACTTATCAAGTATGACAACTACTCAAATAAGTCTACCATTCATCGCTCAAAATGATGAAGGACCAGTTCATATGGATATGACATTAACAAAAGCTAAATTTGAAGATTTATGTCGCGATTTATTCGATTCAACACTTGAACCAGTTAGAAAAGCTTTGAAAGATGCAAAAATGAGTGCTAAAGATATTAATAAAGTAATTTTAGTTGGTGGATCAAGCCGTATTCCATACATTCAAGAACTTGTTAAAAAAGAACTTGGACAAGAACCTAACAAGAGTGTTAACCCAGATGAAGTAGTTGCAATGGGAGCTGCAATCCAAGGTGGTGTTTTAACTGGTGAAGTTGATGATATCGTATTACTTGATGTTACACCTCTATCACTAGGTATTGAAACTTTAGGAAATGTTATGACTGTTTTAATTCCTAGAAATACAACAATTCCAACAAGTAAATCTCAAGTATTCTCAACTGCCGTAGATAATCAACCAGCTGTTGACATCCATGTTTTACAAGGTGAAAGACCAATGGCTAACGATAACAAAACACTAGGAAACTTCCAATTAACTAATTTACCTCCAGCAAGACGTGGAGTACCTCAAATTGAAGTTAAATTTGATATCGATGCAAATGGTATAGTTAATGTTACAGCTAAAGATTTAGGTACAAATAAAGAACAATCAATTACAATTACCTCATCAACAAACCTTAGTGATGAAGAAATTGATAAGATGATGAAAGAAGCTGAAGCTAACAAAGAAGCTGATGAAAAGCGTAAAGAAGAAGCTGAAGTAAGAAATAATGCTGATAGTATTGTATTTGCAACTGAAAAAGCAATTAACGATCTTGGTGATAAAATTTCTGAAGATGATAAAAAGAATGCTGAAGAAAAACTTGCTGAAGCTAAAAAAGCTCTTGAAGGAACTGACATTGATGAAATTAAGAAAACATCTGAAGAACTAAATAAAGTTGCTATGGATTTAGCTCAAAAAGTATATGAACAAGCTGCTAAAGACAATGCTAATAATACAGAAAACAGTAGTGGTGATAGTGACCATGAAAAAGTTGAAGATGCCACATACGAAGAAAAATAAAATTAAATAAGGAAAAAAGAGAGCGTCTTAACTCTCTTTTTGACCGTTTAAGGAGAAATGAATGAAAAAAGAAAAATTAGAAAGCATCCTAAATGCTATGTTATCTACCGGCGGAGATTTTGCAGAAATATTTGTTGAAGAAACAAAAACAAAAACTTACAATTTTGTAAATCAAATACTTGATGGCTATCATATAGATTTTTCAAATGGATTAGGACTACGTTTAGCAAATAATACAAACGTTTATTATGCAGCAACAAATAAATTTGATAAGAAAAACATTTTTGATATTATAAATTTACTTAACAAAAATATTAAAGATAAAGTAAAATTTTCTGATATTAAACTAAAAAGACTTCAAAAATACAAAAAAAATAATGAGACGCATTATTCTGATCAAGATTTGAAAATCTTATTTAAGAAACTTGATGACTACATTAGAAATTCTGACTCTAGAGTTAACCAAGTTAATATCAGACTTTTAAATGTAATTCAAAAAGTAACTATTGCTAGAGAAAATGGATTATATAAAAGTGAAGACCGTATAAGAAGTAGAATATATATAACAATCGGATTAAAAGATCAAGATAAATCATGTAGCATAACTTACTCACATGGTAAAACGAGTAGTCTAGATTTTTTAGATGAAATCGATTTTAAAAAAGAATTAGATACAACTATTAAAGAAGGAATAGATAAATTATATGCTAAACCTTGTATAGGGGCTGAAATGCCAGTAATTATTGAAAACGGTTTTGGTGGAGTAATATTTCATGAAGCCTGTGGTCATGCAATGGAAGCAACTGCTGTTGCAGATGGATTATCAGTATTAAGCAATGATCTAAATAAAAAAATAGCAAATGAAAAAGTAAGTATAATAGATGACGGAACCCTAAATAATGAATGGGGAAGTACAAAAATAGATGATGAAGGTTGTCAAACAAAAGTAAATCATTTGATTACTAATGGTATATTAACGAGCTTCCTAATTGATGAAATAAATAATCGTAAAATGAAAATGGAACCAACCGGAAGCAGTAGAAGAGAAAGTTATCTTTATGCTCCGACATCAAGAATGAATAATACTTATCTAAAAAACGGAACTGATTCCTTTGATGATATGATAAAAGATATAAAATTAGGCCTATATGCAAAAAAAATGGGTGGTGGAAGTGTGTCACCAGAAACCGGAGACTTTAACTTTGCTTGCGATTTAGCTTACATGATCCGTGATGGAAAATTAGCCGAATGTGTTAAATCAGCCAGTTTAATTGGTAACTGTAAAGATATTTTAGGTAATGTAGATATGGTTGGCGACAATCTAGAGCTTGGGCAAGGAATGTGTGGCTCTATCAGTGGAAATGTTCCAGTTAATGTAGGAATGCCACGTATCAGAGTTAGCAAAATTCTCATCGGAGGTGAAAAAAGTGAAGAATAAATTAATTACAGAAGCTAAAAAAAGAAATATAGATATTGAAATATTTGAGACAAGAAATAAATGCACAGATATAAATTCTTTAAATGATACTATTAAATTATTTCAAATATCAGATGTAACCAGATTTAAAATTAAAGCGATAAAAGAAGAAAAATGTATTCAAATAATAACTGAAAACTTAAAAAATACAGAAGAATTATTAAATTCTTTAGAATCTATATTTTCTATTCAAGATAATAAAAATAAAAACACTTTATGTCATGGCAAATTTAGCAAAAAAGAAAAAAATAAAATGCCAGTAGATTTTGATGAAGTAAAAAGTGATTTAAAATCATTAAATGAATTAAAGAAAGAGTATTCTTGGATTAAAAATATTGAAGGAGCATACTCTTACTATGAAAATGAAAGTAAAATTACAAATAATAATTGTAATATGAATGAAGAAAATTACTTTAATGTTTATGGATCAACCATAACGGTAGAAAAAGATGGTATAACCAGAGTATTATATTTAGGATATTATACAAAAGATTATGATTTTCAAAATTTCAAAAATTACTTAATAAAAAGATTAAATGACGCTGTAATTAAATTAGATAGTAAGTCTGTTAAAACTAACAAATATAAGGTATTATTGACTAACAATGTCGTAACTAGTATACTTGCAACTTTTGCAGATTCGTTTCAAAGTAAAAATATATTTTTAAAAGAATCAGTTTTTACAAATCAATTTAATAAGCAAATTTTTAGTGATAAAATAAGTATTATTGAAGACTCTCAAAATGGAATTAATAATAAAAATTTTGATAGTGAAGGAACTATAAAAAAATACCAAACTATAGTTAAAAATGGTGTTTTTGTAAAAAAACTTAATAATTTAGAATATGCAAACATTACCAAAAAGGAACCAACTGGAAATGCTGATGGAGTAAATAATTTATTTATAGAACCAGGAACAACCACATATGAAGAAATGATAAAAAAACTTAATAATGGTATAATTATTGATGAAGCTTATGGTTTCCATGCAGGAGTAGATAAAAAAACCGGTGTTATATCTGTTCAAGCCGAAGGTATACTTGTAGAAAATGGAAAATTAACTAAAGGTTTAAATATGATAATTTTATCAACAAATATTTTTGAAGTATTTAAAAATGTATGTGAAGTTGGAAATGACTTAACGAAAGAATATTTAAGTGTAACTGCTCCATCGTTACTACTTGAAAATATAACTATTGCAGGAAAGGAGTAAAAAATGAATAAAAAAGATTATTATGAAATACTAGGGGTTAGCAAAAATGCTACTGATGAAGAAATAAAAAGCGCGTTTAGAAAACTTGCAAAACAATACCATCCAGATATTAATAAAGATCCTGGTGCCGAAGAAAAGTTTAAAGAAATCGGAGAGGCTTATGCAGTTTTATCCGACCCTAATAAAAGACGTCAATATGATCAATTTGGTCATGCCGCTTTCCAAAATGGTGGGGGAGCTGGAGCATCCGGATTCCAAGGATTTAATATGGGAGACATTGATTTAGAAGACATTTTAGGTGATCTTTTTGGCGGGGGTTTCTCAAGTTTCTCTGGTTTCGGTAGAAGTTCTAGATCCAGTAGTAGAGCAAGAAAAGGTGAAGATATAAGAGTAGTGTTAAATTTAACTTTTGAAGAAGCTGCTTTTGGTTGTGAAAAAGATGTAAAACTTAACTTAACTAGTGAATGTAGTTCTTGTAAAGGAAAAGGTGGATTTAATGAAAATACATGTCGTACATGCGGTGGAGTTGGAAAAGTTTTAGAACAAGCCCAAACCATATTTGGTTATATGCAAACGCAAAAAACATGTCCAGATTGTAAAGGATTAGGTAAAACTTATGAAACCACTTGCGATGTATGTCGTGGTAAAGGTGTAGTAGATAAAACTAAAACTTTAACGGTTACAATTCCAGAAGGTGTTGATGAAGGATATCAATTAAGATTAAGTGGTAAAGGTAACGCCGGAATAAATGGTGGACCAAATGGAGATGTCTTCTTGGAATTTAAAATTAAAGAACATCCACTATTTGAAAGAGATGGTGCAGATATTTATCTTGAAGTACCAATAACTTTTGTAGATGCCGCACTTGGATGTAAAAAAGAAATACCAACTTTATATGGTAATATTATATTAGAGATAAAAGCCGGAACACAAAATTACACAAAATTAAAGATTAAGGGTAAAGGCATAAAATTGCCAAATTCAATTTCCAAAGGTAACATGTATGCAGTTGTAAATATAATAACTCCGACAAAACTAGATCGTAAGCAAAAATCGTTATTACAAGATCTAGCAAAAACCGATTTAGAAGATGCACCAGAATTTAAAAACTTCAAAAAATACATGAAATAAAAGTTTCCATATGGAAATTTTTATTTTTATTAAAAAATTAGTGACATTTTGTAGAATTAATGTTACAATTAAATAGAATTAGAATAGAGAGGTAGAAAAAATGAATAACGAAATTGAAAATGAACAACCAACGACGAATAACGCACAAAATAATCCAGAAGGAGGTATATCATTAAATCCAAACAATAATGAACAAATTGGAATAGAAATTGATACAGCATCACAAAACATTCAAAATGCTATGAATAATAATTCTACTACAATTTCTCAACCAACAATTAATATGGCTAGTCAAAACTTTAATACTAATCAAAATGATAGTTTTAAAGAACCTAAAAGTAAAAAAGGCCTAATAATTGGTATAGTTGCAATTGTTGTAGTAGTAGCCTTATTAGCTGGTGGATTCTTTTATTTAAAGAGTACATTTAATGCAGAAAGTTTTTTAACTAAAAGTGCTAAAGAAATTACAACATGGATTGATAATGCTTTTGAAAATGCTAATATTAGCAATAATGATTTATTGGCAAATATTGACAAATATGATCTAAAAGGAAGTATGGATTTAAAATTAACATCAACATCAAGTGAACTAAAGAGTATAAATAATCTTGGTATAAACATAAAAGAAGAAATGAGTATTAAAGATAGTTATCTTGATACAGCAATTAGTTTAACGCAAAATAGTGGAAAACTAGATGCTAATATGACTCTATTAAACAATAAAGTTTATTTAGATAGCAAAGATGTTTATAATGAACTACTTACTACAGATATGGAAGAAAATCCATTTACAACAATGAAAGAAACATTAAATCAATATAAAGATTTAATAAATCCAGATAACTGGAAATATGCAGTTAATAAATTAATTACATATTATGCTGAAGCCATGAATGAAGCGATTGTAACAACTAAAATAAATGGTTTAAGTGCAACTTACACTTATGAAATTAATGATGAAAACAAAGATAAAGTAATTAGTAAATTTGAAAGTTTAATTAAAAATGATGAAAAGTTAAATAATATATTTAAAGATTTAGAAAATAATGATACAATATCAACAAGTTTCAATGTTGAACCAATAAAAATTACAGTAAAAGTTAAACTTCCAAATAATAAAGTAGATAATTTTACAATTGAATCAGATGAAGAAGTAATTAAGGGCGAAAACATTGAAAAAGACAAATATAAAATAACTACAGCTAATGAAACAATGGAAATTGAATGTAATAATAAATCAATATATCTTACAATTTCTGGAACTAATGAAAATCAAGATCAACTTAAATTAGAAATAACAAAAGAAAAAACAATATTTGTATTAAAATCAGATCAAGTAAATGTTGACATGACAATCACTCCGGAAAATAAAAATACATCAAATATAGATTTAAAAGTAAATTCAGAAAATGTTAAAATTAATGGAAATATTAAATCAACAATTGATAATAAAAAAGAAGATTTAAGTGGAAAAGTTACAGTTGACTACGACACATATAATCTGGGATTAGAAATTAAAACAAATACCACATATGGAGAAAATTTAGTAACTAAAAAATCCCTATCTGGTGGCAAAGAAATTACTAATTTAACAGATGAAGAAACAGCAACTATAATGACAAACTTTATGTCAAAAGCAAGTAGTTTTGAATTTTTTAATAGTTTATCTGGATTACTAAATTCTTGGTCAGATATTGATGATAATTTAATGGAAGATACTTGTAAAAGTATGTGCCCATCTGGAGACGTATTTTCAATAGATGATGAATCTGAAACATGTTACTGCACAGATGGAACAGAAATAAGTATTTAAAAGAAGCACTGACAAAGTGCTTTTTAAATAAAAAAGAAATGGTGATGATGTAATGAATAAAGAAATATTATTGGTATGTAATTTATACAATAAAGATATTATAAAAACTGAAAAAACTTTAGATAAATTTAATGAATTTTTCGCAAATATAATAATATGTAACAAGCTTAACTTTAATTTAAATAGTGAAAAGTATCATATAATTGATGGTATAAATAATTATCCAAGTAATATATTTGACTTTATTAAAAACAATAAATTAAATATAAAAACTATAGTATTTTTAGATAATTTAAATGTCTCAAGTGATGACATTATTAAGTGTTGTGATGATTCTTTAAAAAATACTGATGCAATTGTATTTGGTACAAATGATTCAAAACAAATAAAAAAAGAATTTATAAATAATGTATTTAATAATTTATTTAACACTAATTTTAAAGCAGTTTTACCGGATATTAAAGCTATAAACATCAAATTATTTGAAGAAATAATTGCAAATAAACAAGATAATTATTTAATATCCATTGTAAATAACGATCTTATAGTAAAAGAAAAAAAGATCAAAACTATATGGAAAAAGAATCAAAATGGAGTAGGGGATAGTGGTTTTAAAATACTCCCCTATCTAAAAATACTTTTACCATACATATATAAAGCAATTATTCCGTATATTATAAGCTTAATTATATTTATATTAATATTTTATTTAAGAAACTCAACAAATGATTTAGAAGGTATTTTATTTGCTAATATTTTTGCAGAAGGAGTAGGGATAATATTACACATTATTTTAAATTACAAAAGTGTATATCAAAATAATTACATACAAAAAAACATATTATTTTTATTAAAAAAAATATTTAGAATAATATTATCGTGCTTTTTTATTTACATTTTATATAATATTTTAAATATTAATTTAATTATAAGCAAACTATGTATAGATTTTATTTTAATGATTATTATATCCATTATATTTAATAAAATTGTTACCAAAAATTAAATTAAAGCCCCCTATCGTTTTTTTATTGAAGTAGGGGCTTTTTCATGTACGCATATATACGTATATATCCTTATTTAAAATATTAATAAGGATATAAATTTAAATTTCTATTTTAAAAAAATATATAAATTAATAATTATTGTTTTGTTTATATATATACACGTTTATAACACAATACCAAAAAGCATTTAAAATAGAGAGTTTTAGAAAATAACAATTTAAAAAAAGGTCTTTTGAAATCATTTATATATATAGAGAATAATATATATTATGTTAACTTGATTATCAAAAAAATAATTATAATTCTATTTAAAAACAATTATATATTAATATTATTTTTTAAGACTTTTCTTTAAATAAAATGATCTAATTATTTGATATAAATCATATATCTTTTGTATTTGAAATAACTTTTTGTTTATACTACAATAAATCATATAATAATATGTCCCATTAATTTCCACAAACAGTTTTAGAAAAAAATACTCCACCCCACTCTTAATCAGCATATTAACTAATAATTACATTTATAATTACTAGTACTGTTCCAATTACAAGTCCTAAATAAATCCAATTATTTTCTTTATATTTTAATGCTCTAGGAAGCATTTCTTGTATTGATAAAGTAATCATTAATCCTGCCACAACAATTAAAACTATACTTATCATTAGTTCTGATACAAAACTTTTTAAAAATATATAAGCTAGAATAGCTCCTAAAGGTTCTGATAATCCAGATATTAAAGTTGACTTTATAGCTTTTTTTCTACTACCAGTTGCATAATATATTGGTACAGCTATGGATATTCCTTCTGGGATGTTATGAAGCATAATGGCAATTGATAATCTTAAACCAAGATTAATGCTATGATAACTACTTAAAAATGTTGCAATTCCTTCAGGTAAATTATGAAGAATCAAAACTATCATATTTAGAATACCAAGTTTATATAAATCAATACCTTTACTTTCCTTTTCAACTAAAGAGCTCAAAAATGTAATGATTATATAACTAATAATAAAAGCAATTAACAATATTATAAATGTTTTCCCTATTCCATAAAAATTTACTATTTCAAAAAAAGAAGTTGGGATCAAATCAAAAATACTAATAGATATCATTATAGCAATTGAAAAAGAAAGACAAAAACTTATAAATTTGTTTAAGTTCTTTTCTTTTATATTAAAAAATATTGGAATAGCTCCGATTAATGTTGATAATCCTGCAATTGTAGATATAATAAGAGGCCCAATTATTTCCATAACATCACCATCAAATTATATGTTATTTTATTTGATTAAATTCTTTTGTGATAATAAATAATAATAAATATCATAGTGAACAATATTATTTAATTAAGCTTCTTTTTATTTCTTCATTATAAAAAATAGAATAATCAACTGTTGTAGTTTTCATTGAATTCATGATAGCCTTCTTTTGCAATGATAATTTAGCTAAATCCTGCAAAAGAAAGTTGTAAACTGATAAATAACTAATTACTGGAAATAAGGTTATTAAAGAGTCATTCATAATATCCAAAGTACATTCAGTTAATGAACTTTCATACCATATAGGTTGTTTTTTATTTATTCTTTCCTTTAAAGACTCTATTACAGAATTCAATAAATCGGTTTCTTCTTTAGATAAATAAGGACTTTTAGTATTTTCTAATCTTTTTAATTCATATCTTAAAGCCTTAACAAAAAAAGTATTTTCTCCATCACTATGACATAACAAATTTTCGCTAAATAATAAGTTTCCGTGTTGAAAAACTTCTTTTTTATATACAGACGAAAAATACAAATTCAATAGTAAAGAAATTGATGCGTTCTGGGAAATTAAATAATCATCAATACAATTACCTCTTTTTTTAATAGTGTCTTTCTCATACTCTAAAAAGGCTTCTAAAGAAAATGTAGATTTAGAAAATCTTCTTTGTAGTTCATGACCAGCATCTCTTTGTAAATCTTTATCAAACTTGCCTGAAAATATAATAAAAGATAACTCTGACAAACTCAAGCCATGGATAGTTCTTTCAATCATAATCATATCTCCTTATCTAGATAGTACCATGTATTTATATAAAAATCAAATTATATTAACAAAATAGTTAAATATTTTTTCTTGATTTTCATCATTCATATCTTCTGGATGCCATTGAACTCCGAATATAAATTTATATCCATTTAAACTTATAGCTTCAATAATACCATCATCTGACATAGCTTCTACTTTAAAGAAATCTTTACTAATTACCGTATCATGATGCCTACTATTAACAAAAATCTTCTTTTTCTTTAGAATATCTTTTAAGATGCCATCATATATAGTAATTTCATGAACATATTCCTTATTTGAAACATAATGACTATTATTACCAACCTTTATTGTATTATCTAAAAAACTATCAGCATTAGCTAATAATTGCATACCTGCGCAAATACCTATCAACGGTTTATCATATTTCATAGCATGTTTTAATACTTCTACATCAACTAAACTCCATGTCTCACCACCAGGGATAATAAAGCCATCACATAACTTTATATAAAAATCTATATTTTTAACATTAGGAATAATTATAATATTTACCCCTAATTTTTCTAATTTATTTACTAAAGAATGTGGTATTTTTTCTATTTGAATACCGATATCATTAGTAAGAATTCTTGTGGTTATACCAATATTTTTAATAAAAATCACTTCCTTAATTTACCATAAAATATATGATTAAAAAACAATATTTGTTACATAATAATAGTGGGAGGTAAAAGTGTACATGAAAAATAGAGAAAACGCAAGAAGCAAAGCCAGAAAAAATGCTAAAAATTCTAGTAAAGCTAATGCAAGATCAAATGCACGTAATGAAGCTCGTAACGAAAACTGTAGATAGTTTTTAGATATGCGCATGAGGATGATTACTATAATCTTCCTCTATTTTTTTGTTTTGTAAATGTGAGTAAATCTCTGTAGTTTCTAAATTTTCATGTCCTAAAAGTTCTTGAATAACTCTTAAATCAGCACCATTATTAAGAAGATTTGTAGCAAATGAATGTCTTAACGTATGTGGACTGATTTCTTTTTTTATTCCAGCTTTGTTTGCTAGTTCTTTTAATATTTTAAATACCCCTTGTCTACTAATTTTTTCTCCATTTTTATTTAAAAATACATAATTGCATGTATCATTTTTAACTAAAAAAGGTCTATAATTATTTAAATAAATTAATAAAGAATATTTAGCTTTATCACCGACTGGAATTATTCTATCTTTTTTACCTTTACCAGTAACCCTAATTACACACTCATCAAAATCAATTTGATTTAATTCAAGCGATATTATTTCACTTATTCTACCTCCAGTTGCATAAATAAGTTCCAATAAAGCTTTATTTCTATAGTCAATTGGTTTTGTAAGGCGAATATCTAAAAGTTTATCAATCTCTTCACTAGTTAAGTATGTAGGTAATTTCTTTTCCAACTTGGGACTTTTAATACCATCACAAGGATTATCTTTCAATTTATCCATAAATACCAAATATTTATAAAAAGAATTAAAAACTGTTAAATAATGTGCTTTAGTTCTTTGGGTTGCATTTACTTTTGTTAAAAAATCTTTAATTTCTTCTTTTTTTAAGTTAATTAAATCTTTATTCATTGAATCACTTAATAAAAGCAAATTTTCTCCATACGAATCTATTGTATTTATAGAAACTCTTCTTTCATATTTTAAGTATTCCAAATAATCTATTACATCTTTATCTATAATATTATCAATAATATTTCTCAAAAAAACATCACCTTATTTCTTATAAACATTGTATCAAATTTTTAGAAAATGTGCTATAATTATTATTGTGATATTATGGAAATTTTAGCAGATAAATTAAGACCAAAGAAATTGGATGATATAATTGGACAAAGTCACCTTATCGGAGATGGCAAAATACTTACTAATCTTGTAAAAAACAAGAGACTTTTTTCAATGATCTTATATGGAAAACCAGGTATAGGAAAAACAAGTATTGCTAATGCTTTAATTGAAGAATTAAATTTACATTATAAATTTTTAAACGCCACGATTAATAACAAAAGTGATTTTGACACTGCGATTATGGAAGCAAAAATGTATGGAGAAATGGTTTTAGTAATAGATGAAATACATAGAATGAATAAAGACAAACAAGATTTATTACTACCATTTATAGAAAATGGAACAATTATCTTAATTGGACTTACAACATCAAACCCATATCATAAAATTAATCCCGCTATAAGAAGCAGATGTCAAATATTTGAACTTCATGAACTTACGGCTGAAGATATAAAAGATGGATTAAAAAAAGCTTTAAATAACTTTGAAGATATAAAAATTAATGACGAAGCTATATCTTATATTGCTTCATTATCAAGTGGTGACATGCGATTTGCGCTAAATTTATTAGAAGTTGCATATTACTCTAGTGATAAAAACATTACAATTGATGAACTAAAAAAAATAAATAGCAAGCCAGTATTTTTTCATGATAAAGATGGAGATGGACACTATGATGTTTTAAGTGCCTTACAAAAATCAATTCGTGGAAGTGACGTCGATGCTTCCCTACACTATTTAGCTAGATTAATTGAAGCAGAAGATTTAGACAGTATTTACCGAAGATTAAGTGTAATTGCTTACGAGGATATAGGTTTAGCTAATCCTGGTATAGGTCCACGAGTAATGGCCGCTATAAGTGCGGCTGAATTAGTTGGACTCCCAGAAGCTAGAATACCTCTTGGTGAAATTGTGGTTGAAATGGCATTATCCCCTAAAAGCAATAGTTCACATCTAGCATTAGATGCAGCACTGAATGATATAAGAAAAGGATCAACTGGAAACGTACCAGATAATATAAAAACGAATAGCCCAAATTATTTGTATCCCCATAATTATCCAAATGATTGGGTAAAACAAAATTACATGCCTAAAAATTTAATCGGTAAAAAATATTATATATCTAAAAATAATAAAATTGAAACAAGTTTAAATAAATTACATCAAGAAATGAGGAATGAAAAATGAAAATAAGTGTAATTGGATTAGGAATTTATAGCTTGGCCATAAGTAAAGCCCTAGCTAAAAATAAAAATAATAAAATAGTAATATGGACAGAAAATCCGAAAAAACTAGAAGAATTTAATGAGACTAAAAAATTAATTTCGATAGTTGATACAGATATACCTAAAAATATAAGTATCACAACCAGTATAAAAGATGCTGTAGAAGATACAAGCATTATCTATATAATAACAGCAAGTAAATATGTTGATATTACCGTAGATAAAATAAAACCATATTATAATAAAAATACACCGATATGTATAGCATCTAAAGGTATTGAAGAATCACGTGAAGAATTATTATCAAATATTGTAAAAAATACGTTAAAAACAAATAATATTGCCGTTATTTCAGGGCCAACTTTTGCGATTGATATTATAAATAATGAACCAGTAGCATTAGCATTAGCTTCAACAAGTAAAAAAGCAAGAGAATACGTTTTAAATACTTTATCAAACGATACATTAAAACTACGCCCTTCAAATGATATGATTGGTATTCAAATGTGTGGAGCCGTAAAAAATGTTATTGCCATTGCATCTGGTATATTAAGTGGACTCGGATATAGTAATTCAACTCAAAGTTTTCTAATAAATGAATCTCTTCATGATATAAAAGATATAATCAAATTATTCGGAGGAAAACCTAAAACAATTCTATCTTTTGCCGGAGTCGGAGATTTAATGCTTACATGTACAAGTACCAAAAGTAGAAATTTTAGTTTTGGATATACAATCGGAAGTACTAAAGACCAAAAAAAAATAAATGAATATTTAACAAACAATACCGTCGAAGGCTATAATACTTTAGATATTATATATAAAATGATTCATAAAAAAGGTATAGAAATTAAGTTAATCACCACCATTTATAATATAGTATATAATATTGAAGACCCAAATACTCTTGCCAAATTTTTAATAACAAAAAAGTAATCAGTCATTGATTACTTTTTCAATTACAAAATACGCCATTAACAACCCAGCTGTCGAAGGAACAAAAATACTTGAAGCTACTACTCTATCATTATTTAAAGCCACTTCTTTTGAACAAACAACAGGTATTTTTAAAGATAACCCCCTTCTTCTTGCCTCATATCTAATTTTTTTAGCCAATGGATCATTTTCAGTTTTATCAAGTCTGGTAATAATTACATTACTTGGATTAAGTCTTTTACCAGTTCCCATTGCTGAAATAATTTGAATATTATTATTACTAGCATATTCCATTAATAATAGTTTAGCCAAAACATCATCACAAGCATCTAAAATAAAATCATATTTTTTTAAATTATTTATGTTTTCACTATTTAAATACATATTTAACCCAACAACATCAATATCTGGATTAATACTTTTAGCTCTCAAAACTGCAGAATCAACTTTAGATAAACCAATATTCTCTTGATTGCTTAATATTTGTCTGTTTAAATTACTTACATCAAATACATCTTTATCTATTATGGTAATATGACCTACTCCACATCTTACCAATGCTTCAAAAGCCGTACCACCAACTCCACCAACACCTACAATTAAAATGCTTGCATTTTTAACTTTATTTATATTTTCAGTCCCTATCAATTTTTCTAATCTATCAAACATAATTTCCTCCATAATAAAACCCAAAGGTGTCTTGCATTGATAAAAACCCGCTCTCCGCGAGGTGGGCATCACATGAATTACTTTAGGATCCTTACTCACTTAATGGTTAAGTCTTCTACACCATAATTCAATTAGATTCCCTTATCATCTATCTAGTCGGTTTTATATAGACATAGACATTATCCTTTAGGTATTTTAATTATATCAAATATCAATAGCCTTGCCAAGCTCTTCTAACTATTTTTTGCAAAAATTAACATACTTGCGTCAACTTCAGCTACATCATTAAATTGTTCCATAGCACTTACTACATTATTTACCCAAGCTGGTTTAGCTATCTTAATACCATCATCATTTTTTGTAGGATTATACACTCTACCAATTAATTCAACAGTATTAAGACCTTTATTATAATATCCGTCATTTAACAATATAATGTATTTAAGCGTACCATATTCAATGCTTTTATAATCAATTAGTCTACCATTATAAAGTCCCCCAAATATATTATTTTTCTTTAACATTCTTTCAGATACATAACCAGATTCAAC
Source organism: uncultured Bacilli bacterium (assembly GCA_934085585.1). Classification (GTDB taxonomy): domain Bacteria; phylum Bacillota_I; class Bacilli_A; order RF39; family UBA660; genus Onthocola_B. The sequence goes on from CAKOHI010000003.1 coordinate 108,291, forward strand.
ATTAGCAATACCAGCTGCTGTTTTAAAATCAACATCTGAATAAATACTTGTAAAATATTTTATTAGATTAACAATATATTCCTTACTTTGATTATCAGTATTTTTTTCATTACCAAATATTTCTTTTTCTTCGCATTCCAAATTAATCAAATAGTCATAAAGAATTCTATCAAAATTCTCATTGTTATCTAAAAAATTTAAAACATCATAGTTTTCTTTTAGCTTATTAAGTAATAAGTTTTTATCAATTTGAAATGTTAAAGCAGCAAATGATATAGTATCTTCATTAATACTTAAAACTCTATTTATTTTATCTTCTAAAGATAATTCTTTCATCATCTGGGGTGCAACCGTAGATGCTTCATGTTCTAGTTCAAGATGTTCACTATGATCAGGCATTAATAAAATTATTACTCCGATCATTATACCAATATAAATAAAGATTTTATTTTTATTGGTTTTTATATAATTTTTCATATATTTAAATACTCTCCTTTAAATAATACGCTATCTATTATATCATAAATTACTCAAAAAAGCAAATTTTGATACTTTAAAGCAACAAAATAGCACAATTAATATGTACTATTTTTCATTATTTATACAAAATATTCAGTATCATTATTATTCCAATTTCCTATATTAATATTCAGATTATCAATATCTGATGTATTATCTTTTATATTTTCATCAGCACTAGTTTTAATTTCATTTTTTATCGGAGCCTCATAAACTGGTGCATTATCTTCCATCTTCCAACAACCAGACACATCACAGTTACTACTATAAGGCATCGGATTTGGCATTTCCATCTTAACAATCATCGGAATTTTAAAAGCTCCACCAAAACAAACACAAGTACCAGGTTGTAAAACTTTTTGTTTATCCAAAATATCTTGACTAATATTTGGAAGCATTTCTCCAATATACTTAATATCTAAAGGGTGAGTCATTTTAAAAATAAGGAAATTGTTACATTGAGCAATTACAGTATCACTTATTTCAACAGGTCTTTGACTTATAATATCAAGAATAACTCCGTATTTACGACCTTCTTTAGCAATTCTATCAAAAATATTATAACCAAGTAAGAAAGTATCATTATCTTTTTGAATATATCTATGGGCTTCTTCTAAAAATAAATGAAATGGTCTTGTAGCTCTTTTTTCACTAGCTTTACAAAAATCAAAAATTAATCTAGAATAAACTTTAACAAAAACCTTTGCATATATATCATCAATATCTTCCAAATTTATATTAACAATTTGAGCTTTTTTACCATTATTATTAAGTAAAGACTCTATGAACTCATTAATTGGTATATATTTTCCAGAAAAATATCCTCCAAGTTTACTATTTATTATAGTATTTAATCTAACACGTAATATTACAGCATCATCATGTAAATTTTGATTATGTTGAAATCCTTCACTAATCAAAGTAAATTCCATAGCTTTTGCAAAATCTTTTAAATTATAACTTGCTTCCTTCGGAGCTTTTATACTATCAAGTTCATCATTTATCTTACCTAATATATAATTAGTAATTAAAACTGATTCACCAAAATTACCATTCGAATCAATCTCAAAACATTCACTAAATGTTCTAGTATATCCAAGTCCAGGAATAACAGAATCAAAATTAAATTCTGGTGTATTACAAACTTCAATTATAGTAAATATTTCATTCTTTTTACTTGAAACAGTCTCATTACTAAATAAAACCGCAAGTAAAGCTTTAGCAATTAAATGATTTTTATACGCTCTAGCTTCTTCACTATCAGTTGCAAAAATCTTCGCTAGTTTAATTGTATTTTCAATAATTGGAAGTTGAGCATGATTTGAAGCTTGTAATAATAAAGCCATATCATCTAAAGTAAGTAAACTAACTGGTAATTGTAATAAAATATCTGACTCATCTCTAGGATTTGTACTTATAAATTTATACGAATAGTTATCATTAATTTCATTTAATTTTCCAAAAGCATTTTTATATTCTCCAAAAGCATCAAATATAAAAATATTAGCATTATATTGAACTTGATACTTTGATGAAAAAATGTTTTGTACAATTCTAGCAACACCACACGATTTACCAGATCCACTGTTTCCAAATATAGCTAAATGATTTGAAAACAAACTATTTATATTTGGATTTATATTAAAACCTTTATATATAGCACTTTCCCCCAGAATAAAACTTGATTCATTATAAGTTCCAACAAGTTCTGTTAATTCATCTTTATTAATCATTCTTATTTTAGATGTTAAAAGTGGTTTTCTTAAAACCCCATTTACATATTTACCATTAATATATTCTCCAAGAAACCTAATCTTTATAATATCACTATTCAATTCTTGTACTTCTCCAAGTATTCTTTGATTATTTTCTTCAAATATAACATTAAGGTTCATTAAATCTGATTGCATAGTACCTTTAATCAAATTCTCAACATGAGCTTCAGATTCACCTATATATATAATTCTTCCAAACATATATCACACTTCCCTTACCATTTATAACATTATATCAAAAAATAAAAAGAAGTAAAAGCATTTTACTTCAATTTTTTTCTTCTAACTTATTTTTCAACAATTCTTTAGTTAAAACTGGATTAGCTTTACCTCTAGTTTCTTTCATTACTTGACCAACAAAATAATCAAAAAGATTAGTTTTACCATTTTTATAATCTTCAACTTGTGAAGGATTATTCTCTAATATATTATTTATAATATTATCAAGTTCATTACTATCAGATATTTGAGCATTATCTTTAGAAATAAATTCTTCTGGTTCACGTTTTTCCTCTAAAGATTTATTAAAAATTTCTTTAGCTTGTTTACTAGATATATTTCCATTTTGTAATTCTTTAATAATTTGATTTAACAATTCGGGTTTTAAATAAAATTCATTTAAAGTAATAAATTCTCTATTTAAATATGCAATAATATTAACTATTAAATAATTAGCAGCAACTTTTTTATCCATACCTAATTTGATACATTCTTCAAAATAATCAGCATATTCTTTATTTTTTATAATAATATTTGCATCATATTCACTTAAACCATATTCTTTAATATATTTTCTTTTTCTTTCACTAGGAAGTTCAGGAATATTTTTTCTAATTTCATCAACAACTTCCCTATTGATTTTATATTTAGGAATATTTGGTTCAACAAAATACTTATAATCAACTGCATCTGCCTTACTACGCATTCTAACTGTGGTTCCAGACTCTTCATCAAATCTTCTAGTTTCTTGAACTACTTCATCATATCTTCCTTCATCTTTTAATTTACTTTGTCTTTCAATTTCATAATTAATAGTATCATAAACATTACTAAAAGAATTAACATTCTTAACTTCAACTTTTGTACCTAGTTCTGTAGCATCAAAATCCATTATAGAAACATTGACATCACATCTAATTTGCCCTTTTTTAGTATCAGCTAAAGATATATTTGTATATTGATATATTCTTCTTATTTCTTCTAAAAACGCTATAGCTTCATCAGCATTTGATAAACATGGTTCAGTAACAAGTTCCAAAAGAGGTACTCCAGACCTATTATAATTTATTAATGAAACATCACTAAAATGATCCATTGAAGCAGAATCTTCTTCTAAATGTATATCATGAATTAAAACTTCTTTTTCATAATCTCCACAATTAATTTTGATTGATCCATTTATTCCAACTGGGCTATGTGTTTGAGTAATTTGATATCCTTTAGGTAAATCAGGATAATAATAATTTTTACGATCAAAATACATATATTCAGGAATTTCACAATTAAGAACTAAAGCAGCTAGTATAGATTTTTTCACAACCTCTTTATTTAAAACTGGCAATGTTCCAGGAAAGCCCATATCAAGTTCTCTAACATTTATATTGGGAATATCACTATATTCATTTTTAGCTCTCGAAAAAACTTTAGCATTACTTAGCATTTCACAGTGCATTTCTAGTCCAATTACAGCTTTATAATTACTCATGACTATCCCTCGCAATCATATCTTTATAATTCATCTTATCTTCTAAAGCATATGCAATATTTAAAACATCACTATCTTTATAGCAATTGCCTGTAATATTAACACCAACTGGCATATTATTTATAAAACCATTTGGTATTGTGATAGATGGAAAACCGCCAAAATTTCCAATTACTAAATGATTCTCTAAAATTGACAATTCACTACTTTTGGCAAGTTCATTAACATCTTCAATACAAGGAGCAATACCACTTCCAACAGGTAAAATAAATGCATCATATTCTTTAAATAAATTTTTAAATTTATCAACAATGAGTCTCCTAACTCTTGTGGCATTTAAGAAATATCTTTCTTGATTTTCTTTTTGCAACACATATGATCCAATAACAAACCTTCTTTTAATTAATGGTGAAAATCCTTTAGTACGATAGTCTTTTATCATATCCATAACATTATCTCCATTACCACGAGGTCCGAATACTAATCCCGTCAAATTCGACATATTGCTCGTAGCTTCTGCACAAGAAATACACATATAAACGGCAGATATAGTTTTAAGAAGTTCTTTATCAATTGATATTTCCTCCACGATAGCCCCAAGAGATTCAACTATTTTTAAAGTATTTTTAAAATTTTCTAAATGTTTCTTTAAAATATCACTTGCATTCGGATAATTTTCAATATCAACTATTTCCTTAATATAAAATAACTTTTTATTTTTAATATCTTTATTTAAACCTTGATATAAATGTATATCACTAGAATCCCAAGAAGTTAGATCGTTTTCATCTATTCCTTTCATGGCATCTACCACTATTGCAGCATCACGAACATTTCTCGTTAAAACCCCACAAGTATCTAAACTTGAAGCGTATGGAAACAAACCGTATCTAGAAATCATACCATACGTAGGTTTATATCCAACAATTCCACAATAAGCAGCTGGTTTACGAATAGAGTCACCAGTATCGCTACCTAAAGAATATGGATAAACTCCAGCAGCTACACTACAAGCAGAACCAGCCGAAGATCCTCCACAAATTCTTTTAGTATCCCAAGGATTTTTAATAATTCCCGTGTGAGCAGTTGTTCCAGTGCCTCCCATACCAAATTCATCTAAAGCAGTTTTACCAACACCAACAGCACCTACCTTTTTCAAGTTACTAACAGCTGTGGCATCGAAAAATGGTACATAATCTTTTAACGTATTACTAGATCCAGTTGATAAAATTCCTTTCGTAGAATAATTATCTTTAATACCATATGGAATACCACTTAAAAGATTATCATTGACATTACCCGTTGCATCATCTATTATAGTTACAAAAGCATTACATTTATCTTGCAACTTATGAGCTTTCATTAAAGCTTCATTTATTAATTCATCACAAGTAATTTCATTATTTTTTAAAGCTTCATGAATTTTTTCTATACAAAGTTCAGTCATTATCCCACCACCTTTGGTACACTAACTAAATTATCTTCTACAGAATCACAATTTTTTAAAAGACAATCGGTAGAAACACTTTCAAGTGGAATATCACTAGTTAATTCATAAGAAAAATCATCTAAAGCATAAAACATCCCTTCAACCATTTCAATATTCTTTATATTAGCAATTTCTTCCATTGATTTTTCCAAATAATCAAATTCATTTTGAATCATCTTATTCTCATCATTACTTAACCCAATAAGTAATTTATCAGCATAAGAATCTATCATTTCTTTTGTAAATTTATTCAAAATTAACACTTCCTTAACTATATTTCTTTTAATATTTCATCAAGTCTATTATGAAAATCTTCAATTGTTCCATTATTAAAAATGTAATAATCAGCATATGCTATAGGTCCAGCTTTAGCTATATTTTCTATTTCAGTAATATCTCTTCTAATAGCTTCTGTTTTATTAAATGGTCTTTCAATTCTTTTTGAAAGTCTTTCATATCTTAAATCTTTATCAGCAACTACAGCAATTGTTGTTAATTCAAATTCTTTATTTAAAATCATTAGTTCATCCCAAGAATAAAGTCCATCTAAAACCACATTATTATTTAGTGATAACTCTTTTATTTTTGGAAGAAGAACTATCGCATAAGCTCCCATTCCAAGATCACTACGCAATTTTTCTCTCATCATTTTTTCATTTTCCGGAGTTACTTCAAGACCACTTTCTTGAAGCTTTTCCATTGTTACTCCACCAAAATATACTTTTTTATAACCCAACTCTTCTAATTTTGCACTTGCTATAGATTTTCCACTACCGCACATGCCAACTATTGCAATAATTTTTCCCATATAAACCTCTAAAATTCACATGAACCCGGAGTTCTTGGATAAGGTATAACATCACGTATATTTTCAATACCTGTTAAATACATGATAAGTCTTTCAAATCCCATACCAAATCCAGAATGAATACATCCACCATATTTTCTCAAATTTAAATACCATTCTACACTAGATTTATCAGCACCAAGTTCTTCCATACGTTTTAATAAAACGTCTAATTTTTCTTCTCTTTGAGATCCACCAATAAGTTCACCTGCTCCCGGAACTTCTAAATCTACACCAGCAACAGTTTTACCATCTTCATTTAATTTCATATAATAAGCTTTAATATCTTTTGGCCAATTTTTAACAAAAACAGGTACATTAAAATGATTTGTTAACCAACGTTCATGTTCTTTAGCAATATCTTCTTCATATGAAGGTTCAAATTCCCATTTTTCACCACTATTTTTAAGTAAATCAATTACATCTTTATGATCAATTCTAATAAATTCACTACTTATTACTTTTTCAAGTTTATCTTTTAATCCTTTTTCAATAAATTTATCACAAAAATCAATTTCATCTGGACAATTATCAAGCACATACTTAACAATATATTTTAAGAAATCTTCTTCAATATCCATCAAATCATTAATATCAGCAAAAGCAATTTCTGGTTCAATCATCCAAAATTCATTAGCATGAGTTTTAGTATTTGAATTTTCACTTCTAAAAGTTGGCCCAAATGTATAAATTTTGCTAAATGCAAGGGCAAAAGTTTCTCCGTGAAGTTGTCCAGAGCCTGTAATAAACGTTTGTTTACTAAATAAATCCTTACTAAAATCAACTTTACCATCCTTTTTAGGTAAATTATTTAAATCGAAAGTAGTAACTTTAAACATTTGATCACTACCTTCACAATCAGCAGTAGTTAAAAGTGGTGTATGAACATAAATATAATTTCTATCTTGAAAATATTTATGAATTGCATATGCTGCTACACTTCTTATTCTAAATACAGCTTGAAAAGTATTAGCTCTAGGTCTTAAATATGCAATACTTCTTAAAAATTCCATACTATGTTTTTTAGGTTGCAAAGGATAATCTTCAGGACAATCTCCAAGTAATTCAATACTTTTAGCTTTTAGCTCATAATCTTGTCCACTACCTTCAGATTTAATAAAATCACCAACAACTTTAATACTTGCACCATTATGAAATTTCACAATACTATCAAAATCAGTTATTTTATTTGTATATACAACTTGTAAATGTTTAAAACTAGTACCATCAGAAAAATCAATAAAACCAAATTCTTTTTGAGGTCTGTGATTTCTAATCCATCCACTTATTTCAATTTCTTTATCTAAAAATTTATCACTATCTTTTTGTAATTCTTTAATTGTCATTTTACTTCCTTCTTTCTCTTTTTAAACTATCACTTAATAATTTTATAAACTCTTCTTTATTATATTTATTTTCAAAAACTATTCCTAAATTAATACTTGCTAAATTGTAAAATTTAATTAATTCATCAATTTCAAATTCATTTCCCCTTAAAGTCATATTAATAGTATCTGTAATATTTACTCCAAGTGTAAACATAGCCATTAAAGCATTTAAAAATTTATCACTATCTTCAAGTATAATATTTAAAACTTTTTTATATTCTATATCATCTTCTTTAAATTCACTATTTACTTTCCACCAATTAATTAATAAACCCTCTACATTACTATATTCTTTAGGATTCAACCATTCTTTTATTTGTTTTTTTTCTTCATAATTTTTTGTATCAATTACTTCTTCTTTTAATTTACTAGTAAAAGATATAGCAAATTCATTTTTTAACATATCATATTTTTCGCCATAAATTATTTTTGATTCTCTAGCAACTACTAAATATCTATCCAAATCTTTATCTAAACTATTTCTTTTAATTGCTTCTTCCAATATTGTTTCTAAATTTTTTCTTTGTAACTTAATAATAAACAATGCTTCAAAAACATCATCAGGTCTATTTTTAATCAAATCAATTACTTCATTATATTCTCTACTTTGATCTACATATATATTTGCATCACTAAATGCTTCAACAAGCTTATTTTCCAAATAGTTTTCTTGCTTACTTAAATCCTCATGATTATATTTATTTACATTATCAGTTAAAAACTTTTCTTTTATTTCTTCAAGTTTTTCTGTTACACTTTGACCTATAACTTTATTACCAATACAATATTTTTTTATTTTAGAATGTAATATATCCATTTCTTCTAAAAAATTATGTCCATGTGCAGCATTAATTATTATACTACTATCTCTTTTTAAAGCATATAAATATGCTACAATTTCTAGTGCTATATCTTGATGATCATTAACAAACTTTTTGATTTTACATCTAGTTTTAAATGTATATGTCATTTTATTATTATAAAGTATCCAATCTAATATTATTTTTTTTGTTAAATCCATAATTCCTATCTCCCTATATATTTCCTAAAACATAATCAATTACATCTGCTTCATCTATTTTTACTTCTTCATTAGTATAATTATCTTTTATAACAACTATTCCTTTATTTAAATTCTCATCATCCAACATTATATTAAATTTACTATCAACTTTTTCATTTATCGCTACATTAACATTGTTCATTCGTAAATCTTGAGCTATTTTTAAAGCATTAAAGCTTTCTTCTTCACTAATTCCAATAATACATACATCAATATTTATATTTAAAGCATTACCTCTAATATCTTTCATTAATATATCTAATAATAAATCAATATTTATTTTAAACCCAATTTCACTATCTTTTTTATATCCTACTCCGACTACCTCATCTTCATTAACATAAGTCCACCCTAAAGTATTTTCATCACTATCATATACATAATAAATATCTAGCATTTCTAACAAACTATTTACTTCTTCATTTTTATTTATATGTATTTCAACTTCTTCTAACCCAAATCTTTTAAGTAAATTATATCCCATACTTATTACTTCTACATCACTTACTAAATCATTAGAATTCTTTACATGTACTTCAATATTCTCTAAATCATTAGTGTAATATTTATTACTATCAGACTCTCCTAAAACAAACTCATAATTATAATTATCCATATGTTGATTTAATATTTCAATTAAATAATTATAAAGTCTTGCTTTTCTACCATTTAATATCATTTTATCAGTCCTTTCAATATTACATATTTTACCATATTTAAAAAGGAAATAGAATACTATTTCCCAAATTTTCATATTTTATTAATAAATATCAAATACTTTCATACAATCATATTACTTTTTTTCATTTTTTAACCAAACCATAAAATCATCCAATAAATCATAGTCAACATTTTTATATTTATCATACATAAACTTTAAAACATCAATAACATTAACTTCTTTATTATTTATAGTAATAACTCTTATAAACCTTGGTTTAACATATCTATTCTTAATCATGTGCATATTCCATAATTCCATCTTATTACTAGAAACATCACTATAGCTACCATACATTTCTTTCATAAAAGAATATTCTAATGAATTTGGATTACAATTAAGTCTCACTTTTACTTCATCATAATCATTTTTATCGTAGTCATATCCATCCGTTAACTCAAGTAAAAGATAACTACATTCTAACATATCATGATAATATTTTGTAAATAAAGCATTCTTTTTTGTAACATCCAATTTATATTTTTTATTTAAAAATTCATCAGTCCATTCATAAAGTTTATTTCTATATTCATTATCATCATATTTTTTTCTTAAACCTACTTCACCAAACATTCTATTCATCATCCATTTAAGCCAAACATCGTGAAGGTTTAAAACTCCATCAGCACCAATTGAGAAAAAGACTTTTTCAGATTTTTCAATCATTTCAGCATTCTTTCCAATCTTGGGAATTAAACCAGCCTCAAAAATTCTTTTCAAATTTTCAGTTTTAGTAAAGTGAAAATAAACATTCTTAATATTTAATGTTTCTAAATCAACCCTTTTTAACATAATGCCTCATTATAAATCAAGTTTAATATGAGCTTCTTTTAATTGTTCAGGGAAAGCTTCACTAGGACATCCCATCATCGCATCTGCCCCGTTAGCACCAATAGGGAATGGTACAATTTCTCTGATATTTTCCCCATCTTTTAATAACATAATAATTCTATCAATACCTGGAGCCATACCAGCATGTGGGGGTGCACCATATTTAAACGCTTCATATAAACTTGGAAATTTGCTTCTTACAATATCTTCTCCATATCCAACTAATTCAAAAGCTTTTTTTAGTATTTCCGGAGAATGATTACGAACTCCACCAGAAGCCATTTCATAACCATTACAAACAAAGTCATATTGGAACGCTTCAATTTCAAAAGGATTTTTATTATTTAAAGCTTCTAACCCACCTTTTGGCATACTAAATGGATTATGAGAAAATTCAATTGCTCCAGTTTCTTCATTTTCTTCATAGAATGGAAAATCATTTATAATACAAAATTCATATCTATTTTTATCAATTAAATCGAGTTCTTGTCCTAATTTAGTACGTAAATTCCCCATTATTCTGGCACATCTATTTTTATCAGCTACTATAAATAAGGCATCACCTACATGTAAATCCATTCTTTTAATTAATTCATTTTTAACTTCATCACTTATAAATTTAGTTAAAGATGATTTTAATTCCATATCAGCCTTTACTTGAATATAACCCAAATTACCATGAATACCTTTTACATATTCTTCCATTGATTTATACCATGAATTAGATTTTTCAATATTTTCTACTTTAATACATCTAACAACAGTATCTTTAAACGGAGCAAAATCACTTTTACCCATAATATCAGATACATCTTCGATAATTAAAGGATTTCTTAAATCTGGTTTATCACTACCATATTTTAATATTGCATCTTTAAATTTAATTCTTCTAAAAGGTGCTGGACTTACATACTTATCACTAAATGTACTAAATACATCATAAAATACTTTTTCACCAACTTTATAAACATCTTCATCAGTTGCAAAGCTCATTTCAAAGTCAAGTTGATAAAATTCTCCATATAATCTATCACTTCTTGGATCTTCATCTCTAAAACAAGGTGCAATTTGAAAATATTTATTAAATCCAGATACCATTAATAATTGCTTAAATATTTGTGGTGATTGAGGTAGTGCATAAAACTTACCTGCAAATTTTCTTGATGGAATAATAAAGTCTCTAGCACCTTCAGGACTAGTGGCAGTAATTATTGGGGTTTGAACTTCCAAAAAGTCCATTTCTTTCATTGTTTTTCTTAAGAAATCCATAATCTTACTTCTAAATATTATATTATCATGAACTTCTTTATTTCTTAAATCTAAATAACGATATTTAAGTCTTGTATCTTCATTAGATTCTTTAGACTTATTAATTTCAAATGGTAAAACATTTACACAATCACCAAGAACTTCTAAAGTCTCAAGTCTAACTTCAATTTCTCCAGTTTTCATGTTTTTGTTAACCATATCTTCTGTTCTAGCCTCAACTACCCCAGTAATTGTAACTGTTGCTTCACGATGTAAATTCTTATATTTTTCTACATCTTCAGATATTAATTGCACAATACCAGTTTCATCTCTTAAAGTAATAAACACTAAATTACCAAGATTTCTAATACTATTAACCCATCCAGCTAATCTAATATTTTTACCAATATATGAAGAATCTACTTCTCCACAATAAATATCTCTGTACATATTTTCTTTCATATTCTACTCCTCCATAAATATAAAAAATTCTAAAAATTAATTTAGCTTAAGGACGAGTATAACCCGCGGTGCCACCTTAATTCATAGAATTCTATGCATCTTTAGTTGCTATATCGGGCTTACCCGTTTACTTTCAAGGTACTATCTTCACTAACTTAAGTTACTAGTTTCCACCATCCACTAGTTCTCTATAAAACATCAGTTACCTACTGGTTCACCAAATAAATCATATCTAAAATATACTACTTTTTTAATTATTTGTCTAGATATTTTATTTATTTTTTTCTCTTTTTAATATATTATTTTCATTAGTTTTATATTTCATTTTTTCTTTTCTTTCAAAGAAACTTTCATAAATTTTATCATATAATGCTTGCTTATCTTTATATGTTCTACTAGCATCATCCGTTGCATAATAACTTAATGAATCAAATTTATTATATCCCGCTATTATTATTTCATCATTTTCTGTTAAAACAATATAACAACCAGCATTTTCATAATAATATAATGCTGTAGCCATAAATTTTGTATTTAAATATTGAACATACCCCTTATCTCCTAAAAAATCTAATCTTTTTAAAACATCTTTAAATTTACTATATTTTTTATAAAACAAATCCTTACCAACCGACCATGTCAGTACCGAACCGTCTTCATATCTTCTATTAAAATAAACACAATTTTCTTTTTCACCTTTTTTCAAAACAATCTCAGGTTCTTCATTATCAGAAAAATTGGTTGTAATATATAATTCATATTCACTTTCTTTAAGTTCATCACTATTTGTAAATGTTAAGCAACTAAGAATAGATAAAACTTCTTCATCTTTAGTACCATTTTGAACAGCTTTTAATGTAATCATTGCCTCATTAAATACTTTCATAGCAATATCAATATTTTCTGTATCTGTTGGTTTTAATTCCATCATTCTTTTATTAAAATTATTCATTATTGCCTTATATGTATCCCACATTTTATTATTTAATTCTTCATCTTTTAAAATTCTTGCCTTTATTTCAGCTTGTAATCTGTATATACCATCCTCTATTGTAATTTTTTCATCAACAATTTCTTTAAGTATTATTTCTTTTAATACAACAATTTCTTCTAATATTTTACTATTAACTTTTTTATTCTTAAACATGGATAATATAATTTTATCTAAATTTTTATCAACTTTTTCATATTTTGTTCTAATTTTATTTACTTCATTTACATAAGCATCAAAAGAACAATTATCATTAATTGGTTCAAACTTGCTTATCCAAAATTCAGGTACATTTTTTAATATTTCTTTTTTATAACTTTTAAATAAATCTTTTATACTACCTATAGCAACAGTATATTTAAACTCAATTAACTGTTTAACCTTATCAAATGTAAAAGTATCAATAACATCATCTATTGCATTTGCATATTTAAATTCTAATGTATCTGGTAAATAAATTGTTTTACTTGCAAAAAAAGTTAATTTAGATTTTAAATCATCATAATACTTTATTAATTTACTACAAGCGTTATAATCAAATGAGTCATTATGTTTTTTTAATATCTCATATGCCATATTTACTTTTTTCATCATTTCTTCATCCCCATTTAAATCAGGATGATATTTTTTAGATAATTCCAAATATCTTTTCTTTAATTCTTCTTTTGTAAACTTATTTGTAAACCCAAATAAGTTTAATGCTTCATTATAATTCATAAATCCTCCATAAAACTATTTGTTTCTTTTTAAAGACATATTATCTTCATTACTTTTATCAATGCTTACTCTTTGTTCATCCATAAATTCTACAATTTCATTAATTGTTTTAGTTATAGATACTTCTTCAGATACACTTATCCCCATTTCATTTAAAGCATTAATAAAATCATTTCCAAATTTATTTTTCTTTCCATACAAACTAAACACACCTACATATTTTTTATTAAAATCTCTTCTAGCAAGTCTAACTATTTCTAAACTTGGATAAGAAAAACAATAAAAATATTTATCATCAGAATTAATTTTAGAAAACAGCTTACTTCCAACTATTTTTTTATTAGCATCAATATCTACATAAAGACTTTTAGTTTTATAACTAGCAAGTTCATATATTTCATCCATACTTCTAAAAGTAATCTTTTGTAAACTATTTAATATATCTCGTTCTTCCACACCTTTTAAAACATTTTGTAAAATTTTCATTAAAAAGTTATACATTCCATTTGCATTTTCAACATCTTCTTCGTTTTTCAACTCTTTTAATGCTTCATTATAATTATTAGTCATAACTTTCAAAGTATAATTTACTTCACTTTTTTTGACTTTAAATTGATAAATTAAAGTATTCATAGACATTAAAGTAGAATCTGCACTTGCAAATCTTCCTTCCCAAACCGCTTTTTTAAAATTTTCTAAAAAGTTTATTAAAGACTTCGGAGCAAAATCTCCAAATAATTCTTCCAGCATTTTTGCTTTATTATTATAAGTATTATATTTATCAAACTTTTCTTTTAATGTATCAAGCATACTATCAATACATTTTTGATTCTCATGATATTCAGAAAGTGAATTAAAATTATTTGCTTGTAAAACAATTTTATCTATATAATCCGCTACCCAAGCACTGATTTCATCTTCTTTAACAATTGTCTTAATTCTACTTAAAACATCTTCTATTGCATCACATCTTTTTTCATACACAAATAAAGCATCATTAACTTGTTTTACAAATGAATCAAAACTACAATCATAATTAAAATTATATAAAAAATCTACATTATTAATTTGAAATACTTCTTGCATATAAGACTTAAATCTACTTTTTATTGATTTAATTAAATAATTAAATGTTGTATCCATCATACTTTTATCTTTAATATATGCAAAACTATTTATTTCTTCATTTATCTTTGTTGCATACATATCTTCTAATGAATCTTTTTTATACTTACATCCACTAGCAAATCTAATTAATCTAGATTTCATACATTCATAATGTTTATATAAATCAAATCTCTCTTTATCACTCATAACCAAACCACACCTCACTTATTTACTTTTTAAATTTAATCATTTTCATTATGTCTTTTTGAATAATCAAATTTATTTCTAGTTCTTTTTCTTCCAAAATTTCTTTTTTCATTCCATGTCTTTACATATAACCCATTAATATATTTTGTTACCTCTAAAATAACTAGTTCTTTATTTCTATATTCATCAATTCCTTCAATAACATTATTTTTATAACGAGTATATATTGGCCCTCTTGCTATTACAACTCTATCATTACATAAAGAAATCATTGCATTACCAATTTTATATAAATGAATACCAGCCATCATCGAAGATCTCTTACCAATAAATTCAGCATCTTTCATTAAATCCCAAATTGGTTTATAATTTTTATTAAAATCTTCAAATTGCATTACATAAAAACAATTTCTATTAGCGGAACCAAAATATCTTACAAATCCATCTTTCACATCTAAAACTTTTGCAAAAGGACTACCATTTTCTAATTCACCATCTAAAACATAAATAGCTTTTTTTAATGAATCAAATCGAAGATTATCAATTTCTTCTAATCCATCAAATTTAAGTTCTTTAATTCTATCTAATAAAGATATATCTTTTAAACCATTTAAAACATCATTAATAAATTCATTTGCAACATCATAAATTTGCAAAGCAATACTAATTTCATCAGTTGCTTGATCATCAAAATTATCAATAATAACCCTCATTTTATTTTTAAAATTATTTTTAAGTACAACTTTAGTATTATCACAAGCATTCTTAATATCTACTCCCCTTGTAATCAAAATTTGTATAGTGTCATATAAAGAATTTAAAACTTTATTTGCTTCAATATAATTACATTCATTAAATTTTTCATTTAAATTATTAATTAAAGTTTGAATATCAGAATCACACTCTAGATTATTATCTTTAATTAAATCCACTAACATTTTTCTTTTAAAATAAATATCTACCCAACCTGAAAGATATTTTTTCATTATAGTTATAAATTCATCTTTTTTCGAAAAATTACAATCAATCAAAGTAACAAATGTATTAAATTTAATTTTGTCAATTAAATTAGGAAAATCATTTGCTATACTACAAGCACCTATAGTTCTTTTTGCTACTCTATCAATTTCTTGTTTTGTTTTTGTAACAATATGATTGTCTACAATATTTTTTAAATCTTTTACAAAATCATCAAAATTTTGTTCATAATTAATATCAATTATATCAGTAATAAAAGATTGTTTTAAAATTTCTACTTCATATTTTTTATATCTTTCTTTAATTTTATTAAGAACTATTTCCTGACGTATTAAGGATATCTTTTTCTTGTTGTAAGCTTGAATAATTAAATTTATTTCTTCAGCATATCGAGTTTCTATAGAGCTTTTTGGATATTGCACTTTACTTATATATTTATCTAAATTTAAAACACTATAACTATTTACAATTTTTTTAAGGTTATTTACAAAGCTATCAAAATCTTGATCAAAGTCAATTTGAACCAAATCATTTATTTTCTCATTTGCTAAAACCTTATTCATATATTCTATATATTTATTTTGAAGTTCACAGTAAACCGTTGTTTCATCAGCTGGTGAAACAACGGTTTTTCCAAACCTATCAATTATATTATTTATTATTAACTTATATGTATCTTCTAAAGAACCAGCTGGATATTTTAACTTACTTTTATATTTTTCAAATCTATTTAGACTTTCAGTAAAATAAGTTTTCTTTTGATCATTTTTAAGTATATCATATGCACTATTTACTTTTTTCATCATTTCTTCATCGCCATTTAAATCTGGATGATATTTTTTAGATAATTCTAAATATCTCTTTTTTAATTCTTCATTTGTAAAATTACTTGGAACCCCAAATAAATTTAACGCATCATTATAATTCATTTTTACCTCCATGATTTTTAATTAATTTTCTTTGCATATCTGCTCCACCATAAATTTTTTCTAAATATTCACATCTACTTGCTTTCATACATTCTACAACTTCATTAATTAACATAATTCTATTTTTCTCACCTAATTCAGAAATATTTAAAAAATCTAATAATTTATTTAAATAACTTTCATAATCATTATTCTTTTTACTTAATACATCTAAAACTCTTTTATATTTTAAGCTTAACATCCCACTAGAAACTTTAAAATCTTGAAAATCATTAGACTTACCACCATAACAATAAACAGATTTATGATCCGTATCAACTCTGAATACTAATTCCATTCCATCACCAAATCCATTTTTACTAACGTATAAACTACGAGTCTTATATGTTTCTAATGAATCAATTTCTTTCATACTTTCAAATGATATTTGCTCTAATTTTTTTGTAATTTCTGGTTTTTCGTAACCTCTTAAAATATCAATCAAAATGCTTTTAATCTTTTCTAATATTTCATTTGCTAATATTTTTTCTTCTTCATTTAAACTAGCTATCTTTTTCTCATAATTTTCTTTTATAATATTCCATGAATAACTAACACTATATTTTCGAGATTTCAAAGTTCTTAACCCAACATTCATTCTCACAATTATATTTTCTGTTTTTTCATACTTGCCTTCCATAATAGCTTTTTCATACTCGTGTAAGTAACCAAATAATGTTTCCGGAGCATACTCTCCGATTATATCTTTAAGTTTCATAACTTTAGCTTTATAATAATTATAATCACTAACCATTTCTTCTAACTTATTAAATTTATCATCTATATTATTTTCAAATTCTTTTAGCTTTTCTAATGAATCTATATTTCTTGCACTTCTTCTAATTTCAAAAATATATAAAGGAATACACATATTAAGATATTTATCATTAATTATTTCTTGAATTCTTTTATCAACATTTTGAATTAAATCTCTTTTTCTTTTATAAAAGTTAATAAATAACAATCCATAATTATTACTTTCTTTTTCCATCATTATTAACCTTCTTTTTTAATTTTCTTGTAATATTATCTTCAATAACTAATTTACTTTCATTAACTAATTTTTCCCTATATTCATCATTTTTTATTAATTGTTTTAACTCTTCGATATAGTCTTTATTAGCTAAAAATCTATTAATCTCTTGATCAAAACCTTCATTTAAAGTATGAACTCCGACCACTAAAAAAGTATCTTCAGCTATTTTACAATAAGTTATAGCAACATTACCTTTAAGTACAAATAGCAAATCACTTCTTTTTAAATTACTACCAAGTACAATTCTACAATTGCCATCATTCTTAACTTTTTCAATTAATAAATTAATATCTCCTCTAAATCCTCTATCTATTTTATTTACATCATCTTCAAAATAACAATTACCCTTTGCATCATTTAAAAATACTAATTCGGGTACTCTTTCTTTAACAACTTCTTTATTCATATTTAAAAGAATTCTTAATTTATCAATTTGAAGTGATAAAGTAAAAGTAGACACATAAAAAGAATGTGATCTACTTTTCTTTTGTTATAATTAAATTAAGGAGA
>CAKOHI010000004.1 GCA_934085585.1 uncultured Bacilli bacterium
AAAAAAACTAACATTTCTGTTAGTAATTTATTACTCTCGAATTTATAAAAGTTCGAGTTTCCTATCAATCTGGTGCCTGTATCCGGACTTGAACCGGAACTCCACTAGTGAAAATAGATTTTGAGTCTATCGCGTCTACCAATTCCGCCATACAGGCAAGTACATATTGATTATAACATATATTTATTATAAATGGTATATTTTTTTGACATGTTTGTAGCAGTATGTTAAAATACTAGTAATTTAGAGAAGTATTTTTGTAAAGAGAAAGGATAAATTATTATGTCAAAATACAAAAAAGAATTAAGAGAGTTTAAAGAATTTAAAAAGAGTTATAAATTTGAACAATTAAAAATAGTTGAAAAAAATAACGTTTATAAGTGTGATGGAATAGTTATTAAAGATGAAAATGGTATTGTTGGAGAAAGTGATAAATGGGTAAATGTTGGTTATTCTTTAAGAGGAATGTATCCCAAATTATTATCAAATTTATTTCCTTATAAATTTAAGTTTAAAGGTTATACATTAAATTCAATAGAATGTTTTTTTCAAGGAATAAAATTTAAAGATAAAAGATTGCAAAAAAAACTATTTAAATATAGCGGAAAAGAAGCATTAGTTTTACAAGAAGCAACAAACTATAATTGGAAAGAAACTGGTATTGTTTATTGGAGAGGTAAAGAAGTAAAAAGAGATTCAAAAGAATATGATGATATTATTGATGAATTATATATAAGTGCTATTCAAAATGAATTTTATAGAAATGCCATAAAAAATTGTAAATTGCCAATGGTTCATATGATCGGGGAAAATTCCAAAAATGAAACTGTATTTACAAGATATGAATTTGAATATATGTTAAATTGTTTACATGCTTTTTTAACAAAATATGAAACTAAATAATAAATCTTATTTAAAAAAGAACAACTAGTTTTTGACAAATGTATATAGCCATGTTAAAATATAATTGATTTGAAAGGGCGGTTATTATGACGAAATTAGTAGCAATATTAATTCATTATCATAAAATTATGCACTTGGGGTTGCGACATTAAAGGTTGTTACAAGTGCTTATTGGAGTGCTTGTTTTTTAATATAAGGAAGGAATTAAAATATGAAGATACAAAATGTAAAAGGCGGTTATGATTTTTTACCTAAAGAACAAAAAATTAGAAATTATATAAATGAAATTTTAAAAACTACATTTGAAGAATTTGGATATCCACCAATTGAAACTCCGATACTTTGTTATCTTGATATGCTTGTTGATAAGTATGATGAAAATAATGATTTATTAAAGGAAATATATAAATTAACTGATCAAGGGGATCGTAAGTTAGGTCTTAGATATGATTTAACTGTGCCATTTGCTAAGTTTATTGCTTTAAATAAAAATAATATTAGTTTTCCATTTAAAAGATATGAGATTGCTAAAGTTTTTAGGGATGGTCCAGTTAAAGTTGGTAGAGATAGAGAATTTACTCAATGTGATGCTGATGTTGTAGGTATTTCTGGACAGTTAGTTGAAGCAGAATTATTAAGTTTATATATTACAGCTTTTAAAAGATTAGATATTGATATACTTATTAAGTATAATAATAGAAATTTAATGCGTGGTTTAATAAGTGAAGTTGGTATTGAAGATAGTAAAATAAGTAGTGTTATTACTATAATTGATAAGATGAATAAAATAACTGAAGCAGAACTTATTAAGTATTTAGTAGATTTAGGTATAGAAGAAACTAAAGTAAATGGTTTACTGTTAATGTTTAAGATGGATTTGGAAAGTATTAAGAGTAAGTTTGCAGATAGTAGTAATGAAGTATTAAAAACTGGTATTATGGAAATTGATAGTTTAAGTAATTATATTGAAAAGTTAGGGTATAATGATAAATGTATTCTTGATTTAACACTTGCTCGTGGTCAAGATTATTATACTGGCAATGTATTTGAAGTGTACGATAAAAGTGGTGTTGTTACAAGTTCTATCGGTGGTGGTGGAAGATATGATAACATGATTGGTGAATATATTAATGATGGAGAAGTATATCCTGCCGTGGGTATTAGTTTTGGTTTAACATCAATTTTTGAAATATTAAAAACTAGAGAGAAATTTAATAAAAATAATAGTATAGAAGTATTTATTATTCCAATGGGTGTTAAGATTGAAGCTTTGGATTTAGCTAATAAACTAAGAGATATGGGAATAAATGTGGAAATTGAAATGAAAGATAGAAAATTAAAAAGAAGTCTTGATTTTGCAAATAGAGAAAATATTCCATATGTAATAATTCTTGGTGAAGATGAAATAAATAATAAAAGGTTTGTATTAAAAGATATGTTTAAAAGTAATAATATTGATGTTAGTATGGATAATTTAGATGTAATAAAGGATTATTTAAAATAATGGCTAGTTCAGCAATGCATTTAGCTGTTGCTAAAAAATATTATGAAAAAAATAATATATCTAATTATGACGATTTTATAGCTGGTAGTTTATATCCTGACGCTATAGATGATAAAAATCAAGCTCATTTTACAGAAAGTAATCGAGGAAATAATAATGTTAGTTATTTACAAAGTAAAGTTAATTTATATTCATTTTTAAAAGAAAGAAAAGAATTAGATGATTTTGAATTAGGATGGTTTCTTCATTTAGTAACTGATTATTTGTTTTTTGATGAATGTTTTAGTAAAGAATATTTATTAGAAAATTGTTATGAAAGATTTCGAGAAGATTTGTATTTTGCTTATAATTGTTTAGGTAAATATGTCTCAGATAAATATAATATAACTAAAAATGATTATAAAAGTTATCCAAGTGAATATTATCCTGGTTTTGAATATAAAGATTGTATTTTATCAAAAGAATTGATAGATGAATTTATTGAAAGGGTTAGTTCAATAGATATAAATGAATATATTAAGTTGATTAAATCTAATAAAGTAAATATAAAACCTTATAGAGTTGTTGAAAATAAATGATAATTTTTCAACAACTCTTTTATTTTTCTAAAAAATTTGTTAAAATTATATTAGGATGGTGAATATAAATGGAAGTAAAAAAGAGAATAGATTATTTATCTTGGGATGAATATTTTATGGGAATTGCAAAACTTTCTGCATTAAGGAGTAAAGATCCATCAACTCAAGTTGGAGCTTGTATAGTAAGTAATGATAATAGAATTTTATCAATTGGATATAATGGGGCGCCGAATGGGTTTAATGATGATTCATTTCCTTGGGATAGAGAAGGGAATGCTCTAGATACTAAATATATGTATGTTTGTCATGCAGAGTTAAATGCGATTCTTAATTTCAGAGGTAATAAAAGAGATTTAGAAGGTTCTAAAATATATGTAGCATTATTTCCATGTAATGAATGTGCTAAAGCAATTATTCAATCAGGTATTAAAGAAGTAATTTATTTAAGTGATAAATATCATGATCAAGATAATATGATATCATCTAGAAGATTATTTGATGAATGTGGTGTAAGATACCATGAGTTTAAAGCAAGTGAAACAACAAAAATAGAAATTGAATTAGATAAATAGAAATGAGGGATATCTTATAAAAGATAATCGTGAGAAAAAGACAAAAAAAAGATTGATATTAAAAAAGAAATTTATTGTTATATTCTTGATTCTATTTTTGGGTTTAGGTATGTTTTCAAGTATAAAAATTATTTTGTGGAGTTTGGACGCTCAAAAAACTGAAAAGCAAATTGATGAAATAAATAAAAATGTTGTAGTTGAAGAAGTAGTTGATTCAAATAAAACAGAAATTATAAATCCTCCGCAGGAAGTGGAAGAAGAAAATCCTTATTGGGATTATATTAAGATGAATTTAATTAATGTTGATTTTAAAAATTTGAAAAATATAAATAGTGATACGGTGGGGTGGATTCAAGTTAATAGCACGAATATAAATTATCCCTTTGTACAAACTAATGATAATACATATTATTTAAAAAAAGACTTTAATAAAAAATATAATTCTGCGGGTTGGGTTTTTATGGATTATAGAAATAATATTGATAATTTTAATAAAAATACAATTCTTTATGCTCATGGAAGAATTGATGGAACAATGTTTGGCTCTTTAAAAAATATTACAAAAAGTGATTGGAATAAAAAAATAGAGAATCATGTTGTTAGATTATCTACGGAATATGAAAATACTTTATGGCAAGTATTTAGTGTATATATAATACCTGAAACGAGCGATTATTTAGAGATAGACTTTAATAGTGATGAAAAATATATTGATTTTTTAGAAATGTTAAAAAATAGAAGTGAATATAAATTTAATGTTTTATTAAATAAAGATGATAAGATACTTACTTTGTCTACATGTTATAATGATAATGAAAGAGTAGTACTACATGCAAAATTAATTAAAATGGAGGTTAGAAATGGAAATAATTGATATGTTAAGTAATAAGAAAGGGTTTATAGCTGCACTTGATCAAAGTGGTGGTAGTAGTAAAAAAACGTTAGCTAATTATGGAATAAAAGAAGAATTAATTACAAGTGATGATGTTATGTTTGATTATATTCATAATATGCGTTCTAGAATTATTGCAAGTGATGCTTTTAATGAAAAAAGAATTTTAGGGGTAATCCTTTTTAAAAATACAATGGAAAGAGAAATTGATGGAATAAATACTGTTAAATATTTAAGTAATAAAGGTATACCAACATTTTTAAAAATAGATGTTGGACTTGAAGATGTTGATGGTGGAGTTCAGTTATTAAAAGATATTCCTAATTTAGAAGAATCTTTAGAAAATGCTAAAACTTATGGCATTATAGGTACTAAAATGAGAAGTGTTATAAAAGAGTATAATGAATATGGAATAAAAAAAGTTATTGAACAACAATTTAATTTAGCAAAGGTTATTATGGCTCATGGATTAATTCCAATTATTGAACCTGAAGTAGATATTCATGCTAATAATAAAAAGCAAATTGAAACTTTTATGAGAAATGAAATTTTGAAGCATTTAGATAAAACAAAAAGAGAAGATTATTTAATGTTTAAGTTTACTTTACCGGAAATACCTAATTTTTATAATGAATTGTTAAGACATAAAAATGTTTTAAGAATTGTAGCTTTATCTGGTGGATATGAAAGAGATCTTGCTTGTTCTAAATTGAAACAAAATAAAAAAATGATAGCTTCTTTCTCAAGAGCATTACTTGAAGGATTAAATGTTGATATGAGTGATGAAGAATTTAATGGTGTTTTAGATAAAACAATTGAAGAAATATATGAGGCATCAGTAAAAAAGGAAAAATAGTTCAAAAACGAACTATTTTTTCATAATTGATTTTTTATATGGAATCCTTGTATCTGTTCTATATAAAATATAATCTATACTGGTATTATAAAAGAAGCAAAAAAAAATAATATTGACTTATATAGAGAAAATTGATTTAAAAAGGTATATATTTTTTGTCTTTTTTGGTATAATTAAATGGGGTAGTTAAATGGAAAAAAATATTGTAAAAATACTTGATACATTAAATAATAGTGGATATCAGGCATATTTAGTTGGTGGCTTTGTTAGAGATTATCTTTTAGGGATAAACTCTTTTGATGTTGATATTGCAACTGATGCTTTACCTAAAGATATACATAATATTTTTAATAGCAATAAAAGTAATTATGGTAGTGTAAATATAAAGATAGATAAGTATAATGTTGATATAACTACATTTAGAAAAGATTTGAATTATGTTAAACGTAAACCAAGTACGGTTATATATATAGATAATTTAGAAGAAGATTTAAAAAGAAGAGATTTTACTATAAATGCTATATGTATGGATAAAAATGAAAAGATAATAGATCCTTTGGATGGATGTAGTGATGTAAGAAAAAAAATTATTAAAATTATTGGTGATATTGATTTAAAATTACAAGAAGACCCTTTGAGAATCATGAGAGCAATAAGGTTTGCTTGTGTATTAGATTTTAATATTGAAGAAAAATTATATGAAAAGATTAAGGAATATAATTATTTAGTTAATGATTTGTCAAAAGAAAGAATAAAAAGTGAACTTGAAAAAATATTGTTAAGTAAAAATTATATGAAAGGTTTAAAAATACTTGATGAGGTTGGAATAAGTGATATTTTAGGTATAAAATATAATGATATAAATTATGTAGATGATTTATTGGGTATGTGGGCACAGATAGAAGTTTTGAATATACCATTTACAAATGTTGAAAAAGAGAATATAATAAAAATTACCGAGATATTAAATAATAATAAAATTAATAATGAGGTTTTGTATAAATATGGGTTATATGTTTCTACGATTGCAGGTAAAATTTTAAATATTAGTGTAAAAGAAATAAATAAAATGTATAAAAAATTACCCATTAAGTCTAAAGATGATATTGATATAACTGGTAAAGAGATTATGGAATTAGTTGGTTGTGGAAAAATTATTGGTAAGACTTATGTAGATATAGAAAATGAGATAATAAATAATAGGCTTAATAATAAAAAAAGTGATATAATAGAATATATAAAAAGAAGGAAGTGAAAAATATGTTTAAAGATAATAAAAAATTAGTAGCAGAAACAATATTTATTAAAGAAGCACTAAAATTTAATTTATCTTTAAATGAATTTTTACTTTTACTTTATTTTGATAATTCTTTTGATTTGATATTTGATATGAAGGTTATTGCTAAAACATTAAACATGAAAGAAGAAGATGTGCTTTCTTCATATGGATCTTTGATGGCTAAAAAATTAATTAAAGTTAATGTTGAAAAAGATGGTTTTGGTAAAGTTAGAGAAAAGGTTTCTTTGGATAATTTTTATAATGAAATAAAAAGTGATTATAAAATAAAAGAAACTGAAAGTATTAAGACTGATATTTATTCAGTATTTGAAAAAGAATTTGGAAGAACTTTATCTAATATGGATTATGAAATAATTAATGCTTGGATTGATAATGGTTTTAGTGAAGACCTTATTATAGCAGCTTTAAAAGAAGCTGTTTATAATGGAGCTTCTAGTTTAAGATATATTGATAAAGTATTATATGAATGGAATAGAAAAGGAATTAAAAAGCCAGAAGATATAAAGAAATCTATGGAAAGTGAACCAGAGATGCCTTTGTATGAATCTAGTATTATGAATTTTGATTGGTTAAATGAAAAGTAGTGAAGTATTAAATAAATTAGATAAAGTTGTTCCAAATCCTAAATGTGAATTATTGTTTAATAGAGATTATGAATTATTAATTGCTACGGTATTATCTGCTCAATCAACTGATAAAAGAGTCAATATTGTTACTAAAGAATTGTTTTCAAAATATGATATTTTTTCTTTAGCTAATGCAAATGTTGGTGATATTGAAAAAATTATTAGAACTGTTGGTACTTTTAAAAGAAAAGCAGTTTATATAATTGAAATTGCTAAAAAGTTAGTTAGAGATTATAATGGAATTGTTCCAAATAATAGAGAATATCTTGAATCTTTGCCAGGTGTTGGAAGAAAAACTTGTAATGTGGTTTTATCAAATATATATAATGTTCCAGCTATTGCTGTTGATACTCACGTTGCTCGTGTATCAAAAAGACTAGGATTAACTAAAAGTGATGATGTGTTAGAAATAGAAAAAGATTTAATGAATTTTTTTCCTAAAGATAAATGGAGTAGAGTTCATCATCAATTAGTTTTATTTGGAAGATATACTTGTAAAAGTAAAAATCCTTTGTGTATGATGTGTCCTTTTAATTGTAATGAAAAAGCTATTAGAGAAAAAATCTAATAGCTTTTAATATTATTCTAATTCATTTTCATTGTTGTTTTTATTATTGTTTTTGTTACTATTGTTATTATTATCATTTGGGTTAGGTTTTATTATATCTTCAACATTAGAATCTATATTGGCATTTGTTTTAATACTTAACCCATCACTCATATTAGAATTGAATAGAGAATATGCTGATTTTATAACATAAGTTGAATTTCCACCGGTTATGTTTGTTACTGTATAATTAGTATTTTCTGTACGTCCTAGATAAGTTAGGGTTCCATCAGCATTTTTTTCATAAATATTGTATCCAATTTTACCTATATATGTATTATTATAGGCAATTCTTTGTTCATAGTATTTACTTGCACTTGTATCATAATATTTATTAAAATAGTCTTGTAAGTAATTTGTATCTATGGCATCTGGAGTTTTAATTCCCGTCCATGATAATTTTATTTCTTTACCATCAAAGGTATATGATCCACTAGTTGGATTACTTAATTTAGCAAATCTAGTTGATACTTCTGTAGGTTCAGTTCCTTCTTTAAATATTTCTACCATCCTTAAATTTTCAGGAGTATATTCACTAGCTAGTTGAGTAGGAAATGTTTCTTTTTCAATTTCTACTTCAATAACTCCACTTGGGGTTGAGAATGTTTTATTTTTTGAATAAACTCTTGAACCAACAGCTTTCATAACAGCGTTTCTGACTCTTCCACCAATTGTAGCATTTAGATAATGTTTAGAGTTGTTTACATCGTATCCGATCCATAATGCAATTGAATATTCAGGTGAGTAGGTTATGTTCCAAGCATCTCTGGTTGATGAAGCCGGTATTCCTAGTTTTTCTGTAGTCGCTTTGTCTAGATTTGTTGTACCTGATTTAGCAGCGATTTGTGTACCTGATACTGTTACACCTCCGACACCTCGGCTTGATGCTGTTATTAACATGCTTGTAATCATGTATGCAGTTTCTTCACTCATTACTTTTACTTTTTCAGTCTTTTTTTCAATAATTTTACCAGTTTCTAATATTTCTATTTTTGTATAAGAGTATGGTTTAATATAATATCCACCTCGTCCGTATGCGGCATATGCTGCTGACATTTGAACTGGACTTACACCGTCAAAACCTCCGATTGATGCAGATTCATATAATTCTCCGCCATAATCTATACCTAAATTTTTTACAAAGTTTTTAATGTAATCTGGATTTTCTTTATAAACTGCTTTAAAAGCACGAAGAGCAGGGATGTTTCTTGAAGCTGCTAGGGCATCACGCATTGTCATTAAACCATTGTATTTTCCATCAGCATTCTTTATTGCTGTCCCATTTGAATAAGTTGTTTCTTCATCTAGAAATAAAGATGCAGGTGAACCATTTAAATATTCAATATATGGACCGTAGTCAAATAGTATTTTGGCTGTAGATCCAGGTTGTCTTTTAGTTGTTGCTCTGTTTGTTCCTCTTGCTCCATAGTTTCTACCTCCGGATAGTGCTGATATACCACCATTTTCCATATTGGTAATTGCCATTCCTTCTTGCATAGCGTCATTTGGAAATTCATAAATTTCCCCGTTTTCAAGTTTATTTAGAACATCTTGAACATTTTTATCTATTGTTGTAACAACTTTCATAGGAACATTTCTTAAGTCATATCCAGTGTCATTTTTTATTTCATCTATAACATAGTCAATGGCAGCTCTACTAGTTCCGTTTGAAACATTATCTTTTTTTATTAATAAGGATTCAATTGGAATATCTAAAACAGCATTTTTTTCTTCTTCAGTTATATAACCATGATTTACCATTAGTGTTAAAACTATTTTTTGTCTTTTTCTAACATTGTTAGGATAAGTATATGGGTTATAAAGTCCTGGGTTTTGAAACATTCCTGCGATAATTGAGGCTTCAGCTAGAGAAATATCTGAAACTGATTTACCAAAGAAGTTTTGACATGCTTGTTCAACACCTGCAAAACCTGAATTATTTAAAGAACCTGTTGAACCAAACCATTGACTGTTTACATAAAATTCTATTATTTCTTCTTTAGTGTAGTTGCTTTCTAATTTAAACACTGCCATATAAATATCTTGAAATTTACGAACAATACCTTTTATACCATGACTTGCTTTATTAGAATATATTTGTTTTATAACTTGCATTGTTAAGGTAGATGCTCCACCAGCTTTATCATTTCCTATAAGTTGACCAACACTAGCTTTAGCAAAGCGAGCCATGTCTAAACCATTGTGTTGAAAAAACCTTGAGTCTTCAGTTGCTACGATAGCATCAACTAACACCTGAGGAAGTTGTTCATAGTTTACTAAAACTCTATCATATTGCCCAAGTCTTGCTAGTTCGGTTTTTCCATCATTGTAATAAAGTACACTTGATTCTTTTGAGTAAAGCTTTTCTTTATCAAAATCTGGTGATGATATTATTATATAAAGAGCAAATACTAATGCGATTGAAATAATTACAATTCCACCGATTAATAAAATTGATAAGATTGTATTTTTTATATTTGTATTATTCTTTTTCTTATTATCTTTTTTCTCTTTTTTTAAATTAATCTTTTTTAATTTTAATTTTTTCATATGTTTTCTATCTCCTTATCTAATTGGCTTAAATAATCTAGTCCTCTTAATGTCATATTTATTTTTATTCCATATTCCTTGATATATTCATAGGGAATGCTTTTACGTGTATTTTTATCAATAAAATCTATAAAATCTCTTCCTTTTAAAATATAATATTCTTCATTCATTTTAATTATTAGAAATACAATTCCACCATGTGATAAAATGTTTCTTATATGTTTTATTTGATGCGGATGAACATTATTTATAGGAAAAGAAGTCTTATTGTTTGTTTCTTTTGCATCAAATTCTATGTACTTTCCTTTGTAAATTCCATTGAAGTCTAGAGTTGAAGGCATTTCATAAAAAGCATCCGTTATTCTTTTTCCTGAATTACTATAACTAGTTTTAACCACTTTAATAGGTGTAGGTTTTTTATAAATATATGCTAAATCATTGTCTCTATAATATGTGTTTGCTTGTTCAATCACGTACTCTAAATCCATACCTCGATTTTTGTAAGATATTTCTTTTTGATATGTTTTTTTTATACTATTGGGATATAGCACATAAATCACCTATAAGATATTATACCATATTTTGGTGTGATATTGTAAATAAATATAATTGTTTGTCATAAATATACATATAAAAGTTTTGTATTCTTTTGTCGAAATTAATGATTTTTTTAATTATTTAATGTATGATATAAATGGTGGTAAGAATGAGGCTAGAATACTATATAAATATAATGATGGAAAAAATAGATTGGGGTAATTTAAAATTAACTGTGTTAGGTATGGAAGAAATTGCTAGCAAATGTGATATTGACGAAAGTTAAAATTTAGGGTATAATTTTTTTGTTAGTAGGTGATATTTTTGTATAACGATCGATTATATTTGACTCCTCAAGAGATACTTGAGAAAGAATTTAAAATTGATGCCAGGGGATATCGACCTCAAGAAGTTGATAAGTTTTTGGATATGGTTATCCGTGATTATACGGAATATTCTAATATTATTAGAAAGTTAGAAAAAGATATAAAAGATTTAACTGATGATAATATTAAGTTAAAACAAGAAATAAGAAGGCTTCAAGAAGTAGCAACAACTAATAGTGATACACCATCAAGGAGCATTAATAATGTTGATTTACTTAAAAGAATTAGTCAACTTGAAAAAGTAGTTTATGGAAATAATGAATAATCTAGTGGCAAATGCTGCATAAATTAGTTATGTAGAGGAAAGTCCATGCTCGCACAGGCTGTGATGCTTGTAGTGTTTGTGTTTAGGGAAAAAATAACCTAAAGTAGCGTATGCTAACGGCTTCGAGGAAACCTTAAATGGTTTTATTAGATATAAAAGTGCCAAAGAGACGAGTTACAAGGGAAACTTTGTAAGTGGAACGTGGTAAACCCCGCAAGCGAGAAACCCAAATTATGGTAGGGGAGCTTAAAGTAGAGAAACGAATTTGCTTTAGGTGCAGAAATGTAAGATAAATATTTGCCTCTTCTTATGAAGAACAAAACATGGCTTATTAGATTATTTTTTTATTTTAAAAAAGGAGTGAATATTTTGAACGAGATTGGTGAGGAGCTTCAGTATGCAAGGGAGTCATCAGGTGTTAGTTTAAATGAAGCAAGTAAAGATTTAAATATTAAGGTAGAAATACTTGAAAATATTGAAGATGGAAGAACCGGAGCTTTTAAAGATATATTTGAACTTAAAGAATGCATTTCTAGTTATGCTAAATATTTAGGTTTAAATGAACAAGAGTTAATTGATGAATTTAATGAGTATATGTTTGAGTATACATCAAAAATACCTATTAAAGAAATTGAAAAAACAATTGAACTTAAATTAAAAGAAGAAAAAAAGGATGATGAGATATCATCACCTTATACTAGAAAAGCTAAAAAATATAATAAATGGGTTTATATCATAATTACTGTGTTTATATTTCTACTTGTAATTGCAGCGGTGTTCTGGGCTGTTAAACAAGTTACAATAAATCGAAATGTTACAGATACAATAAGTTATGGAGGGTAGGATGTATATGAATTTACCAAATAAAATTACTATGGCAAGAATTTGTTTGTCGGTATTATTGTTAATCATGCTTTTAATGCCTTGGCATCAACTTGGTGTAGTGTTTCCAGTTTATCAAGTTGCTAATATTAATGTTAATTTAAAATATATTATAGCTGGTATAGTATTTTTGATAGCTTCCACATCAGATTTTTTAGATGGTTATTTGGCTAGAAAAAATAATATGGTAACTGACTTTGGAAAAGTAATGGATGCTAT
Source organism: uncultured Bacilli bacterium (assembly GCA_934085585.1). GTDB lineage: Bacteria > Bacillota_I > Bacilli_A > RF39 > UBA660 > Onthocola_B. The sequence goes on from CAKOHI010000004.1 coordinate 12,678, forward strand.
TGCAGATAAATTACTTGTTAATGGATTACTTATTATTTTGGCTTATGATAGATTAATTTCTATTGTTATACCTGTAGTTATTATTTCTAGAGATATCGTTGTTGATTCTTGTAAAATGATTTCAGGACAAAATGGTAAAGTTGTTGCAGCTTCAATACTTGGAAAAATAAAAACAATTTGTATGATGAGTGGACTTACACTTACAATGTTTTATAATTTGCCGTTTGAACTTGTTGGATTTCCAATTGCTGATATATTATTAATGGCTGCAGTTGTGTTATCAGTGGTTTCAGGTTGTCAATATTTTTATGGAGTAAGAGATATAATACTTCCAAAGAAAAAAGCAAAATAAAAGATGTATTTTTACACCTTTTATTTTTTTGTATAAAAAAATAATACCCAATCAAGCCTGATTGGGAAAAAACTTTATGGTTAACACTCAACACGCAAAATCGAAGTGTCTCATTTTTATTTTATGCAAATTCCTTTGCTAAATACATTATATCACAAATGGTTTTTTTTTTCAAGTGTTGGTAATTTGCATAAAATTTTAATTATTACATACAAATATAATATGAAAAAGATAGATATTAAAAAATTATTGGTTTATATTTTAGTTCCTTTATTAAGTGGAGCTTTGGTTGGTATTATAACTAGTGGTAATATGAAATCCTATAATGGGTTTGTACCAGGATGGATCTTTCCTGTTGTATGGAGTATTTTATATATATTAATGGGTATATCTAGTTATTTAGTAAGGAATAATGAAGAAGCAATAAACGTTTATAAAACAAATTTAGTTATTAATCTAGCTTGGACATTTATATTTTTTACATTTAAAATGAAAATTTTAGCTTTTTTATGGATTTTGTTGTTAATTGTTATTGTTAGTTATATGATATATAAATTTTTCAAAGTAAAAAAATTAGCTGCATATTTGCAAATACCTTATCTTTTATGGTTAATATTTGCAAGTATACTTAATTTGATAGAGATTTTATAAAAATAATCTGTGTATTTGACTAGGCACTAAAAAAATAAATTCATAAGATACATTAGAAAGGAATGTTTTAAATGAATTATTTTAATGAAAGTTTCAAAGAAGAAACAGAAATGAAAAAAAGTTATGATAAAACTAAAATGGGAACTGATGCAGCTTATGCTGGGGGAGCTGGAGATTGTGGTATGATGAATGCAATGCCTGGATGTGTTCAAAGTCCTGTTTATGAATGTCCTCAAGAAAGAGTTTGTCATAGATATATTTGTCATGAAGTATCTCACATTATGCCTTGTAATACAAGAATAATTAATCATCATGTATATAGACATACATTTACACCAGAATATACATGTTGTGAAGAAAATGTTTGTGAAAACGTTTTTGGACCTAGATGTTGTTAGTTTAGTTAAAGAAAAAGTTGCAGAGTTTGCAACTTTTATTGTGGTTTAATCATTTTGTTAATAATAAGTAATGTTAAAATTGTTGCAAGAAATCCTCCGCATATATATGGGAAAGCATTATAAAGAATCATAGTATTATAAAAATTATTGGCAAAATATCTATTTACTATATAAAGGATCCCAAATGTTAATATGAATGTTAAAATATTATTTTTAGTATTTAATGTATCTTTTAGTTTAGCTATAAAAATGGAAAGTGAAATGAATAGATCAAAGAACCAATTAATACATATGAAGTTTTCTATGTTTTCAATGAATTTAAAAAATCTAATTCTTCTTAATATTGTGTATTCTGGATAACTATAAACATTAATCATTTCTCCGAGTATAAGAGTAATTGTAAATACTACGACTATATTGGTTAGACATGCAAGAAGATAATATTTAATATTTTCTTTAAATGTAGTATTTTCATCGATTAGTATTAAAATAGGACTTGTAGAAATAACTGCGTATATTAATGCTGATATAAATATTTTGCTTGTTTTATGACTTAAAATTGGAAGTAAGTTTTCAAAATGAAATTCATTTGTTAAAAGTAGAGTTTTTAAAGTAATTATAAATAAACTTATAAATAATAAGATAAATGCTACATTATAAATTCCTTTTGTTTTTTTAGTACTTAAATATAAAGCTAATAAGATGAATGGTAAACAGGCCATTAATGATGGAGTAAATGGTAGAAAATAAGAACTTAAAAAGTTGGAAAGTATTACAAAAAGGATCAAGAGATTAAAGAATATGTATAATATATAGAATAGTTTAAGGATAAAATGTTTTTTTAAATATTCTTTTAATGGTTCTTCAATAGTTAATTTAGAAATAATATAAACAATTATAATTCCAAGTAGAGTACCTAGAATAAATGAAATATAGGTATCTGTATTACTGAGTTCACAAATTCTTGCAAAGCCTCCGCCGAGAAATAGAAAATGGGATAAAAAGTAAATAAATAAACTTGATTTTTTTTTCATGATTCTTTTTCCACCTCGTAAATAAGTCCTTTTTTATTAATGTAAAAATCTATATTGGCATTTATATCTAGTTTTTTCCAATAGTTTTTATCTTGGGTTCTTGTTTTTTGATAATATCCTCTAGTTAATCCTAGTAAATCACTGTCTTTTTCTTGAATAGTTTTTAAGAAATTTTTTATTTTTTCATTTAAAATATTTGTAAAATCATTGTCTAATTTTGTTAAGTTATTAATATTTCTAATATTTATCTTTGGATCGTTATCAAGAATTTTTCCCATTAAATTACCTTTTATTTCTATAGTGCCTTCATTGATAGAGGCTTCTATTTTTCCATCATTTATAGCAACTGTGAAAGATTTATCTTCATAGTTTTTAGTGTAAGATGGACGATCAAAATTGTTTGTTAAAAGATTATATGTTTTTACATATTCATTATCTAATAAACCTTTAAAATCATAATTGTGAAATATTGACATACCATTTATAATAAATTCTTCATCTTGAAGGGTAATATTAGAAAAACAAGTATCAACTCCGTAGGTAATAACTTCTTCAACAATTTCGTCATACTTTTTTAGGATATTGGTATTTGATGAATAACTAACACTTTCAAGTAAATTGGTGATGGCTTGGCTTGCAATGGGTTTTTCGTTAGTTATGTTTGATAAAACTTTTTCTGGAGAATCATCAATGGTTGATATAACATAAAAGTTTTCACGAAAATAAGTGTTTCTTAAAAATAAATCTATAATGTTAGAAAATTTTTCTTTCGTGACATTATCACCGAGAATCATAAGTTTTACATGATTAAATGTTGTTTTTTTTGATAATTTATCTGCAGCATTTTCTATGGCACTAGTTAAATTTTTTCCAGTGCCAGTTTTAATATATGATGTTATTTTTGAGGAGTCTTTGTCTATTTGATCGTTAAGAATTTCAAGAGTTATTTCATAGTTATCATCATTAAAATTAATACCTATGGCACTGATTATTGCTAAATCATTAATTTCTTTATAATCGTAACATCCTGTACACAGTAATAGTGTTATAAATAATATTATTATTTTTTTCATAGGTCCTCCGTTTGTTTAATTATGTTTTTATGAGTAAATAATGTACTTCTTCGTGTGTCTTTTTTTAAGGCTTTTTTTAATACTGAATTATTAAAATATTCTTTGTTAAATGGAGAAATCGGAGCAAAATATGGTTTGCCAAATGAATTTGTACTTGTAGTGTATATTAAAAAGTAAAATAATCCTAGAGTTATTCCGTATAAACCAAAAAGTCCACTTAAAACAATAAATGCAAATCTAAAAAATCTTAAAGCATTGTTTATTTCAATAGTTGTAAAGGTTAGGCTAGAGATAAAAGTTATGGCAATTACAATTATGGTAATGGGAGATGCGATACCAGCGGAAACTGAAGCTTCACCTAGAACTATGGCTCCGAGTATGGAAATTGCTGATCCATAACTTGATGGAAATCTTAGGTCACTTTCTCGTAAAATTTCGCATACAAATAGCATGATTAATGTTTCTATGATGGTAGGAAAAGGTACTCCGTCACGCTGAATAGCAAAATTTAGAAGAAGGCTTGTAGGAATTGTTTCTTGATTATAATTCATTACTGCTATATAAATTGCCGGAGCCATCATAGATATTAAAAATGCTGTTATTCTTAAAATTTTAATAAAATTTACATTTTTGCTTTTATTATAATTGTCTATTACTGGATTAATAAAATCAATAAAAAAAGCCGGTATGATAAGGACAAAAGGAGAAGTATCTACGACGATAGCAATTTTTCCTTCCATTAGTGAAGTTGCAACAATATCAGGTCTTTCGGTTTCTATGAATGTTGGATACACACTATTTTCTTCATTTCCAAGAAGAAAACCTAAAGAAGATGAATCTACTATGCCATCAATATCAATTGAATCTATTTTAGCAAGAAGGTTATCTACTAAAGATGTATTAGCAATGTCTTCAAAATATAAAATACTTATATTAGTAAGGGTTTTTCTGCCAATTGTTCTAGATTCCGTTTTTAAAGAGCTTGATTTAATTCTTCTTTTAATTAAGCCAATGTTTGTTTGAATGTTTTCTGTAAAAGCATCTTTGGGTCCATTGATGGAAGATTCAACTTCGCTATTTGATACTGCTCTGGAAATATCTGCTCTTGTTTCAATAGCATAAACTTTATTTTGAATAACTATTAAAGAAAAACCATTTGTTAAGTAAAATTCACATTCATCAATATTTTTAATTTCTATTGTATTCGGAGCTGCAATATATGAAGATATGTTGTTTTTAGTAATTTCATCTTTTTTTAATATAATATTTTTTAAGATGTAATCATTTACTTTGTCACTACTTGATACAGTTTCTAAATAAACTAAATAAATTGTTTTAAAAAAGGATAAATTTATTTCTTTTATGACAAAGTCAGGACATTTATTGAATTCAATTTCTAGTCTTTTAATTATTTTATTCATATAATCACCATTTATAATATTTACCAAATAATGGTATTTATGCTAAAATGTTGGTAGTGATGATTATGAAAGTTGAAATTGTTAAATTAGATGACTTTGGACGTGGTATTTGTTTTGTGAATGATAAAGTTACTTTTGTACCAAATACATTGCCTGGTGATATTGTAAATATAAAAATAATAAAAGAAAATAAGAAATATAATGAAGCTATATTGATTGATTTAGTTAAATCTTCAAGTAAGAGAATTGATGCTCCATGTCCTTATTTTGGAATATGTGGAGGATGTAGTTTACAAGCATTATCTTATGAGAAAGGTATTAATTATAAAAAAGAAAAGGTAATCAATTATTTTAAAAAAATGGGGATAAGCATTACTCCAAAAGTTATAGTAAATGATATACATTATAATTATAGAAATAAAATTACATTAAAAGTTGTAAATGGAGTAGTGGGATATTATAAATTAAATAGTCATAGTGTTGTGGAAGTAAATAAATGTTTGCTTGCCGAAGAATGTATAAATGATGTAATAAGTATTGTTTGTGGTATGGGTATTATAAATGGTGAAGTAATAATTAGAAGTAATTATAAAAGTGAAATATTAATTATAATAAATAGTAAAGATAAAATAAATATTACAAATATAAGTAATAATATAAATGGTATAATATTAAATGATGAAGTAATATATGGAAATGATTATTTTTATGAAGAAATAAATAATATTAAATATAAAGTATCATATAAAGCATTTTTTCAAGTTAATAGAAATGTTGCAAGTAAAATGTTTAAGTTAGTTGAGAAATTTATAAATGTTAATGATTGTGTTCTAGATTTGTATTCTGGAGTTGGTACTTTAGGTTTAAGTGCTTCAAAAAATGCTAAAAGTGTTGTGGGTGTTGAAGTAAATAAAGATGCTGTAGATAATGCTAATCAAAATGCTTTAATAAATAATTTAAATAATGCTAAATTTATATATAGTGATGCCAGTAATATTAAAAATATTGATGTATCATTTAATAAGTTAATTGTTGATCCCCCTAGAGCTGGTTTAAGTAGGGAAGTAATAGATTTTATTAAGTTTAAGTTGCCAGATGAAATAATGTATATTTCATGTGATTATCATACACAAGCAAGAGATTTGAAATTACTAGATAGTTATGAAATAATTGATTCATATATTTGTGATTTGTTTTCTTATACGTATCATGTTGAATGTATTTGTTTTTTAAGAAAAAAAAGGTGATTTAATTTGAAAAAAATATTTTTATACTTATATCCAGTTCGTGAATTTTGTTAAGTCAACTGGAAGTGTAAGCAAAGAAAAATTGTATGAATTGAAATAAAATATGGCTACTTGCAATTGAATTAAAATTATGGTAATATAAGTATATATGAAGGAAAAATTCATATATTAAAAAAAGGAAACATTTGATTTTGGTTTGTTGAATGTTACCGTTTGTTTATTTGGATGTTTATTTGGATATTAACTATCACAAATAAACATTTTTTTAATGAACGCAAAAGTTTCACTAAAAAATTCTTAAAGCGTTTTACCACCATAAGTACCAACTCCTTCCATAAATCCACCCCCCCATATAGAGAGGTAAGTCAATATGTCCGGTTGGTAACACTCAACAATCAAACTGTTTCCATAAAATAATTATACCAAAAATGAGCTTTATGTAAATGAGAATGTAATAAAATGTTGCTGTTTAAAATATAAAAAAATATGAAATAAACTATTTGACAAACGTTAAAAAAAGTAATATAATCTAGAAGTAATTGATGGAGAAATTATCAAAGTAGTTAATTTAAAACTTTGTACAGGGAATTGTAGTCATTGATTGAGAGCTACAACAAAAAGTTAAATTAATGAATTTCAATAATGGAGTCAAATCGTGAAAGAGCGTTAATCTATTTGAGGTAGTAGAAATACTATAAAAAAAGGTGGTACCACGAGCAATTCGTCCTTTTAGGATGTTTGCTCGTTTTTATATTTTTGTACCGATGAAAAGGAAGGATAATATGAAAGAAAAGTTAGAAAAAATAAGAGAGTTAGGTTTAGAAAAAATTGATGCTACTAAAACTATTCAAGAACTTGAAGATGTTAGAAAAGACTTAACGGGTAAGAAAAGTGAACTTGCCGAAGTTATGAAAAACATGGGAAGTTTAGCACCTGAAGATAAAAAGAGTGTTGGCATGTTAACTACAGAAATAAAAAATGTATTTCAAGAAAAGTTGGCAAGTAAGGAAGAAGAAATTATTGCATCAATGAGTGTTTTAGATGAACCGATTGATTTAACAGTTCCAGGTAAACATGTTAGTGAAGGAGCATTACATCCAATTACACAAATGCGTAATGATTTAAATGAAGCCTTTTTATCACTAGGATTTGAAGTTTATACTGAAGATGATATAAGTAGTGAAGAATATGCTTTTGATAATTTGAATTTTGCTAAAGATCATCCAGCTCGTCAATCTATGGATACTTATTGGATAGAAGGAACAGAAAATAAAGAAGGAGCTGAAAGACTTTGTTTAAAACCACATTTAACTGGTGGTTCAGTAAGATATTTGTTAAATCATGGAGCTCCGGCGAGATTTGTATATCCTGGTAAAGTATTTAGAAATGAAACAACTGATGCAAGACATGAAAGAGCTTTCTATCAATATGAAGCTTTAATTGTTGATAAAGATATATCCTTTTCATCTGGTATGGTAATGATTCAAACTATTTTAGAAAAGGTTTTTGGAAGAAAAATAAATACAAGAATGAGAGAAGGTTTCTTCCCATTTACAGAACCTGGTTATGAAATTGATATGGAATGTCTTGTTTGTGGCGGAAAAGGTTGTAAAGTATGTAATCATAATGGTTGGATAGAAGTTATGCCTGGTGGAGTAATTCATCCGAATGTACTTAAATCTGCAAAGCTTGATCCAGATGAATGGACAGGATTTTATATTAATATTGGTTTAGATAGATTAGTAATGATGCGTTATGGAGTAGATGATGTAAGACTTTTCCATAGTAGTGATTTACGTTTCTTAAAACAATTTAAATAAGGAGGATAAAATGAGAGTATCATTAAATTTAGTAAAAAAATATATAGATTTACCAGATAATTTAACAAATGAACAAATAGCTTATGATTTAACACTTCGTACTGTTGAGGTGGAAAGTGTTGAGGATACTGCTAAAAAGTTTCATGATATTATTGTAGGTAAAATAGTTGAAGTAAATAATCATCCAGATGCTGATAAATTAAAAGTATGTATGGTTGATATTGGTGAAGATAAAAATGTTCAAATTGTATGTGGGGGATCTAACCTTTATAAAGATGAATTAGTTGTTGTTTGTAAACCTGGAGCTGAAGTTATTTGGCATGGTATCGGAGATCCAGTAGTTATTAAAGAAACTAAAATGCGTGGGGTATCATCTTATGGTATGATTTGTGCATCTGAAGAAGTTTTTTTAAGTGATTTCTTTCCCGCTAAAGATGAAACTGAGATAATTGATTTAAGTGGAATAGATTGTAAACCTGGAGATAATATTGCTGATGTTGTTGATATGAATGATACAGTATTAGAAATAGATAATAAGTCATTATCAAATAGACCAGATTTATGGGGACATTATGGAATTGCTCGTGAACTTTCTGCAATATATGATGTTCCATTAAAGCCACAAGAAGTTTTTGAATTAGATAAAAATTTACCAAAATATGATGTAGAAATCAAAGAACCATCAAAATGCTATAGATATGCAGCAGTTGAAATTGATGGAATTTATGAAAAACAATCACCAATGTGGATGCAATCTTTACTTGTAAAATGTGGTGGAAGACCTATTAATGCTATCGTAGATATTACAAATTATGTTATGTTTGCGGTAGGACAACCTCTTCATGCTTTTGATAAAACTCATGTAAGTGGTGATAAGATTGTTGTTAGAAATGCTAAAGAAGGTGAAGAATTATTATTACTTGACCATAATTCTATTAAGCTAACTACAGATGATTTAGTTGTATGTGACACTGAAGATGCTATGGCTCTAGCAGGTATTCGTGGAGGTAGCAAAGACTCTATATTACCTGAAACTAAAGGTATAGTTTTAGAAGTTGCAAACTTTCCAGCATCATCAATTAGAAAAACTGGTAAAAGATTTGCGGAAAAAACTGATGCTTCAATTAGATATGAAAAAGGAATGGATACACAAAGAGTTGATGAAGGGTTAAATTTATCTTTATCTTTAATTAAAGAAATATTTCCAGAAAGCAAAATTGTTAAATTTGCAGATGTTTATCCAGTTGAAACTAAAAAAGAAGAAATAGATGTAAGTGAGAATTTCTTAACAACTAGATTAGGTAAGAAAATAGATGATGTTGTTATTAAAAGAATTCTTACTGCTTTAGGTTATGAAGTTACTTTAAATGATGGTGTATATCATGTAGTTGTACCTACATTTAGATCTACGGGTGATGTGTCTTTAAAAGATGATGTAATGGGAGATATTGCCAGAATATTAAGTTTTGATTCATTTGAAGCTAAACCTATTGATATAACAATTGAACACTCTATTAATCAAAGAAAAGTTATACTAGAAAGAAGAATAATGGAATATCTCGCAAATAGATGTGGATTTTATGAAATATTTACATATCCTTGGATAGATGAAAAATATATTAATGCAGCTGGTATTTCTACGGAAGATACAATTAAACTTGCAACACCACCAGCACCTGAACTTGCAAATTTAAGAACTTCCCTAATCCCTGGATTACTTGAAGCAACTGTTAAAAATTTAAGATATTATGAAAGTTTTAAAATATTTGAATGCGCACAAGTATTTAAAAAGGGTGAATATAGGCCATCTAGTAATGATGAGGTATTACCAGTTCAAAATAAATATTTAGCTGGTGCTATAGTTGGTAAAAATGCTAAAGAAATATTCTTTGAATTAAAAGGTGTATTAGAAGAAATGTCTAGATATACCCACATGGAAGTATTAAAACTAGAATCTGGAGATAAACCAAGTTGGGCAGATGTTAATGCACACTTAAATATAACATTAAATGGTAATGTAATTGGAACTTTAGGATTGCTATCAATTAAAGCTATGAATGATGTAAAAATTAAAAGAACTAACGTAGCTATATTTGAAATAAATATGGAAGAATTAATTCCATTTGCTTCTAGAGATAATAAATTTGATCATTTACCTGAACTTCCTTTAGTTGAAAAAGACTTGTCAATAATTGTTGATGAATCTGTAAGTTGGGCAATAATTGAACAAACTGTTAAAGGAAAAGTTAAAGAAGTTGAATTTGTGGATGTATATCGTGGAAATCAAATTCCTGAAGGTAAAAAGTCTGTTACATTTAAGGTTCGTATGATTAATGAAGGTAGTACAATGACTATGGAAGAAATAAATGACAAAATGGATAGAATACTTTCTTCATTAAGTAAAAGATGCGGAGCTAAATTAAGAGAAGAGTAGTAAAAATGACGCTAATGGCGTCATTTTTGAATGGAAAAGTATTGACTGATAGTTGTCTTTTTTTGTATACTGATGTAGAGTATGAAACATATAAAAAATATTCATACTAGTAGTAAAGGCGGTAGTTTTTTATGGAAAATAAAAAGGCAAAAATAATATCAATGATAGCAATTATTGCACTAGTTCTAACTGTTGTAACAGCAACATATGCTTATTTTCAAGCTCAAACTGGGGAAGGTTCACAAACAGATGTAAAGATAACCTCAAGTACCGTAGATACTCTATCTTTTGAAACAGGTTCTTCACTAACTTTTACTGCAGATCAAGATACATTTGCTAATGGTAAAGCAAGTTTATCTGATACAACATTTGCTAAAGCTACTTTAACTGCAAATAATAAAACAAATACTGCCACGAATAATTATAATTTGTATTTAAATATATCAGATAATAATTTTACTTATACTCAAGATATAAGTACACCAGAATTATTACTTCAAATTGTAGATGCAAGTAATAATTCAATAACAAGTATAGATGGACTCGAATATAAAACAGTAACAGATAATAAAAATACATCAATATCAGGATTTGATATAACAAATAAAACAGGATTAATAAATCTATTTACAAATAGAGAAATAACAACTACATCAAGTAAAACAGAAGAATGGACAATAAAGATAACATTTGTAAATTATAATAAAGACCAAAGTGGAAATGCGGGTAAAAGTTTTGATGGACAAATATTAATAAGTAAAGATACATTTGATAATTATACACCAAATACTATTAATACATTAAGTGCCACAAAAAATGGAACAAACTTAACAGTAAACTTAAATGTAGAACAAGGAAGTAATGAAATAGATAAGTATTATTATGCAATCGAGGAAACAAATGGACTTGCAATTTTAGATAATACAAGTAAAGTACAAAGATTAAGTAATAGACTAGCAGTAAGTAACTTAACATATGTAGAAAGTAGTTCAAGTTCACATACATTTACGAATTTAAATAGTACAAAAGATTATAAAGTATCAGCATATGTGATAGATAAAAAGAAGATAAAAAGTAATACATATGAATATAACGTAAGTTCAGGTTCATATATATATCCAACAATTAGTAAAGTAGAAACAAGTACAACATCGAATTCAATCACAGCAACAGTAACAGCCACCAAAGGAACAAATAATATATCAAAATATTATTATTCAATAGATAATGGAAGTACGTTTATAGAAAGTACAAGTAATATTATACATTTAGTAATCTTAATGGTGGAAGCTATAGAATAATGGTAAAAGTAATAGATACGAATGGCAAGTATTCAAATAGTTATGTGGTTAGTGAAAAAATAGAAGCAAGCCAAACATTAGCAAATTATGTCATATCACAATATAATGGAGTACAAGGAAATAATGGAATATATTATCATAATTCAAGTTTAGCAAATGGGGCAGGAGACAATTCATATAGATATGCCGGAGCAAATCCAAATAATTATGTATGCTTTGGAAGTGATGAAGAAATATGTCCGGATGATAATTTATATCGAATTATTGGAGTGTTTGATGAAAATGTTAAATTAATTAAGACAATTTCAGTGGGGAATATGGAATGGGCTAGTGATAGTCAAAAGACATATTTGAATGGAGAATACATATTAAATTTAGGAATATATACAAAAAATATAATAAATACTATGTGGAAGACCGGTGGAAGTTCACCTGAAAATATTATAAATGTAGTACCATCTGTAGTATATCAAAATGAAATAAAAAATCCAGAAGATGTTTTTACTAATACTTTGCAAATAGGGTTAATGTATGTAAGCGATTATGGTTTTGCAGCAAGTCCAAGCGCATGGACAACGAATTTGGAATCTTATAATAGTTCATTAATAACATCTGTAAATTGGTTGTATTTAGGTTTAAAAGAATGGACAATAACTAAGGCTGGTGTTAATTATAGTAATGTATATCGAATTGATGATACTGGAACTATAATTTACGAATATAGTCGTGAGGATGGAAAGACAGGTGAAATAAGACCAACATTTTATTTGAATTCGAATATATATTATATAACTGGTTCAGGTACTCAATCTGATCCGATTCGTATTTCATGAAGTAACTTATAGTTGCTTTTTTTCTTTTCTTTAATGTATAATTTAGATGGAGGTAAAGAGTTATGAAATTTCCAAAGTTTATAAATAAAGGTAATGTAATCGGGGTAGTTGCTCCATCTGATGGAGCTGATAATGAATTAAAGGTTAAAAGATTTAAAAATGCGTGTAAGAAATTAGAAAATTTAGGTTATAAAATGAAATTCTCTGATAGCGTCTTTAATTCATTTATGGGCAGAAGCACAAGTGAGAAACAAAGAGCAAAAGAGTTTAATGAAATGGTTAGTGATAGTTCCATTGATTTAATAATGTGTGCTTCTGGTGGTGAATTTCTTTTAGAGATTTTGCCTTATGTTGATTTTGAATTGTTAGAAAATAATCCGAAATTTGTATGTGGTTTTTCTGATCCAACTGGATTGTTATATCCTATAACTACAAAATATGATATTGCAACGATTTATGGAAAGAACTTCTCGCATTTTGGAATGGAAGAATATCATAAAAGTGAAGAAGATTTTTTGAAAATAATTAATGGTATTGATGTAGTGCAAGATAGTTATGAGAAATATGAAGGGACTTATTTAGATAAAGTAACCGGGTTAGAAAGCTATAATTTGGATAGTGATGTAAAATGGATGACGGTTAAGGATGAAGATATATTTATAAGGGGAAGAATTATTGGGGGATGTTTTGATATTATTTCTGATTTAGCTGGTACAAAGTACGATGGAATAAATGAGTTTAATGAAAAGTATAAAAATGATGGAATAATATGGTATTTTGATAATTGTGAAAAAAGTATGGATGATGTAATTAGAATACTATGGAAATTTAATGAACTTGGATATTTTAAGTATGCAAAAGGTATTATTTTTGGAAGATTTGGAAAAGAAGCAAGTAATACATATGAAACTATAATTGATTGTTTAAAAGATAGTGTAATAAGTAAGTTGGATATACCTATAATATATAATGCTGATGTAAGTCATAAGGGACCATGTTTAAATATAATTAATGGTGGAATAGCTGAAATTGAAGTGAAAAATCATAAAGGTAAGGTTAAATTTAGAATTTCTGAATAAACTTTATATAGAGGGATAATATGCAACAATTTATATTACATGTAATAGAACAATTTGGTTATCTCGGAGTATTTTTTCTAATATTAATTGAAAATGTGTTTCCACCGATACCATCAGAAGTAATTCTTTTATTTAGTGGCTTTTTTAGTACTTATACGAATTTAAGTGTGTTTTATATGATACTTGCATCAACGATTGGTTCACTTTTGGGTGCTATAGTTCTTTATTATATAGGGAAAATATTTAATAAAGATAGATTAAAAAAGATAGTTAGAAGTAAAATAGGTAAAATATTATTTTTGAAAGAAAAAGATATAGATAAAGCTGATGAGTGGTTTGATGATAAGGGAGATAAATGTGTGTTCTTTTGTAGGTTTGTTCCAATTGTTAGAAGTCTTATTTCAGTACCTGCTGGTATGAGTGAAATGCCATTGTTTAAGTTTGTTGTTTATACAATATGTGGATCAATGATTTGGAATACAGTATTAATTTGTGCTGGATATAAATTAGGTGATAATTGGGAATATTTTTTAAGTATATTAGATAAGTATAAATTGATAGTAATTATAATATTTATTATAGTATTTATATATGTAATAGTAAAATTTTATTTAAAGAGAAGAAAAAGTAAAAATATATAGAGCTTTTTCTTTTATTTTGTTATAATATATTTGTTGGTGAGGTGTAACTATGAATGGAAATGTAACATTACTTCCTGCAGATACTTATGTTGTAATAAATAAAAGTATTTTGTGTGATATTGATAGAAAATATTTAATTTCCTTTTATGAACCAATTATAGGTCATTTAGCTACATCTTTATATTTAACTTTGATTAACGATTTAGAAAGTGAAAAACAAATATCAAGAGATTTTACTCATCATCATTTAATGAGTCTTTTAAAGGTGCCATTAAAAGTATTAAAAGAAGCTAGAGAAGTTTTAGAAGGTGTTGGGCTTTTAAAAACATATTATAAAGAAGGCGATGTTAATCAATATATTTATGAGATTTATTCACCATTAAGTCCGAATGAATTTTTTAATCATCCAATTTTAAATATAGTTTTATATAATAACTTAGGTGCTACAGAATATGAATATTTAAAAAAGCAATATCAAAAAGTTAAAGTTGATACTAAAACGTTTATAGATATAACTAAAAAGTTAGATGATGTAATGGAAAGTGCTGTAAATATGCCAGTTATTGATGTGATTGAGAGAAGTATTAATGATATTGAAGTAAGTGATCATGTGGATTTTGATTTAATATTATCAAGTATACCAAAAGGAATTATTAATGAAAAAGTATTTACTAAAAAAACAAAAGAATTAATTAATGAATTGGCATTTATATATAAGATAGATACTTTAAAAATGGTGGAATTAATAAGAAGTGTTCTTAATGAATATGGTATGATAGATAAGAATAATTTAAGAATTAATGCAAGAAGAATGTATCAATTTAATAATGGAGCTTTACCAACATTAATATATAGATCTCAACCAGAACATTTAAAGAGTCCTGATGGAGATAATTCAATGCGTGGTAAAATAATAAAAATGTTTGAAAGTATTAATCCGGTTGATTTTTTAAGAAATAAATATCATGGGGCTAAACCTACGAATAGGGATATTAAAATTATAGAAAATTTAATTATTGATTTGGAAATGCCTCCGGCGGTGGTTAATGTTTTACTTGATTATGTTTTAAAGAAAAATAATAATAAGTTAGCTGTTAATTATATTGAAACAATCGCAGGTCAATGGAAAAGAGCAGACTTAAAGAATGCTAAAGAAGCTATGGATTTTGCTGAAAAAGAAAATAAAAAATTTACAAAGAGGTTGGATGTACCAAAAGATAAAGCTAATATGGAACCTGTTTGGTTTAATAAAGTTAATGAAAAAAGTGAAATGACTGATGCTGATAAAGAAGAATTAGAAAATTTGTTGAAGGAGTTTAAATAATGGAACAAATAAATATGAGTTTAAGTGAAAAAATAGAAAAATCTTTAGAACAAGAATTAGCTAAATCTTTGAAAGATGAAGATTTTTGTAATTTAATTAAAAGAAATAAGTTGCCTAAAGATGTTGTGCTTAAAAATAATACTAAATTGATGGATACGTGTGATGAACTTAAAAATTGTAAAACTTGTAAAGGTTTAAATATGTGTAAAAATAAGGTTGAAGGGCATGTGTTATATCCAAGTTATAGTGATGAGACTTTGAAATTTGTTTATGTTCCATGTAAATTTCAAAAAGAGTTAGTAAAGAAAAACAATGAAAAAAAAGTAATGCTTAATGAAATTAAAAATGCTCGGATGAAAGATATTGATATAAATGATAAAAATAGAGTTAAAATTATTAAATGGCTTAAAGATTATTATGATAAATATGAAAAAGTAAATACTTTAAAAGGATTATATTTACATGGATCTTTTGGAAGTGGAAAAACTTTTTTAATTTCAGCTTTGTTTAATGAACTAGAAAAAAGTAAGAATGCTGTTACTGAAGTTGTATATTTGCCAGAAGTATTAAGAAATATGAAAGAAGATTTTAGTTTAGTTGAAGATAAACTTAATTATTTAGAAAATGTAGATGTTTTATTGATTGATGATATTGGGGCTGAAAATGTAACTGCATGGGGTAGAGATGAAATATTAGGAACTATTTTACAATATAGAATGAATAATAAATTAACTACTTTTTTAACTTCTAATTTAACTTTGGATGAGCTAGAAATACATTTGTCTTTAGCTAAAAATAGTGAAGATAAAGTAAAAGCTAGAAGAATAATTGAAAGAATTAAACAGTTAACTGAAGATATGGAATTAATAAGTATTAATCGAAGAAATTAATTTTTTCTTTTTAAATTTAATTTTTTGTGGTATGATAATATAAAGGTAGGGTGATTAGTGATGGAAAAGTTAGAACCATTATTAAAAGAAGAGGAAGATAAGTTTTATTTTATAAAGAATAATGAACCTAAAAAAAATAAATTAAGTGATGATAAAAAGAGTTTGATTATTACTTCAGTTTTAGGTGTATTCATTTTAATGTTTTTATGGTATTGTTTGTATCCTTTTTATGTAGGTTTTGTTAATTTTGAAGAGGGGCATGAAATTGAAGCAGGATTGATAAAAAAAGAAGAGGAAGAAGTTCCTGTTACATCTGCAGTAATATCTGATTTATATAAATATGTTAGTAATATAAATAGTTTCTTAACACCGAATGTTTTTGGAATTTTTTATACTGATCATGAAGTTGGAAGGGATATTTTAGATGATAGTCAAAAATTGGAAGTAATATTTAGATATATGGGAGCTTCATGTGGAAGTGAGTTAATAAAAAGTATAGATGATATAAAAAATGCTTCGATGATGATTTTTAATAGTGATAGTGTTATAAAAGTAATAACTGATAATAATCAAGTAAATGGATTTAGTATTAATTATAATGAAGCAAATAATAATTATTCTATTGTAGCAGATGAATGTAAAGCAAGTAATGATTTTACATTTAAAAAAGTTGTTAAAGCAAGTAGTTTAGATGATGAAATTTATATTTATGAAGCTGTTGGATATTTTGTAAATGTTGGAAATAATAAATATGAAGTTTATAGTGATTTATCAAAGAAAACTAAATTAGGTGATTATATTGATGAAAATGGCAATAAAGAATTTAGTGAAATTAGTGCTTTAAAACAATATAAATGGAAATTTAAAAAGAATAATGATAATAGTTATTCTTTAATATCAGTTATTCCAGTTATTTGATTAAATAAAAGTTTTAGATTATTTAAATAGATTAGTTTATTGGAACTATCTATTTTTTTTATTGGACCAAAATAAGTATAAAATAATCCGTTTTTATAATATGTAATGGTTACTTTGTTTTGCATGTAGTAGGCATCAATGATAGATTCTTCGATTAGTTTTTTATCATCATCACTAATAATTGGTTTGGGTCTTTTTTCTTTTTCTCGCATTAGTGAATATAATATTTCTTTGTTACTTACAACAGAGTTAAAAGGCATCCATTTTATCATGCCGCGATCTTTATTCATGATGTCCTCCGATTTTTTCATTTCTAGCTATAGCTGTTGAATCTGGTAGGAGGCTACTGGCTTTAACAATACTATTTTTACCAAATCTAATTTTTATTTCATCAATAGCATTGTTTATTTTCATTTCATTATTTTTTTCTTCGAATGAATCAAATAAATTTAGCTGGATACCTTCTTTTTTAGTTAGCCCTCCGCATGAGATACTTACTTTTCGGATAGGTAAATTATTGTAATAACGATCAAATATTAAATAACAAATATTAGTAATATCTTTGCTAGAATCTGTAGCAGTATCAAGTTTTATGGAATGGTAAAAGCCTCCGTGAATGTCTTTGGAATAACCAATACCAAAACCTATTACCCGTGTTTCTTTTCCACTGGCCCGTAGTCTAGTAGTTAGAACATCTACCATTTCAGCAATTATTAATTTTATATTAGATTCATTATAATCTTTAAATAAAACTTGGGAATGACTAAAAGATTTATCTTTGGGACTAACTTTAAAGTCACTTATTCTACTTAAATCAATACCATTTGCATGATTCCATAGTTCTTGACCCATTACTCCGAATTTATCTTTTAAGATATTTTTATCAAAATTAGCTAGTTCTTTTATGGTATAAATGTTTAAATTATTTAAATTTTTTTCCATTCTAGGTCCGATTCCCCACATTTTTGATAATGGGGTGATAGGCCATAATTTTTCTGGAACATCTTCATAACTCCATTTGGCAATGCCATTTTTGTACTTTTTGGCTTCGGTATCCATAGCTACTTTAGCAAGTAAAAGGTTTGGCCCAATTCCACATGTTGCTGTAAGTCCAGTTTTTTCTTCGATTGTTTTTAAGATGTCTTCAGCTAGTTCATAGTCGCTTTTTTTATATAATTTCAAATAATCTGTTACATCTAAAAAACATTCATCGATAGAGTAGATGTGTAAATCTTCTTGAGCAACATAATCTAGATAAATGCTTACGACTTCTTTACTTTTTTCTATATATAATTTCATTCGCGGAGGAACAATTTCATAACTTATATTTTTAGGAATGTCATATAATCTAACTCGAGATGGTACACCTTGTTTTTTTAAAGCTGGAGTAACTGCTAGAGTTATGGCTCCGTTTCCTTGTTTTTTATTTGCCACTACCAAAGGAACTTTGAATGGGTCTAGTCCACGTTCTATACATTCACATGATGCAAAAAAGCTTTTCAAGTCAATACACATAATATTTCTTTTTACATATAAATCATTCATAACTTTACCTCCGAACATTTGTTTATAACAATATTATATGTTATTATCAGTTAATAATCAATTCCTTATTTTGGTAATTAAATTATAGCAAGATATAAATGGCATATCAATATCAATTTACACCATTTAGTATACATGATATAATTAGTAAGAAAGAAGTTGATAATATGATAATTGGTTCACATGTTAATTTTGGAACAGAACAATTGCTAGGATGTGCAAAGCAAGCAGTTAGTTATGGTGCTAATACTTTTATGTTTTATACGGGAGCACCTCAAAATACAATTAGAAAAAAAATTGATGAAAATTTAACTTTGGAAGCAAAAAAATATATGAATGAAAATGGTATTGATATAAATAATGTAATATGTCATGCGCCTTATATTATTAATTTAGCTAATAGAGAAAACGAGATGTCTTGGAATTTTTCATGTGCATTTTTAAAGCAAGAGATTGCTAGAATTAGTGAAATGGGAGTTAATTTTATTGTTGTTCATCCTGGAAATAGTTTGAAAATGGATCGAGATGTTGCTTTAGATAATATTGCTAGTGCAATTAATTTAATAATTGATGAAAATACTAAACCAATGATACTTCTTGAAACTATGGCTGGTAAAGGAACGGAATGTGGAATAAACATTTTAGAAATAAAGAGTATTTTAGATAAAATAGTATTAAAAAATAAAGTCGGAGTTTGTATAGATACTTGTCATTTAAATGATTCTGGGGTAGACATTTCTAAATTTTTAGATTATTTAAAAGAGTTTGATAATGTAATTGGAATTGCTAATATTAAATGTATTCATTTAAATGATAGTAAAAATGAAATTGGTACACGTAAAGATAGACATGAAAATATTGGCTATGGAACTATTGGATTTGATAATTTGATAAATGTTTCTTATCTAGATAAATTAAAAGATGTTCCCAAGATATTAGAAACACCATATATTAAAGATAATCCTCCATATAAATTTGAAATAGAAATGATTAAAAATAAAACTTTTAATAATCATTTAGAAGAAGATGTATTAAATACTTATCAAAAATAAATTATTTTAAAATTGAATTAAATTTTTGAAAATATTCATTAAATACTTGTTTTACTTTAGAAAAGTTTTCTTCTTTATAATGATTTTTATAACGATCAATATCGAAAATACTTGGATTTTTTAAAACATCTTTCCAATTCTTTTTGATAAAGTTATAGGTAAAATCTATTTCTTCTGGGCATAATGTTGCCCCTTTTTTTAATGCAAATTTATTAATATCTTCTTTAGTTAATTTATTTATATATGCTCCGATTATATTAAACATCATAATCACCTTAATATATTGTATGTTTTTAATGAAAAAAGGAATACTATTATTATGAAAAAATTTATAAGTTTTGGTGTAATTGTAATGGTTTTTGTGCTTTTTGGAATTAAATTAACTAATATATTATTTAATAATTCTTATTATGCAAAAAAATTAGATGAAAAAACTAATATTTATGTTAATGGCACTAGTGCACCTCGAGGAAGAATTCTTGATACAAATGGTAAGGTTTTGGTTGATAATATTGGAGTAAAGACAATTTACTATAATAAAATAAAAGGAATAAAAAGTAGTGATGAATTAAAAATAGCAGCATATTTAGTGGAAATTTTAGATGTTGATGAAGGTAATGATAAAGAGTTAAAAAGTTACTATTTAATAACTAATAATAATGGTAAAAATTTGATAACGAAAGAAGAGTATGATTTGTTAGAAAAAAGAAAATTAACAAAGGAGGATATAGAAAATAAAAAAATAGAAAGAATAACTGATGAGATGATAAACTATGATAGTACAACTAAAAAAATTGCTCATGTATATAATTTGATGAATAATGGTTATATTTATAGTAAAAAGGAAATAGCTAAAAATGTGAGTGAAGGTGAGTATGCTAAAATTATTGAAAGTAAGATTCCAGGAGTAACCGGGGAACTTTCTTGGGAAAGAGTTTATCCCTATGGTGATACTTTGAAAAATGTTTTTGGTAGAGTTGGTAGTATTACTAAAGAGTTAAAAAATGATTATTTAAATAATGGTTATGAACTTACTGATTTAGTGGGAATGAGTTATTTAGAAAAAGAATATGAAGAGTATTTAAAGGGAAAAAAAGCTAAATATAAAGTGGGTAGCGATTATAGTTTAACTAAAGTAAATGAAGAAGAAAAGGGATATGATTTAGTATTATCAATTGATATAGATTTACAAATGAAAGTTGAAGAAATAATAAAAGATAAAATAAATTTAGGTAAAAGGTATGGAAATACAGAATATTTTAAGGATGGCTATGCTATTGTTAGTAATCCTTTGACAGGGGAAATACTTGCGTTGGGGGGACAGAGATTAAATGATGATAATAGTTTTAGTGATATTAGTTTAAATACTACGAATAAATCTTATACAATTGGAAGTGCTGTAAAAGGCGCTACGATTGGGGTGGGTTATAAATATAATTTGATTACTCCGGGAGCTTTTATTAATGATGCTTGTGTTAAATTATATTTAGTGCCTGAAAAGTGTAGTTTTAAAAGACTGGGAAAAGTAAATGATTTGACCGCATTGGCTAATTCATCAAATTATTATCAATATATGATTGCTATAAAACTTACTGGTAATAATTATAAACCTAATGTAAAACTTAATGCTACGAAAGAACATTTTGATATATATAGAAATATGCTTGCTAGCTTTGGACTTGGTGTTAAAACTGAAATAGATTTACCTGGAGAAGAAATTGGAATAATTGGGTCTACTATTGCTGATGATTTACTTTTGAATCTTTCTATTGGGCAATACGATACTTATACACCGCTAGAAGTTTTACAATATATTAATAGTGTTGCTAGTGGCAAAAGAATGAAATTGAGCTTGATGAAAGAAATTAGAAATAAAGATGGTGTAATATTAAAAAATGATATAAATATTTTAAATGATGTTGATTTAGATGAAGATAGTTTAGAAAGAATTAGGGAAGGAATGAGACTTGTTTTAAGTGAAGGTACTGGTAAGTTTTATGTTCCTCAAGGACTTGATTTTGCTGGTAAGACCGGAACAAGTGAATCATTTTTAGATACTAATAATGATGGTAAAGTTGATACTGCCACAATATCATCAACGTTTACAGGTTTTTATCCATCTGAAGATCCTAAATTTAGTTTAGTGGTAATAACACCGAATATTTCTCATAAAAATGGTAAAACAGATGCTTTTTATTATGGGGCTAGTAAAATAACTAAAGATATTGTTAATTTTTTAAATAGTAATTATTAATAAAAAAAGTTATAATAAAATAGCTTTTTTTCTTTGTAAAATTATGATTTAGGTTTAAAACGGGGTTATAATATATCTAAAAAGTTAATAAAAATGGAAAATATTATCTAAATTAGTTGAAAAATCGTATAATTTTGGTATAATTAATAGAGATTGTTTAAGTGAGGAGGAATAATTATGGCAAAAAAGGAAAATCGTAGTGAAGTAACTATGAGATGTTCTGTTTGTGGTTTTGAATTACGCCCTGTTAGTAAAAATAAAAAGAATACTCCAGATCGTCTTGAATTAAATAGATATTGCCCAAAATGTAGAAAGACAGTAGCTGCTAAAGAAAAGAAATAATAGAAAAGAGGAATAATATATGGACATTAATATTAATGACATTAAAAATGGTATGACAATTATTATGGATGGTAATTTGTATACTATAGTTGAATTTCAACATGTAAAACCTGGAAAAGGACCTGCTTTTGTAAGAATTAAAAGAAGAAATTTAAGAACTGGAGCAGTTACTGAAGATACATTTAATACAAATATTAAAATAACTAAAGCACATATTGAAAAAGTTAAAGCTGGTTATTTGTATCAAATGGGTGATACTTATGTATTTATGAATAATTCAACTTATGAACAAATTGAACTTCCAGCATCAGTTTTAGGTGATAATGTTAATTTCATTAAAGAAGGTTTAGAAATTGATATTGATAACTATGATGGAGAAATAATTGGTATTACATTACCAGAAAAAATAGAATATGAAGTTGTTGAAACAGAACCAGCTGTTAAAGGTAATACTGCAACTAATGCAAGTAAAGATGCTAAAATTGAAACTGGTTATATTGTTAAAGTTCCTTTATTTATAAATGAAGGAGAAAAAATAATTGTTTCTACTAAAGATGGAAAATATTCTGGAAGAGCATAAGCTCTTTTTTTTGTGTAAAAATGTGTATATAAATGTATATCTGGTAATTATTCTTTGTAACCTTTTGACTTGTTTTGTCGAACTTGTTGCAGTAAAAAAAATTGTATGTATAATAGACATTCAAGAAAGGAGGTGGAAAAATGACTCTCAAGATAAAAGAAGTGCCTTCGAGAGATTCAATTATCAAAAATATTTTGACATCTACGGATGCTGGACTTGATTATCTGGCGATGATTGTTTGTAAGGTTTTAGGCTTTTCATATGAAGATTTTACTTTTACTTTAATTCATCCCGTTGTAAGTGTTAATGAAAACATTGTTAATAGTGAAATAGATTTAGCAATACAAAATGATGAAGTAATAGTTAATATTGAAATAAATAGTTCAAAAGGAAGTAAAATAGAAAGAAAAAATAATAATTATATTTGTCAGTTGGTTTTAAGACAAACAAAAAAATCTTCAGATTACACTAATAAGTATAAGAAAGTGTACCAAATAAACTTGAATACTTATGGTGTAACTAAAGATAAGAGATTTGTTGTAATAAGTAAGATACTTGATATAGAATCACACGAAGAAATCCATCCAATGTTTGAAATATACGATATAAATCTTGCAAAAATTCTTGATAAAGATTATACTATAGTTAAGGAAGACAAAGAGTCTTTAGAGAAATTACTTTATTTGCTTATATGTAATGATAAAGAAAAGATGAAAGAAGTATATGATGGAGATGAGTTTATGGCCAAGATAATCAGAGAAGTAAATACCCAAACAGATGAATTTGATAAATTGCTTTTTTATAACAGAGAAATATTAGAAGACGAAGATTCAAGAGAAGAGGAAAGACAAAGAGCATTAGCTGAAGGTCGTGAACAAGGTCTAACCGAAGGTCGTGAACAAGGTCTAACTGAAGGCCGTGAACAAGGACTAACTGAAGGTCGTGAGCAAAGTAAACAAGATATCGCAAAAGCCATGTTAAGTGAAAATTGCGATATAGAGTTGATTTCTAAAGTAACTAATCTTACTTACGATGAAGTAGTTAAATTAAAAGAAGAATTATAATGGATTCTTCTTTTAATTTTTAATTATTTTTCTTCTTTTTGATTTTTTGTTTCTTTTTTAGTATTTTTAGTATTTAAACTGCCATTAATTTCTTTAGTGTTTTTCCAAATCATGATATTAATCATCATTAATTCATATGTAATTCTTAATGTTAATGGGCCAAAAATTAATACTATCAAGAATAAAATGAAACTTGTAGATATTAAACCAAATGAGAATAGAACAATAAATATAGTTAAAATAATATAAACTATTTTTAAAATTGGTTCAATTAACATTGTTTTGAAATCTAATAGATCTCTAATTTTTTGTAGGTTTTCACTTACTGGCTTATCACTTTTAACAAACATGAAGTAAACAGCAATTCCAGCAGCAATAGCTAAAATAATGGCAATAATTGTCCAAACTAGAGTTCCAGCTATTTTAGTTGCAGTTTTTGTAGTTTCATTTGCAATATTAACGTAATCGTACATATTTAAGCTCCTTTCTATTAATATATTATCAAAAATGTAAATTTATTACAATAATAATTTGTCAAAATTTGTTATTATATGTTACAATTAATACGGTGTTAATATGATAGCGTTAGTTAAAAATAAAAATAGTCTATTAGATAGTGAAATAAATAATATTATAACTAGAGTTAAAGCTTTAATTATTACTAGTGACAATAAAATATTACTTGGTCATTCACATATGGAATATCAATTTCCTGGTGGACATATAGAAGCAGGTGAAAACTTGTTATTTGGACTTAAAAGAGAATTAAAAGAAGAAACCGGTTTAGAATTTGATACAAGTAAATTGGAACCATTTGTAGTTTTAAATAGTTATTATAAAGATTATCCCAAGATAGATGAAAATACTAAAATAATTATATATTATTATATTATTAAAGATGATAGAATACCTAATTTAAGAAATACGCAATATACAGATGAAGAATTAGATGGTAATTTTAGTTTAAGATATATTCCATTAGATATAGTTATAGATGTTTTAAAAGAAAACGTTGATATTTGCGGGGATGCAAATGGAATAACTATGGAAATGTTGGAAGTATTAGCATACTTTTTAAAGTTAAATGTATAAAAAAATAAGTCTTTTGCCATAAATAAAGGGAAAGGACTTTTAATATGGCAAAGTATAAAGTTGATATAACAGGAATTAATACTAGTGAAATCATAGTGTTAAGTAATGAAGAAATGACTAAATTATTTGTAGAATATCAAAATGGAAATTTAGATGCAAAAGATAAATTAATAAATGGAAATTTAAAATTAGTTTTAAGTATACTTCGTAATTTTAATAATAAAAATGTCAATTTAGATGATTTATTTCAAGTTGGGGTTATTGGACTTATTAAAGCGATAGATAATTTTGATTTGTCATATGGATTAAAATTATCAACATATGCAGTACCTCTCATTATTGGGGAAATTAAAAGATATTTAAGGGATAATACTGCGGTTAGAGTGAGTAGAAGTACAAAAGATTTAGCTTATCAAATAATAAAGTTTAAAGATAGTTATTTGAGTGAACATGGTATTGATGCTAATCCAAGTGTTATAGCATCGGCATTAGGAATAGATGAATATTTAATTAGTTATGCTATGGATGCTATGCGAGATCCAGCTAGTTTGTTTGATCCAATTTATAATGATGGTGGAGATACAATATACTTATTTGATCAAATTGCTGATACAAAGGATAAAAATAGTGATAAAGATATGATAATCTCTTTAAGAAGAGCTTTGCTTAAAATAAAGGAAAGAGAAAAAAATATATTATTACAAAGATTTATGGTTGGAAAGACTCAAATGGAAATTGCAGATGAAATGGGGATTAGTCAAGCTCAAGTGTCTAGATTAGAAAAAAGTGCAATTGAAAATGTTCGTAAACTAATAAAATAATTCATATAATTTAAGGGGGATTTATATGTATTTAAGTGAATTACAAAATAAGGATATAATTAGTGTTAATACGGGTGTTAATTTAGGAAGAATTATTGATGCTGAAGTAAATAGTGAAGGTAAAGTAATAAGTTTAGTAGCTGAAAATAAGAAATTATTTAGAAAAATGTTAAAAAATAGTGAATTTAGTTTTACTTTTGCTGATATTACTAAAATTGGTACGGATTGTATACTAGTAAACAAGTGAAAAATGTGATAAAATAATAGCATGAAGAAAAAAAGTTTTTTAATTGCTATTATTGTTTTTTTATTTGATATACTTATTAAATATATTGTTGATAAGTCTTTTTACTATGCTGAATTAAAAAGCATTATACCTAATTTTTTCTTTTTAACTAAAGTTTATAATGAAGGTGCAGCATGGAGTACTTTTGAAGGAGCTAGATTTTTACTTATATTTATTGCTATTGTGGCTTTAATATTTTTAATAATTTATCAAAGAAAATTTAAAGAAATAAAAAGAAACATTATATCTTTTGGTTTAATTTATGGAGGCCTTTTAGGAAATCTATTTGACAGAATAAGATTTGGATATGTAATTGATTATTTGAAATTTTATATATTTGGATATGAATATCCAGTATTTAATTTAGCAGATGTTTCTTTAGTAATAGGTTTTGCACTTTTAATAATAGCAATTTATAAAGGAGAAGATAAAGTTGGAAATAATAAGTAGTGATAATGAAATAAGAATAGATAAATATTTAACAAGTAAATTAGATTTGAGTAGAGAAACCATTAGTAAAATGATTGATAATGGATATATTTTGGTAAATGATAAAAATGTTAAATGTTCTTATAAAGTTAAAGAAAATGATAAAATACTTGTTAAAGATGGCTTTATCAAAGAAATGAATTTAGAAGCCACGAAGATGGAATTAAATATAGTTTATGAAGATGATTATTTAATGGTTATTGATAAACCTAGTGGTCTTGTAGTTCATCCTGGAGCTGGTAATAGTAATAATACTTTAGTAAATGGACTGCTTTATTATAATAAAACTTTAAGTAATAAAGATGATTTTAGACCTGGGATTGTTCATAGACTTGATAAAGATACGAGTGGACTTATGATTGTAGCTAAAGATGATAAAGCTCATGAAATTTTAGCAGATGATTTTAAAAATAAAAGAGTTCATAGAGAATATATCGCTTTACTTGATGGAGTGTTTCCTCAAGAAAAAGCTATAGTAGATGCTCCGATTGGTAGAAGTAAAACTTATTTTGATAAAATGGAAGTTACTAAAGATGGAAAAAAAGCTGTTACTCATATAGAAGTATTAAAAAAATATAAAGATTATACGTTAGTTAAATTAGTGCTTGAAACTGGTAGAACTCATCAAATAAGGGTACATTTATCATATATTGGATACCCTGTACATAATGATCCAGTTTATTCTAATAAAAAGTGTAGTAGTTTTGGACAATTTTTACATTCAGCATATTTGAGATTTGAACATCCGATTACTAAAGAAGTTTTAGAGTTTAATAGTAAACTTCCAAAAGAGTTTCAAGATTTTATAGAAAATTGCTTATGATTTTAATGAATGTTATGATATTAATTATAATATAAGGTAGGGATGCAAGAGGAATATATCCCAGAACTTTTTTAATATCATGTAAAAGTAAAATAGAAAATAATATTAATAAAATAGAACTAATTAAACCAAATAAATAATTTTCAAAATAAAAATAAAAAATAGAAGTAGAAAAGTTTAATAAGTAGTTGGTAATAGTTGAAAATATAAGGGCATCATTAAAAAGATGATAATTATTTATTTTAAGTAATACAGTTACTAATAAAAATAAACTTATAATGTAAAATAGATATTCTATCATGTAGCACCTCTTTACTAATGCTATGTTTTATTGTAGAATATTATGACAAGGAGATGGAATAAATGTCTAATGTAATGATTAGAAAAAGTGATCAAGTAATGATGAGTTTAGTTCATTATTTTGTAACTAAAGAAAATTATGCTCCGATTAATGTTCAAGGAGTAAAAGATGAAATTTGGCTAGAAAATTTAAATGGACCATATAGAATAATTAGAATAAGTTGTAATTCAATAATTAATGAAGAACAATATAAATTTGATATATTTAAAATGAAACATGTAATGAAGCAAATAAAGAAAAAAACTTTATCGATAAAAATGAATGCTTTAAATATATGTTTAGATATTAGTAAAAAAATAGATCGAGGTAATGTGAAAGATATTGAAACAATTAGGGCAGAAAGTTTAAATGATATAAAGAAAAATGAAGATATAACTAAAGTATTTCCTGATATTACAAATAATTTGTTAGAGAGTAATGATGGTTTAGAATTAATTATTAATGTTACAAATGATATAAATGAAAAAACTGAAGAAGAAAATAAAAAATTTAATGATGTGTTTTCTCAAAAAAGAATTATTTTTACAAATGTTATTTCTTTAATATGTTTAATTATGTATATAATAGTTGGAATTTATGGTAATAATATATTAAATTTTAGTGCCAATGTATTAGTTAAATTTGGTGCTAATAATATATTACTTGTTAAAAATGGTGAAATATGGAGACTTATTACTTGTTCTTTTTTACATGTAGGCTTTATACATTTTTTACTTAATATGTATTCTTTAAGAGTTATTGGTCCAAGTGTGGAAGGTTTAATAGGTAAGGGAAAATTTGTATTTATATATTTGTTAAGTGCTTTAAGTGCTAGTTTGATGTCTTTAGTATTTATGGATTCTAATATAGTTTCTGTAGGTGCTAGTGGAACTATATTTGGTTTGATGGGAGCTTTACTTTATTTTGGATATCATTATAGATTGTATTTAAATGATGCTATTAAAACTCAAATTATACCTGTTATTGTATTTAATTTACTTATTGGATTTATGATTTCTGGAGTTGATAATGGTGCTCACATCGGAGGGTTAATCGGTGGATATTTAGCTACGATGGCAATTGGTATAAAAAATAAATCTGAAAAAAGAGATATGATTAATGGTTGGATTGTTTTAATTTTATATCTAGCATTTTTAAGTTATATTGTATTTTTGGTTAAATAAAAATATCGAAGTGTTTGGCTTCGATATTTTATATTTTTCTATAAAGACCAATTGCTGTACCTAGAATAGTAATGTTTTTAAATATTAATGGTTCCATTGTATCATTTTCAGGTTGAAGTCTTATATGATCTTTTTCTTTATAAAATGTTTTAAGTGTTACTTCATTTTCATCAGTCATTGCAACTACAATATCACCGTTTTTGGCTGTTTGGCATCTTTTTACTATTACGTAGTCGTTATCAAAAATACCTCGATTAATCATTGATTCACCACTTACATGTAAGGTAAATACTTCACCGGATTTTGGCATTAGGGCAGCGGGTAGATCAAAAAATTCATCTGGTTGTTCAATCGCTGTAATTGGACTTCCTGCTGTAATTTTTCCAAGTAAAGGAACTTTTACTACGTCTTCATTTTTTTCTAAATACTCATTTTCTACGAGCAATTCAATAGTTCTAAATTTGTTGCTTGATTGTCTAATACAACCTAATTTTTCAAGATTTTTAACGTGAACAAATACTGTAGCGGGACTATTTAAACCAATTCCGGCCCCAATTTCTCTCACTGCGGGTGGATAACCATGTTCTGCTATAAATTTTTTTATGTAATTTAATACTTCTTCTTGTCTTTTTGTAAGCTCTTTTTTCTCTTCCATAAATTCTCCTTTTCTAATTTTATTTTACAATACTTTTTGTAAAAAGTCAAACAATTGTTTATAAATTTATTGACACGAACAAATATATGTATTAGAATAATATCAGAAAGACGAGGTAATGGAAAATGATGAATGTATTGAAAAAGTATAGTGGAGTTTTATTCTTCTATTTAGCAATAGTGGGAATGATACTACTTGTTAATTTAAGGTTTAGTAAATTGGATGATACCTCGAGTAATAATACTATAATTGCAATGAGTAAATAATTAATAAAAAAGTAAAAAAGCCTGCAAATGCAGGTTTTAATTTGTATATATGGTGTCCTCGGTGAGAGTCGAACTCACGCTCTAACCCTTAGGAGGGGCTTGTTTTATCCAACTAAACTACGAGGACATAATAGTATTTTATCATAATTAAAAAAAATAAACAACTCTTTATAAAATGTATAGACAAAAGATATATACTTGCGTATAATAAATATTATTAATCGGAGGTAAGATGATAGATGAATTAAAAAATGAAAATATTAAATTTAAAGAAATATCTGAAAAAGAAGCATTAAATTATTTGAAGCAAAATAATAATTATTATAATATATGTTTATACAAAAATTTATTTGAAAAATATTATATAAATGGTAAATATATAAACAAATATATAGATTTAGATTTTGCTTACTTGAAAGATTTAGCAATTATTGATTTTGAATTAAGGCTACTACTTTATAATATGATTAGTGATGTAGAACATTATTTGAAGTTTAGATTGTTAAAATTTATTGGAAAACAAGAAAATAAAGTTGTGAAAATGTATTTAAAAAGCAAAAGATTTAAAAATATTAAAAATAAATTTGATATAAATATTTCATTAAATCAATTGTTAGATATAATTCCATTTGGTAAGTTAGTAGATTTTTATGAATTTGTAGTAAAAGTATTGAATTTAAAAGATGAAAAAAAATATATAATAGTTTTAAAAGAAATTGTTACGTTGAGAAATAGGGTGTATCACAATGATAAAATTCTCGTTAATTTAAATGAAAATAGTAATAATTATGTAAGTAGTTTTATTGTTTTAGAATATTTAAAAAAATGCGATATTGATAAAGATGTTAGAAATTTTAGAATTTTAAATCCTACGATTAGACAGTTAACTTGTTTGTTATATATATTTAATATTTTTGTAACTAGCAATGAAGTAAAAGATCACGTTAATAAATTATTAAACGATTTTATGTTTGAAAGAGTAGTGCGTAATAAGAAATATTTTACAAATAATGAATTGTTAAAACAAATTTATATATATTTTGAAAAAATAATTATAAAGGAATTTGCAAATGGCCATTGACTTGCACAACGTTTTGTGATAATATTGATTTATTAGGAAAGATGGTAGTGCATTTTTATACGGGAAGGATGAGAATTTTTCCCACAATTTGTGCGAGATGGTGTGATGAGTGCCACTCGGGGGTATGTGACGGACTGCTCCATACGAGAATCATGACGATGATTCTTTTTTTTGCTTTTTTTTTTAATCTATGGTATCATTTTATTATCATATAAGGAGTGATAATAAATGAGTAAAATGGATGAGGTAGCAATTAATAGTATTAAAATACTTGCTTTAGATATGATTGATAAAGCTAAAAGTGGACATCCAGGTATAGTTTTGGGAGCAGCTCCAATTCTTTATGCTTTATATAAGGAACAAATAGATGTTATTCCAAGTAATCCAAATTGGATTAATAGAGATCGTTTTGTAATGTCTGCAGGTCATGGTTCAGCATTGTTATATTCAACATTATATCATATGGGTTATAATATAGAGCTAGAAGAGTTAAAACATTTTAGAGATTTGAGTAGTCTTACACCAGGTCATCCGGAGGTTAGAGTGACTCCGGGAGTGGATGCTTCGACTGGACCTCTTGGACAAGGTGTTGGAATGGCTGTTGGAATGGCACTAG
Organism: uncultured Bacilli bacterium; assembly: GCA_934085585.1. Lineage (GTDB taxonomy): Bacteria > Bacillota_I > Bacilli_A > RF39 > UBA660 > Onthocola_B. Next base: position 44,584 of record CAKOHI010000004.1, read on the forward strand.
CAGAACGTTATTTAAATGCTATTGTAAATATTGAAGATAAAAAGTCTAATTTAATAGATTATTATACGTATTGTTTATGTGGGGATGGAGACTTAATGGAAGGAATAAGTTATGAAGCATTAAGTTTTGCTAGTACTCAAAATTTAAATAAATTAATTTTACTTTATGATAAAAATAATGTATCTTTAGATAGTGATACAAAAAATACTTTTACAGAAGATATTGAAATAAGATTTGAAGCATTAGATTTTAATATAATTAATGTAAAAAATGGTAGTGATTATAAAGAAATATCTAAAGCTATTAAATCTGCTAAAAAAAGTGATAGACCTTCGATTATTATATGTAATACAATTATTGGTGAAGATTCTGTACTTGAAGGAACTAATGCTGTACATGGAAAACCTTTAGCTAAAGATGATTTAGAAAATATTAAAAAAGAATATAAAATAACTAATGAAGCATTTGATGTTAGAAAAGATGTTTTAGAATATATTCAAAATTATGTTAATAAAAGAGTTTCTAAAAAATATTTAGAGTGGCAAGAAGAATATACTAATATAAAAGAAGAAAATAGTAATTTGCATGCTTTAGTTAATTTATTAGAAAGAAATGCTTTTGTAATAGATTTTGATGATACTAAATTTAAAATAAGTGATGAGTATAGAGAAGCTTTAAGAGAATCAAATCACAAGATTATGAATTTTATATCTCCGAAAAGTCCTTTTTTCCTTGGAGGTTCTGCGGATTTATCTTCTTCATGTAAAACAAATTTAGATAAATCTACGATTCAAAGTTTTGAAAATCCAGTTGGTAAAAATATTTATTTTGGAGTAAGAGAACATGCAATGGGAGCAATACTTAATGGAATGGCTTTATCTAATTTAAAAGTTTTTGGATCAACTTTTTTATCATTTAGTGATTATTTGAAACCAGCGATAAGAATGTCAGCTTTAATGAATTTACCAGTTACTTATATTTTTACACATGATTCCGTATATGTCGGTGAAGATGGACCAACACATGAGCCAGTGGAACAATTAACAATGCTACGAACAATACCTAATTTTATTACTTTTAGACCTGCGGATATTAATGAAATAATGGGTTCTTGGGAATATATTTTAAAAAATAATTGTCCGACGGCTTTAGTAATAAGTAAAGAAGAAAGAAGTAAACAAAAAAATACTAATGCTAAATTTGTTAAATATGGAGCTTATATGGTTCGTAAAGAAAAATATCATTTGGATGGTATTATTATTGCAACAGGGCAAGAGTTAGAAATGGCAATGGAAATATCTAAAGAACTATTTACTTATGGAATTGATACAAGGGTAGTTTCTATGCCAAGTATGGAATTATTCTTAAAGCAAAATCCTAAATATGAAGAACAATTATTACCTAAAGATGTTCCAACATTTGTAATTGAAGCTGGAAATAGTTTAATCTGGAATAGATTTGCAAGTAGACCTGAATATATTTTCGGAGTAAATAAATTTGGAATGAGTGGTAAAAGTAATGATGTTGTTAAATATTTGAAGATAGATAAAAATACAATTTTAGAGCATATTTTAAATATTTTGAAAAAAGATGATATCATCGACATAATTTGACAAATTAATTGAAGCCTTTATGTTATTATAATTTTGGGTGATAACATGAGGGCTTTTTATATTTTTAAAATTAATAAAGAAATGGGGGTACTTCTTAAAGATAGTCCATATAATTTATATAAATCTTTGGAAGATATTTATTTGCTTGATAAAACTAGTATAGGTATAGGGAAAGATTTACTAGATCAGTTAATAGTGCCAATTGATAAAGAAAGATATAATAGATTAATTTATGAACTAAATAAAGATAATGATTTTTATATGAAAAATGGAGATACACATAAAGTAGTTAATAAATATAGAAAAGAAGAAACTATTATAACTGTTAAAAATAGTCATATCTTACTAAAAACTAATATTATTAATAGAGATATTAAGAAATTTTTACCTATTACTGAATTATTTGCTTGTGATTTTCAAAATAAAGATTATTTCTGGCTTGAACAGTTAATTTATTTATAGTAAAATAATTATATAAAGGAGATTATTTTATGGGTAAATTAATATTATATTTAATAATTGGAATTATTATTGGTTTAGTTATTGGATTTTTTCTTGCTAGATTATTAATGAAAAAAACACTTGAAAAAAATCCTCCGATAAATGAAAAAATGATTGAAGCAATGATGAGTTCAATGGGAAGAAAACCAAGTCAAAAACAAGTTAAACAAGTAATGCAACAAATGAATAGATTTAAATAAAATCTATTCATTTTGCTTTACAAATAAAGTTTCACTTGATATAATTTATCTAGAATAAGGATTGTGATTTTAGATGAAGGATAAAAAGAAATGGATATATTCTATATTATGTTTATTTATTTTTGTTGTGGGTGTTTCTTTTGCTTATTTTATTGCCCAAAATGGTAATGGTGCTGTTGGAAATATTGATGTAATATCTAATTCTTTAGATGATTTGAATTTTTCTGCTGGGGACCCAATAAGCTTAAAAATAACTCAATTTAATTTTACACAAGGGGGAGGCAATTTAAGTGATTCAACAACTGCTACTGCGTCACTTAAAGCCAATAATTCTACAAATAAAGCAAGTTATACGTATAATGTGTATTTTGCTGTTGATTGGAATTTTTTTAAAGTGTCAAATAATGAAAATTATCCAGATATTATTTTAACGGTTATTGATCCATTGGGTAGTGAAGTAACATCAATAGATGGTTTAACATATTATGATGGATCTACCACAAAAGGTGTTAGTGGTTTTGATATTACAACTTTTGAAGGGGTAAAAACAATTGCTGATAATTATACAATTACTTCAAATTCTAGTACGACTTATACAACACAAGATTGGCAATTTAAAGTCACATTTATTAATTATGATTTTAATCAAAATTATGATGCGGTTAGAAGTATTAATGCAAATATAGTTATTCAAAAAGAAAAATTACCTAAAACATTAGCTGATGTTTGTTCAAATGGTGATAATTTAGCAAATTGTATAACAAATTTAAGTCAAAAAAGTGTAAGTGGAGCAACAAATATATATTATCATGATTCAAATTTAGAAAATGGGGCAAATGACAATAGTTATAGATATGCTGGGGCATCAGAACAGGTAAATAATTTTATATGTTTTGGTTCAACAACAAGTCCATGCCCAACAAATAATTTATATCGTATCATCGGAGTAATAGATGGCAAAGCAAAATTGATAAAATATGATTATATGACAAAAGAAGAATTAGGAACTAATGGAGATTATCAAGGTGAAATAGCTATAAATACAGATTATTATAAAGGTAGCTTATCATCAATTGGTGAATATTATTGGAATTATAAAGCTAATACAACAATAAATGATGGACAAGGTTCAAATACATGGAGCACAAGTTTATTTAATAAAACAAATTTAAATACAAATTTCATAAATTATCTAGGAACAACATGGTCAAATAAAATAGCAACAACAACATGGAAAGTCGGAGGGAATATGTGGGACAATATAGTAAACAAGACTCCGTCTAAAGCATATCAAAATGAAATAGTAAATCCAGATGCAACAAATACTACAGATAATGCAACAATTTATAATGCAAAAATAGGTTTAATGTATGCAAGTGATTATGGGTTTGCGGCTAGTCCGGGGGCTTGGACAATAAACTTGCTTAATTATTGGAATGATCTTTTAACAAAAAATAATTGGATGTATATGGGGCTTTATGAATGGACTATTTCCCGAGATGCAAGCGATTCATCCACTGTGTTTCGTGTGCATCGCGGTGGTGATGTTTGTGCTTATAGTGCGTATGGCCATCTTGGAGGACGTGTGTCTTTTAATCTTGAATCTTCCGTAACCTATAAATCAGGGACTGGAAGCATGAATGACCCAATAATTATAAATTAATTATAAAATAATGAGGAATAGTGATTAAAATGAGCGATAAAAAAAGATTAATAATTACAATAGTAGCAATGTTAATTTTAGTTGTTGGAGTTACTTTTGCATATTTTATTCCACAAATAGGAGGTAGAGTTTTACGAAAACTTAATGTAGTTGCAGATACTCCCGATGATTTACAATTTTCAAGTAGTGGAATTGAATTAAAACTTACACAATTTAATCTGGTTAAAAATGGTGAAAATTTAGAGGATTCTTTTGTTGCTAGTGCAAGTTTGAAAGCAAATAGTACAACAAATACAGCTACATATACTTATAATGTTTATTTTAATGTTAAAAGTAATAATTTTATTTATACTACAACTGAAAAAAAAGCGGAAATAATATTAACAGTTCTTGATCCAGATAATAATGAAATTACTACTCTTGATGGGTTAACTTATTTGGATGGTTCAACTACTAATGGTGTAAGTGGCTTTGATATTACAACATTAAATGGATTAAAAACTATTGCAGAAAATTATACAATAACGTCAAATTCAAGTAATGATTATAATTATCAAGATTGGAATTTTAGTGTTACATTTATTAATTTGGATACCAATCAAGTAGAAAATGAGGGAAAAGAATTAAAAGCAGAAATAATTATACAACAAGATAAATTGATGACATCTCTTGATGAGGTTTGTACCAATGGTGATAATTTGACAAAATGTTTAACAGATTTCAGTTCTAAAAGTGTAAGTAGTATATCAAATATTTATTATCATGATGCAAATTTAGAAAATGGAGCAAATGATAATAGTTATAGATATGCTGGTCCAAGTGATAAAGTAAATAACTTTATATGCTTTGGTTCAACAACAAGCCCATGTCCAACAGATAATTTATACCGAATAATCGGAGTAATAGATGGAAAAGTAAAATTAATAAAATATGATTATATGACTACAGCAGAATTGGGAAGAGATGGAGATTATTCACAAACCTATAAAGAATGGGGAATGGATAGTACTTATAAGGGAACATATGGAGATGGAGAAAGAATCGGAGTATATTATTGGAATTATAAAGAAACAAATAGTGCAACCAATACATGGAGTACAAGTTTGTTTAATAAAACAAATTTAAATACAAATTTCATAAATTACATAGGAGAAGAGTGGTCAAATAAGATAGCAATGACAACATGGAAAGTAGGAGGAAACACATATGCAAATATAGCAAGTGCAATTCCATCAGTAGCATATCAAAATGAAATAACAAATCCAAATGCCACAAATAGTACTGATAATGCTACAGAATATCAAGCAAAAATAGGATTAATGTATGTATCAGATTATGGATTTGCAGCAAGTCCAAGTGCATGGACATTAACAATGGATTCCTATAATAATACAACAGCAACAAATAATAATTGGATGTATATGGGTCTTTGTGAATGGACTATTTCCCGTATTGTGGACGATTCGAATACTACGTTCCTTGTGTACGGCGATGGTGGCGTGAACGGCTACGGCGTGTACTTCAGCTATGCGGGGCGTGTAGTATTCAATCTCGTGTCTTCCATAACCTACAAATCTGGATCAGGAACTATGAGTGATCCTATTATAATCAATTAATGTAAATTGATTGTAAAATATATTTACTTTTTAAGAATAATTTGGTATTATAAAAATATGTAGAGTAAAGAGGTGGAAATATGAATTTCATATATGATTTATATCAAAAAGATAATTTTACTTTAATACTAGTAGTTTTATTGGTTATATTAATAATTGCTTTTGTTGTTGTATACTTTTTTGGTAAAAAAGATCAAAAACTTGAAGAAACAAAAAGGTTACAAAAGATTGAACTTGATACATTTAAAGAAGAAAAACTTGAACCAGTTAAATTAGAAGTAAAAGAAGAAGTTCCAGTTATTAAAAATGAAGAAGTAAATGTAACAGAGTTTAAACCAGAAGTAAAAGAAAATGTTGATGTAATTGTTGATAATGAAGTAAAAAATGAAAATGAAAGTATTATTAAACCATTATTTAAAGATACTGAAGAAGAAAAAAGTCCGATTAGTATTAGTGAATTACCTGATATAAAAGAAGATGATAGTGAACTTGTAAATGGTCTTAATAGTTTGGAAAGTATTAAAAATGAGTTTAATAGTATTGAAATTCCAGAAGTAAAAGAAGAAAAGGTGGAAGAAAAACCAATATTTAAACCAAGTCCACAAATATTTAGCTCTGTTTTTGTTGACAAGAGGGAAGATGATATTGTAACTAATAATAGTAATAATGAAAAAGAAGTTGTTACTAAAGTAGAAGAAGAAAAAAATGATAATAGTACATCTAAATTATTTACTATAATAGATGATGAAGATGAAGAAATGGAATTACCTTCACTTAATAAAAATGTAGATGAAGTAAGTGGAGAAGTATATACATTAAAATAGAGCTAATGCTCTATTTTGTTTTTTTAGGAGGAAATATGGCAAGTATAGAAGATTTTATGAAACTAGATATAAGGGTTGGAACAATAATAAATGCAGATGATTTTTTAAAAGCAAAAAGACCTGCATATAAATTAACGATTGATTTTGGAGATGAAATAGGTATTAAAAAGTCATCTGCTCAAATAACTAAATTTTATGAAAAAGAAGAACTAATCGGTATGCAGATATTAGCAGTAGTTAATTTTCCACCACGCCAAATAGCTGATTTTATGTCAGAAGTATTAGTTTTAGGTACATATAGTAATGATGGAGTAATATTAATAACTCCAGAAAAAGAAGTTGAAAATGGCGATAAATTAGGTTAAAATAAAAAAGAAATGAGGTAGTATTATGAAGTATGGTTCTAAAGTATATTTTATATTATTAGCAATTAGTATTTTACTATTTTTGTTAGAATTAATATTTAAAATTAAAGGTGCAATTGGGCTTACTTTGTGTGTACTTTCTCTTTATTTTTTTGTAGGATCTATTATAAAAATAATTAGATTCTTACAAATTGTTAATGATGATTTTATGGAGAATATTGATATTTTGTTTTTCTTATGATGAAGAAAGTATATGTGGAGATAACTAATAATTGTAATTTGAAATGTTCGTTTTGTATTCATAATAAAAGAGAAGCAAAATATATGAGTATGGATGAATTTAAAATTATATTAGATAAATTAAAGGGACATACAAAGTACCTTTATTTTCACGTTTTAGGTGAACCTTTAATTCATCCATTAATAAATGAGTTTATTAATGAAGCAAGTAAGGATTATTTTGTAAATATTACTACGAATGGATATTTTATAGAAAAAATTAAAAATAATAATAATATAAGACAAATAAATATATCTTTACATAGTAATGTAGGTGATGTAGATAATTATTTAAATAGAATTTTTGAAGTAATTGATGATTTAAAGAAGTATACTTATATTAATTATAGATTATGGGTTGGAAGTAATAAGAAAATTATTCATAAATTGGAAGAAAAATATTGTAAAAAGATTACTAAAAGTATGAAGCTTGAAGATAATGTATTTATCGATATAAATGAAGAGTTTGTGTGGCCTGATTTAAATAATCAAATTTATAATGAACATGGTTTTTGTTATGGTTTAAAAGATCACTTTGGTATTTTAGTAGATGGTAGTATTGTTCCTTGTTGTTTAGATGGAAATGGGTGTATTATTTTAGGCAATATTTTTACAAGTAATATTGATGAGGTACTACATAGTAAGAGATCACAAGAGATGATAGTTGGGTTTAATAAGAAGTTGCTGGTTGAGGATTTATGCAAGCATTGTGGATTTATAAATAGAAATACTTTAAAGTAAATTGGTTTTGTGTTATTATTTAAATGGTGATGTATTGATGAATAATTTAGCATGTAAAAATGAAGATGCAATATATTTTGAAAAAATAGATAAAGATTTTAGATTACCATTTTCTAGGGATATAGATAGAATTTTATATTCATTATCTTTTCAAAGATATATGGATAAAACACAAGTTTTTTCTTTTAAAGAAAATGATCATTTAACTAAAAGAATGATTCATGTTTTATATGTGAGTAAAATTGCTAGAACTATTGGAAGAGCTTTAGATTTGAATGAAGATTTAATTGAAGCTGGAGCTTTAGGGCATGATCTTGGTCATACTCCGTTTGGTCACGTGGGTGAGGCAATACTTAATAAAATAAGCTTAAATGCTGGATGTGGATATTTTAATCATAATGTCCATAGTGTAAGACTTTTAATGAATATAGAAAATTATGGATGTGGTAAAAATATTACATTACAAACTTTAGATGCTATTTTGTGTCATAATGGAGAAATTGTTGAAGGATTATATAAACCTAAAAATAAAACAAAAAAAGAGTTTTTAGAAGAATATAAAAATACATATCTAGATAAAGATGCTTGTAAGAAACTTACTCCGATGACTTTGGAAGGCTGTGTTGTTAGAATAAGTGATTTAATAGCTTATTTAGGTAGAGATATAGATGATGCAGTAAGAATGAAATTACTTACTTGGGATGATGTTCCTAGTAAAATTACAAATATACTTGGTAAAAGTAATAGAGATATAGTTAATACATTAATTAATGATGTGATAAAAGAAAGCAAAGGCAAAGCCTATATTAAATTGAGTAATTCTGTTTTTGAAGCAATAAAGGATCTTAAAGATTTTAATTATGAAAATATATATTATAAAGCTTATACTAAAGAAGAAAAAAAAGAGTTAGAAAATATGTTAAATACTTTATATGATACTTATATAAATGATTTAAATACAAATAATAAAGATAGTAATATAATTAAGTCATATTTAAATAATATGAGTGAAGAATATAAAAGTAATAATAGTAAAGAAAGAATAGTTATTGATTATATTGCAGGTATGACTGATGATTATACTTTAAAAGAATATAATAAAATTTTAAAAAGTAAGCATAATAAAGGTGAGGTGTAAAATGAAATATAAAACATATAATTGTAATTCTTTTAATATTTATACTATAAAAACAGATAAATTTAAAACAAGTCATATGGAAGTAATATTTAGAAATATAGCTAAAAAAGAAGAAATGGGGAAATATTCATTTTTAGCTGATATGATGAGTGAATCATGTAAAATGTATCCGAGAAAAAAAGATTTAATTACTAAATTTGAAGAACTATATAAAATAATTATATACGCATCCACTGTAAGGGTAGGTAATGTATTAGATTTACATGTATCCTTGGATTTTATTAATCCTTTTTATATAGATGATGAAAATTATATGGAAGAAGTTATTAAAACTTTATTTGAAATAATTGAAAGACCTAATGTTGTTAATGATGAATTTGATTTAAAAACATTTAATATTGTAAAGGAACGTATTAAAAGAGAAATTAATTCTTTAAAAGAAAATCCTGTAAAGCAAAGTATAAAAGAAGCTTTTAAAGAAATGGATAAAGATAGTCCAACATCTTATGAACTTCTTGGTACGATTGAAGAATTAGATAATATTACACCATCTAGTCTTTATGATGCTTATAAAAATTTAAGAAAGAATTTTAAAGTTGATATATTTTTAATAGGTAATTTAGAAATGGATGATGTAGTTAGTTTAATTAAGAAATATTTTAAAAATAGGTATATTGTTGATGGTTCTTATGAAATGATGGTGGATAATAAAGTTACTAAAAAAGTCCATGAAAAGAGTTTAAAAAGTGAAAATATTCAAACTAATTTAGTAATGTTATTTAATTTAGATAATTTAAGTGAACAAGAAAAAAATATTACTATGAATGTATTTAATTATTTATATGGAAATGGAGGGCTTACTTCAAAACTATATAAAAGTATCAGAGAAGAAAATAGTTTATGTTATGCAATTAATAGTATGTATTTAAAATATGATAAATTATTGATGATTCAAATATCATTAGAACAAAATAATGTAAAAAAATGTATTTCTTTAGTGAAAAAAGAATTAAAAAATATGGTAGATGGTAATTTTACGGATTTAGAAGTTGAAGATGCTATTAATAATATGATTATTTCACTTGATATGACACTTGATAATAATGTAGCTATTTTAAATAATTATGTTTTTAATGTTTATGATAATTTACCTATGATTGAAGATAGAAAATTAGCATTTAAGAATGTTAAAAAAGAAGATATAGTTAAGGTAGCAAAAAAAGTTAAGTTGAATACAGTATTTGCTTTGGAAGGGAAGAGTGAATAATGGAAGAATTAGTTTTAAAAGGCTTAAATGAAAAGATATATGTGTATAATACTAAATGTGGACTTCCAATATATATGTGGGTAAATGAAAAAGTAAGTAGTATGTATGCTTCTTTATCTGTAAAGTATGGTTCAATTCATACAAAATTTAAAATAGGGAAAAAGACTTATGAAGTACCTGATGGTATTGCTCATTTTTTGGAACATATAAAATTTAATATTGATGAGGAAACTACAGCTCATGATGAATTTTATAAATTAGGGGGAGATGCAAATGCTTTTACAACTTTTGATTATACTAGTTATATTGTGTTTGCTACTAAAAATAAAAAAGAAAATTTAGAAGAATTACTTAATTTTGTTTATAATCCATTTTTTACTAAAAAAAGTGTAGCTAAAGAAAAAGGGATTATTGTTGAAGAAGCTAATATGGGACTTGATGATCCTTATAGTATAGTGTTTTTTCATACACTATCAAATGTGTTACAAAAATCAAAATATAGAAATACTATAACAGGGACGCCAGAAGATGTTAATAGCATAAATCTAGAAGATGTTAAATTAGTTTATGATGCTTTTTATCATCCTGAAAATATGTTTTTAACTATAACTGGTAATTTTAATCCTTATGAAATGGCAAGTGTTGTTGAAGATAATTTATCTAAAAAAAGTTTCGGAAAGTATTTGCAACCAATAGTTATAAAAGAATCTGAACCTAAAAAAGTATTAGAAAAATATAAAGAAGAAAGGATTAATTTAACTTATCCAAGAGTGAAAATTTGTTGTAAAATGGATATGAATAAATTTAAGGACTATTCTATATTAGAACTAAAAATTCTTTCTAATTTAATTTTTAATATAAATTTTGGCGCTACTTCTGATTTTAGAGATGAACTAATGGAAAAAGGACTTATTCAAGGAATGAGTGTTGCAACAGATATTTATGATGATACTTTTGTTATTTCAATTAGTGTAACAACCAATTTTAAAGATGAAGTTATAAAAAGAATTAAAGATAAATTAAATGATTTACAAATTAGTGATATTGATTTTAAAAGAAAAAAGAATGCTACGATAGCAACTTTAATATTAGATTATGAAGATGTAGAAAATGTTAGTTATAGAATTCAAGATGATGTTTTAAATAATGGGGGTATTGTAACTAATCTAAAAGAAATATTAGAAGATGAGACTCTTGAAGATTTAGAAGAATTAATTAATTTATATGATTTAGATAATTTGCAAATTAGTGTATTTTTACCAAAAGAAAACCAAAAGGATTAATAAATAACCTTTTGGTTTTAATATTATCTGTTGTAGAATTCAACGATAAGTTGTTCATTAATTTCTGGATTAAGTTCACTTCTTTCTGGAAGTCTAACAAATTTACCAGTTAATTTCTTTTCATCCATTTCTAGGAATGCTGGAACAGTTCTCTTTTGTTCAATTGCATCAAGGATTGCTGGATGGTTCATTGAGTTTTCTTTAACTGAAATGATATCTCCGACTTTAGTAGTGTATGAAGGAATATCAACCTTTTTACCATTTACTAAAATGTGTCCATGATTTACAATTTGACGAGCGCTTCTTCTAGTTCTAGCCATACCAAGACGATAAACCATATTATCAAGTCTTGATTCTAGTAGGATAAGTAAGTTTTCCCCAGCAATACCATGCATCTTTGAAGCTTTGTCAAATACTTTGTGGAATTGTTTTTCATTAAGTCCATAAAGAATTCTTACTTTTTGTTTTTCTTGCATTTGGATTCCATATTCACTTAATTTACGACGACGGTCTTGTCCGTGTTGTCCTGGTGCATATGGTCTTTTTGCTAATTCTTTTCCGTTTTCAAGAGTAGAAAAACCAAGTCTTCTAGATTTTTTATAAGCTGGTCCTGTATATCTTGCCATAAAATCTCCTTTCATTTTATTTGCAAAATATTTAACTTCGTTATATCTAATAAATAGGGAGTTTAAATAATTTTACTAGGGCAGTCCTAGTTACTTTGTTCCATATAGGTTTAAACACATTATTTATAGGTATAACCCTGCCTAAATAACTTGCAAGTGTATTATATAATAAATGTATGCTTGTTGTCAAATAAAAATTGTAATTGTTTATTTATTTTATTATGACAAATAAAAACATCTAGGTTAATTTAACTTATATATTTGGACTAAAAAATTTTAAAGCAAATGCTATAATTTGTTGCTTTTTATAGACTCGTATGTTAAAATAATTTTTATGGAATATCCAGTTGATTGGATGCTACCTTCTACAATATAAATAAGAGGTTTGATTCTATGACTAAAGATGGAATTATCATCGGGTTATGGTTGATCATTATTCTTCTCATTTTGGTTTTACTGCTAAAATAGAAGTAAATAAAAACGCATCTAGATCAACCGTGTTGATTTAGATGCCCACAACTTTGGTAGCATCCAACATGCAAAATTGGATGTTCCATTTTTAATTTATGCAAATTGTTTTGCTATATACATATTATCATAAAAGTGGCTTTTTGTCAAAGTCTAAATTTCTCGCATTTTATTTTTATCTTTATATGGATTTTTAGGATCTATTTTATCTACGAATAAAATTCCATCTAAATGATCTATTTCATGTTGGAATGCTACAGCTAAATCTTCACGAGCTCGCATTGTTTTTTTATTTCCTTCATAATCATAATATTCAATAGTTATTCTAGCATGTCTTGGAACTATGCCTTCAACTTCACGATTAACACTTAAACATCCTTCGCCTTCACCAACATAAATTAACTCTTCACTTTGACTAATAATTTTAGGATTAATTATTATATATTCTTCAAAGGTTCCTTTTTCTTCTAGTTCATTGGCTATAACAAACATTCTTTTTAAATGCCCTAGTTGGACAAAAGCCATTCCCATTCCAGCTCTTAAATCGTATTTTTCAGCAATTTTTTCGTCTTGGCTCATTTCTAAATATTTAATTGTATCTTCAGCAAGTTTGCGATCTTCTTTACTTACTGGAAATGTAACATCTTTACTTTTTTGATGTAATATTTTATTTTTTTCATCTAATATTGTAATGTTTGGTAATTTCATATATACTTCACCTGGAACATAGTATATCAAATTTTTTTTGAAAATGCAATTTTCATTGTAATTGCTAGGCTTTTATGGTAATATTTGCTTGGGAGATGATTTTCTTGGATATTCAAAAAAGACTTAAAATGATATTAGATAAATTTGCAGAATGTAGTAACGAGTTGGGTATTATTGATATTACCAAATTTGCAAGATCATTTGGATTTATTGTTAATGAGAGTAGTGATTTACCAAATGATATAAATGGTAAAATTAGTTCAGCTAATAATAATAAAAAAATAATTTTAAATATTTACTTTAGTAAAGAACAAAAAAGATATACGATTGCATATTTGATTTCTTCATATTTAATATTTTATAATAATGAAATTTTTTTAGGTAGTCATGTTTTAGATAATGAAATTGATGCTGTTGCATCTTTTGCAAGAATATTACTTGTGCCTGATAATAAATTAAAGGCTTGTAATACAAGAGATTGCGAGGCTTTAGCATCTTATTTTTCTGTACCTATAGAAATAATTAAATTAAGATTAAAAGAAGTGTTTAAACCAAATATATTACAAAGAAAAAAGGACTAGTTTTGATGTAGCCCTTTTAAATTTATTTAATTATTGTTATTATTCCAGCTCCAGCCAGCACCTAAAATGATTACTAAAAGAATGAATAATACAATCCAAATAGCAGCACCTATGCCATAACCACTAGTGTATCCAGCATATGTAGGAGCTCCACAAGCACCTTGAGCGCCGTATCCTCCGCCATAATAGCCAGTATTTCCATAATAATACATAATATACCTCCTTTTTGTATCTACTATAATTTATTATAAATGACGATTTTTTGACATTAAAATAACCCAAGTTTTCAAAAAAAACTTTAATTTGTTTGTAAATATGATAATATTATTATAGGTGAGGAGTATGCGAAAAATATTTTCTAAAATGGATATTCCATTATTTATAATGATAATACTTTATGTTATTTTAGGATTAGTAATGATTTATAGTGCTTCTAGTATTACTGCAGTTGTAAGATATGGATATCAACCTTATCATTTTTTTATAAGACAAGCGATATTTGTTTTAGTAGCTTTTTTTATAGGCTTGTTAATTGTTTTAAGGTTTCCAACTAGAAATTATGGAGCTTTAGCTTGGCCTTTGGTGTTTTTGCTGATTGGATCTTTGGCACTTTTATTTGTAAAGGGGAAAATTGCTGGTGGTGCAATAAGTTGGTTTGATTTAAAATATTTTAAAGTGCAACCTAGTGAGTTTGCAAAATCAATTTTAGTAGTGTTTATGGCTGTTTATTATAATAAACTTCATTATAAAAAGGTAAAAAATGTTTATGCTTATTTTGTTCCGTTGGGATTTGCAGCAATTGTTATTGGGCTTGTGTTTATGCAACCTGATTTAGGAAGTGCAGCTATTATTGCTGGTATTGTATTTTTAACTTTTATAAGTATTCCTATTGTTCAAAATAATATTATGAAATTTATTAAAATATTTGCAGTCGGAGTAATTATTGCTGTTATAGCTGTGCTTTATTCTGGTAATGATTTTTTAAGTAGCATTCAAAAAGGAAGACTTAATTTTAGAAATCCTTGTTCAAGATATACTGAAACTACTGGATATCAAGTGTGTAATGGGTTTATTGCTATAAATAATGGTGGTTTATTTGGGGTTGGTCTTGGAAATTCAAGACAAAAATATTTATATTTACCTGAATCTCATACAGATTTTATTTTTCCAATTATTGTTGAAGAACTTGGACTTGCAATAGGTATTTTAATTATTTTAGGTTATGTTTATATTTTAGCAAGGATTTTAAAAATTGCTAAATCAAGTGAAAATCTACGATGTTCAATTCTTGCCTATGGAACTTTTTGGTATTTTACGTTACATATTTTAGTTAATTTACTCGGAGTACTAGCTTTAATTCCTTTGACTGGTGTACCACTTCCATTTTTAAGTTATGGTGGATCATTTACTGTTAATGCGATTATAATGGTTTTTGTGGTAGAAAGAGTAAATATTGAAAATAAAATTAATAAAACTAAAAGAGAAATAAAAGCTTTATAAACGGTTTAAAATTAATGCTTTTTAACAAATTAAATTTGAGATGAAAACATAAGCAGATCCAATAATTATTGAATAAAAGAAGAAATATTAGAAATAATATAAATGGTGATAAATATGCCTAATATACATTCTAATATTTCTTTTGCTTTAGTAAGTATTCCTGTGTTACTTAATCCTGTTATTAAAAATAATGATACTTCTTTTAATCAATTGCATAAAAAGTGTTTGGAAAGAGTTAAATATATAAAATATTGTCCAAAGTGTAAAAAAGATTTAAAAGAAAGTGACATTGTAAAAGGGTATCAATTTGAAAAAGATAATTATTTAATTTTTAGTAAAACTGAACTTGATAATTTAAAACCTGATTGGGATAAAGAGATTGAAGTAATATCATTTATAAAAGAAGGTAGTGTGCCTCCGTGGTATTTTGAAAAAAGTTATTTTTTAAATACAGAAGGGAAGTCTAAAGCATATAATTTGTTTTATGAGGCTTTAAAGAAAACAAAAAGGGTAGCTTTAGTTAAAACTGTAATTGGGCCAAAATTTTATTATGGAATATTAAAGTTAGTTGAAAATGGAATAATTTTAACGACGTTATATTTTGAAGAGGAAGTAAGAATGCCTGATAAAGAAATGAATATCAAAGTAACAAATAAAGAACTTGATTTAGCTATTAAACTAATTGAAAGTATGGAAGGGGTTTTTGAACCTAATAAATATAAAGATGAATATCAAGATAGAATTAAAAAAGCTATTGATGAAAAATTGGATGGAAAGAAAATTACAAAAACTAAAAGAAGTAGTAAAAAGCAAATTAATGATTTAATGAAGGCTTTAGAAAAAAGCTTAAAGGATAAAAAATGAGTTTGTGGAAAAAAGAATTTACACCGATGCTTCTTAAAGAAGTAGATGAAGTATTTGATGATGAAAATTATTTATACGAAGTAAAATATGACGGAATAAGGGTATTAGTTTTTGTAAGTAATGATAGTGTTGTAATAAAAAGCAGATATGGTATGGATATAACAAAGTTATTTCCAGAATTAAGTTGTTTAAGTAAAATAGTTAGTGGTAAAGTAATATTTGATGGAGAAATTATAATTTTAGATGATGGAAGGGTGTCTTTTTCAAAATTACAAAAGAGATTTCATTTAAAAAATAAAAGAACTATTGATTTTTTAAGTAAGACAAATCCAGTTGTTTTTATGTGTTTTGATGTATTATATGAAAATAGGGATTTAATAAATTTAAGTTTGTTAGAAAGAAAAGAAATATTAAATAATTATGAAGATAATGAAGTATTTGTTAAAAGTACATATGTTTATGGTAAAGGAAGTAAGTTGTTTAAAGCAATAAAATCATTGGATATGGAAGGTATTGTAGCCAAAAAAATAGATAGTAAATATTTAATTAATGAAAGAAGTGATAATTGGATAAAAATAAAGAATTATAAAAGCGATGATTTTTTAATACTTGGTTATATTAATAAAGAAAATGTTATTAGTTTAGTATTAGGTGAGTTATTAAAGGGAAGAATTGTGTATGTTGGAAAAGTTAGTTTGGGAAAGAAAAGAAGTTTAGCTAATAAAATTATGAATATGAAAGAAGCAAAAGCTTTAATTGATATAAAAGATAAAGATGTAATATATGTAAAACCTAATGTAAAATGTGAGGTTAAATATTTAGAAAGAACAAGTAATGGGCTTTTAAGACAACCTTTTATACCTTGAAAATGTCAAAAATAAGTAAAAATATATAAGTTTTTTTAGAAAATATATAAAATTTGCGAATTAGTTATTGATTTTACCTAGTTTTTTTGGTAGTCTTAATATGTAAGGACAATGTTCCTACAAAATATTTTAGATAATAGGGAGGTATAATATTATGTCTAAAACAGAATTAGTAGAATTAATTGCAAAAGAAGCTGGACTTTCTAAAGCTGATGCTGCTCGTGCACTTGACGCTACAATTGCAGGTATTACTGCTGGATTAAAAAAAGATGGAAAGGTTGCTTTAGTTGGTTTCGGTACTTTTAGTGCTAAAACAAGAGCTGCTAGAGAAGGAATCAATCCATTAACAAAAGAACCAATTAAAATTCCTGCTAAGACAGTTGCTTCATTTAAAGCTGGAAGCAAATTAAAAGACGCTTTAAATTAGTAAATTTGAAAAGTTGATTAATTTCAACTTTTTTTTAATGGCGTTTTGGAGTATAATATATGTAAGGTGGTAATTTTGAAAAAAAGATTAATTTGGTTACTAGGATTAGGTTTAACTTTAATAATAGTACCTTTTGTTATAAATGTTTATAGTATTTTTAGAATAATTGGTTTGTTACTAGGAATAATTCTTATAACAATAAGTTTTTGTTTAAAGAAAAAAAGAAATATATTTTTAGTTTTATTGGTGCCAATTTTGTTGTTTGTGGCAAGTTATGGTTTAGATACATTATTATTTTATAAATTAAAGCATGTGCCTGTATTTAGTTATGCAATTAAAAGTAGTAATAAAATGTTTACATATAATAGTTTTTTTTATAGAGTATTTGATTGTAATAATAAGCTTTATTTAGATTATGGTTATAAGAAGAATTATTTGTGTGAAAATGATTTAATAGATGTTTTAGATATTAATAAATTTTTACAAGATCCTAAATACACTTACCATGAATATAAAAATAAATTTGTAAGAGTTCATGGTAAGATTAGTAAAATAAGTGGAAATGAAAGTATTGAACTAGCTTCATATACGAGTAGTGAAGAATCTTTAAATGGTTATGTTAATTTTAATTTAGATTATACTTTAAATGTTAAAAGTAATGAAATATTAAGTAGTTATAGAATTTATGATTATATTGATGTAATAGGTAGAGTTGATAGTTATAAAAATAATACAATATATTTAATTGATACTGTTTTAATACCTAGTGATATATATGATAGTTATAGTTTTGAAATTATTAATAATAGCGAAGAAAAATTAACTAATTTAGTAAAAGAAAAAGATTATTACTATTATGGAATTAGTTCATTAAATATTAAGTATGATCAAGATAATATTTATGAACTTAATTATCTTTTGACTGATGGAAGAATTGCTTTAAGTGATTTTTATAAAAATAAAGGATATGAAGTAATAAAAGATAATGAAGAAGTAATGATTGCTAAAAAATATATTTTAGATAAATTTGTGATTGTGGAATGTAGTAATGGTAAAAATATTGTTGCTAATAAAAGTTTTAAAATAAGTAGTGATGTATGTGAGTTAAGAATAGATTAAAAGTATATTTTAAACTATAAGTGTTGCTGAAAATTTTATTAGAAACTTGTACTTAAATGGTTGACGGAGTACAAGTTTTTGTTGTATAATGATTTTATATCGAGAAAAGGGGAAAGTGCCTTTGGAACATTATTTTACAAACAATGAAAATCTAAAAAGTGAGTTAAGAAAACTAGTATATAAATATGAAGATAAAACTTTAGAATTTTTTAGTGATAATGGAGTTTTTGCTAAAGATAAAATAGATTATGCTTCGAGGTTATTAGTTGAGACATTTATAAAAGAGAAATATAATGAAAATGGTAATGGAGTTATACTAGATGTTGGTTGTGGATATGGATTCATGGGTATAACAGTAGGAAAAATATTAAATAGAAAAGTTGAATTAGTAGATATAAATAAAAGAGCGCTTCATTTAAGTGAAAGAAATATAAAATTAAATGAAGTTGATGGGAAAGCATACGAAAGTAATGCTTATGATTGTGTAAAAAATAAATATGAATATATAATAACTAATCCACCGATTAGAGCCGGAAAAGAAACAGTGTTAAATATTTTGAAGGGAGCTAAAGATCATCTTTTAGATAATGGTGAGCTGTGGTTTGTCATAAATAAAGACCAAGGTGCTAAATCGACAACAAATGCGTTAAAAGAATGTTATAATATAGAAGTTGTAGCAAAAAGTAAAGGTTTTTTTGTGTTTAAAGCAAAAACTAATTGACAAATTAACATTTTGGCTTTACAATTTTAAATTGGTGGCGTATTTATTTTTTTAAATAAAAGCGAAGAAAAAAATAGTCTTAAAAAATTGTGTATGGGGTGATATCGTGGCTTATAAAGTTAAAAAATTTGGTGACTATCGTGAAAGAAGAAGTTTTTCGAAGACGAAAAACGTTTTAGAGTTGAATGATTTATTAGAAGTTCAAAAGAAATCATACCAAGAATTTCTAGAAACAGGTATTAAAGAAATATTTGAAGATTTATTTCCAGTTGAAAGCTTTACTGGTAATATATCACTAGAATTTGGTGATTATTATTTTGATGAACCAAGATACTCTATAAAAGAAGCAAAAGAAAGAATGGTAAACTATGCAGCACCATTAAAGGTTGAAGCTCGTCTTTATATTCATGAAACTGGGGAAGTTAAAGAACAAACAATATTCCTAGGTGATATGCCTTTGATGACTGATGCGGGTACATTTATTATCAATGGGGCAGAACGTGTAATTGTATCACAATTAGTTCGTAGTCCGAGTGTATATTTCAAAAAAGAAATTGATAAGAATGGACGTCATATTTTAGGTGGAGAATTAATACCTAATAAAGGAACCTGGCTAGAATATGAAACAGATGCTAGAGACGTTTTATATGTAAGAATTGATAGAACAAGAAAAGTAACTGTTACAACATTTTTAAGAGCTTTAGGTTTATCTAGTGATGAAGACATTTTAAGTATTTTTGGAGATAATGAATATATTAAAAATACTTTAGAAAAAGATTCAACTAATAATACAGATGAAGCTTTAATTGAAATTTATGAAAAATTAAGACCTGGTGAACCAGCTACGTTAGATTCATCAAAGAACCAATTAATTACAAGATTCTTTGATAGATTCCGTTATGATTTAGCTAAAGTTGGTCGTTATAAATTTAATAAGAAATTAAATGTATTAGATAGACTTGAAGGTTTAACTTTAGCAGAACCATTAATAGATAGAAAGAAAACACTTGCTAAATCTGGAGATGTTTTAACTAGAGAATTACTAGAAGAATTAAAACCATATTTTGCAAATGGGTTAAATGTTAAAGATATATTAATAAATGAAGAATTAGATGATTATAAAACTGTTCAAACAGTAAAAGTAGTTGATCCAACTGATAACAAAAAAACATTTAATGTTATTGGGGTAGATCAAAGTATTGATATTAAACGTCTTACGATACCTGATGTTTATGCGTCTTTAAATTATTATATAGGTTTACATAAAGGAATAGGTACTGATGATGAAATCGATAATTTAGGAAATCGTCGTGTTCGTCAAGTTGGTGAACTTATTCAAAATCAATTTAGAATTGGTATGGCTAGAATGGAAAGAGTTATTCGTGAAAGAATGACTACGCAAGAACTTGATACCGTAACACCTAAAACATTAATTAATATTAGACCAGTTACAGCAGCTTTAAAAGAATTCTTTGGATCAAGCCAATTATCAAAATTCATGGATCAAATAAATCCAATTGCAGAATTAACAGATAAAAGACGTTTATCAAGTCTTGGACCTGGAGGGTTATCACGTGAACGTGCTGGTATGGATGTTCGTGACGTTAATGCGTCTCACTATGGTCGTATTTGTCCGATTGAATCACCAGAAGGTCAAAATATCGGTCTTATTACATCACTTGCAGGTTATGCTAAAATTAATGATTATGGATTTATAATGACTCCATATCACAAAGTTGTAAATGGTGTTGTTACTGATGAAGTATGTTATTTAACTGCTGATGAAGAAAGAGGACATGCTATTAGTCAAGCTTCAGTAAAACTTGATGAAAATGATAGAATTATAGATGATGAAGTAGTAGCTCGTTATAATGGAGATACACTTTATGTAAAAAGAGAAAAGATTGATTATGTCGATGTTGCTCCGAGTCAAGTTGTTGCAATTACTACAAGTTGTATACCATTCCTAGAATTCGACGATGCTCATAGAACCTTAATGGGTGCAAACATGCAACGTCAAGCAGTACCACTTCTTACTTGTGAAGCACCAATTGTTGGAACAGGTGTAGAATGTATAGCTGCAAGAGATTCAGGATCAACTATTGTTGCAAAAGCTGATGGTGTTGTTGAATATGCTGATGGCTTAAAAATTATAGTTAAAACTGCTGGTGGTAAAGATACATATCATTTAGCAAATTATGAAAGAAGTAACGCATCAAGTTGTATTAATCATCATCCAATTGTTAAAGCTGGGGATGTAATTAAACGTGGTCAAGTTATTGCTGATGGTCCATCTACAGATATGGGTGAACTTGCTTTAGGTAAAAACTTAACTGTTGCCTTCATGACATTTGAAGGGTATAACTATGAAGATGCTGTTATCTTAAATGAAAAATTAGTAAAAGATGATGTTTATACATCACTTCATATATCACATTACGATATTGATTGTCGTGATACTAAACTTGGACCAGAAGAAATAACAAGAGATATTCCAAATGTTGGGGAAGATGCTCGTAAGAATTTGGATAGCAATGGTATTGTTAGAATCGGTACTGAAGTTAGAGATGGAGATATTTTAGTTGGTAAAGTTACACCAAAAGGTGTTCAAGAATTAACTAGTGAAGAAAAATTATTACATGCAATCTTTGGTGAAAAGACTCGTGAAGTTAGAGATACATCATTACGTGTAGAACATGGTGCTGGTGGTATTGTTCATGATGTTAAAGTTTATACTAAAGAAAACAGTGATGAACTTCCAGCTGGAGTATCAAAAATCATAAGAGTATATATTATTCAAAAACGTAAGATTCAAGTCGGAGATAAAATGTCTGGGCGTCATGGTAATAAAGGGGTTATTTCTTTAATATTACCTGAAGAAGATATGCCTTATTTACCAGATGGTAGACCAGTAGATGTTATGCTTAATCCATTAGGGGTTCCATCTCGTATGAATATCGGACAAATCCTAGAATTACATTTAGGAATGGCTGGTAAAAAATTAGGAGTTCATTATGCTACACCAGTATTTGATAGTGCAACTTGGGATGATATTTCTGAAGAAATGAAGGAAGCTGGTATGGCTCTGGATGGAAAAGTTGAATTACGTGATGGTAGAACTGGAGAACCATTCGATCATAGAATTAACGTTGGTGTTATGTATATGGTTAAACTACATCACATGGTTGATGATAAACTACATGCAAGAGCAACTGGACCTTATTCACTTGTTACTCAACAACCTTTAGGTGGTAAAGCACAATTTGGTGGACAACGTTTCGGAGAAATGGAAGTTTGGGCATTATATGCTTATGGTGCAAGTCATGTTTTACAAGAAATCTTAACTGTTAAAGCAGATGATATTACAGGTCGTGTTAAAGTTTATGAATCACTAGTTAAAGGTAAAACAATTGACCAAGCTGGTGTTCCTGAATCATTCAGAGTATTAGTTAAAGAATTCCAAGCATTAGGTTTAGATGTTCAAGTCGTAGATAATGATGATAATGTTGTAGAATTCAAAGACATTGAAGAAGATGAAGATGATAATGAAGCATTTAGAATTGATGAAATTGATGTTACAACAAATGAACTTAATAATGAAGAAGAAAATTTAGAAGAAAATCTTGATGATTTTGATGATGGATTTGAAGATGAAGATGATTTAGATAGTCTTGAGTTTCCATGTGATGCCCTAGAAGAAGAAATCATAGATGATGGGGAAGGTGAAGAATAATGATAGATGTTAGTAAATTTAAAGGAATTAAGGTAAGCATTGCTTCACCTGAAAAGATTCGTTCATGGTCTTATGGGGAAGTAAAAAAACCTGAAACAATTAATTATCGTACCCTTAAACCTGAAAGAGATGGTCTATTTTGTGAAAAAATATTTGGACCAACTAAAGACTTTGAATGTTCATGTGGGAAATACAAAAGATTAAGATATAAAAATATTGTATGTGATCGTTGTGGTGTTGAAGTTACTCGTTCAAAGGTAAGAAGAGAAAGAATGGGGCATATTGAACTTGCTGCCCCTTGTTCTCACATTTGGTTCTTTAAAGGTGTTCCTTCAAAAATGGGACTTGTTCTAGATATGTCTCCGAGAGATTTGGAAGAAGTACTATATTTTGTAAGTTATGTAGTAATTGATCCAGGTGCAGCACCTTTGGAAGTTAAACAAACTTTATCTGATAAAGAATATCGTACTTATTATGAAAAATATGGTAATAGTTTTAAAGTAGGTATGGGAGCTGAAGCTATTAAAGAATTATTAAAACAAGTTGATATTGATAAAGAAGTTGAAGATTTAAGAAAAGAACTTGAAAATACAACTGGACAAAAAAGAATTCGTCTTGTTAAAAGACTTGATTGTTTAGTTGCATTCCAAGAGTCTGGAAATAAACCTGAATGGATGGTACTTGATGTGTTACCAGTTATTCCACCAGAATTAAGACCTATGATTCAACTTGATGGTGGTAGATTTGCTACTTCAGATTTAAACGACTTATATCGTAGAATTATTAATAGAAATAATCGTTTGAAGAAATTACTAGAATTAGGGGCTCCAACTATTATTGTTCAAAATGAAAAACGTATGCTTCAAGAAGCTGTTGACTCATTATTTGACAATGGTAGAAGAGGAAGAAGTATTACTGCAGCAAGTAATAGACCACTAAAGAGTTTATCTAGTATGTTAAAAGGTAAACAAGGACGTTTCCGTCAAAACTTATTAGGTAAGAGAGTTGACTATTCTGGTCGTTCTGTTATCGTTGTTGGACCAAATCTTAAAATGCACCAATGTGGTTTACCTAAAGAAATGGCTATTGAATTATTTAAACCACATGTAATTAATGGCATTGTAGAAAGAGGTCTTGCTCACAATATTAAAGGAGCTAAAAAATTAATAGAATCTCGTGATGAATCAATCTGGGATATTGTTGAAGATGTAATTACTGAACATCCAGTATTACTAAATAGAGCCCCAACACTACATAGACTTGGTATTCAAGCATTTGAACCAGTACTTGTTGGTGGTAAAGCTATTAGACTACATCCACTAGTTTGTGCAGGATTTAATGCAGACTTCGATGGTGACCAAATGGCTATTCATATTCCACTTTCTGAAGAAGCAAAAGCGGAAGCTAGAATATTAATGTTAAGTGCTAATAATATCTTAAATCCAAAAGATGGAAAACCAATCGTTACGCCAAGCCAAGATATGGTACTTGGTAACTGTTATTTAACTATTGAATATGCTGGTGAGGCTAATGAAGGTCATGTATATAAAGATCCTAATGAAGCTTTAATGGCTTATGAAAGAAAAGAAATAACTCTACATACAAGAATCGCTATTCCTGTAAATTCATTTAAATATAAATTATTTACTGATGAACAAAGAGATAAATATTTAGTTACAACTGTAGGTAAATTAAAGTTTAATGAAATATTACCTGATACATTCCCATATGTAGAAGAAGGTACTAAAGATAATATTGAAGGAATTACACCTGATAAGTATTTCTTACCAATGGGGGCTAATATTCCTGAAGAAATAGCTAAAATGGAATTAGTTACTCCATTTGTTCAAAAGACTTTAGGTCAATTAATTGCACAAGTATTTAAAAGATATAAAACTACTGAAACATCTATAATGCTTGATAAATTGAAAAACTTAGGTTTCAAATATTCAACTATCGCTGGTATTACAGTATCTTTTGCAGACGTTGTAAGAAGTGAACATAAGGGTGAAATAATTGAAGCTGCTAAAGCAAAGGTAGATAAAATTAATAAACAATATCAAAGAGGTTTAATTACTGATCAAGAAAGATATCAAAGTGTTATTGAAGTTTGGACTAAAGCAACTGATGATGTTAAGAATGAACTTAAAGCAATAAGTGAAAATGACTTTGATAATCCATTATTCATGATGATGAACAGTGGTGCTCGTGGTAAGATTTCAAACTTTACCCAACTTGCTGGTATGCGTGGGTTAATGGCAAAACCAGATGGTTCAACTGTAGAAATTCCAATTACATCATCATTTATTGAAGGTCTATCTGTGTCTGAATTCTTCTTATCAACACACGGTTCTCGTAAAGGGGATGCTGATACCGCATTAAGAACTGCAGACTCTGGATACTTAACAAGAAGACTAGTTGATGTTGCCCAAGATATAATTGTTAAAGAATATGATTGTGGTACACATCAAGGGCTAGTAGTTTATGACTTACTTAATGAAAAAGATAATTCAATTATTGAACCACTTGCTGAACGTATTTTAGGTAGATTTGCATCTAAAAGAATTGTTAATCCAGAAACAAAAGAAGTTATTGTGGAAGCTGGTGAAATGATTAATGAAAATGCAGTTATTAAAATTACTAAAGCTGGTATTAAAAAGGTTGAAATTAGAAGTGTTCTAACATGTAAATCAAATAATGGGGTATGTCAAAAATGTTATGGACGTAACCTTGCAACTGGTAACTTGGTTGAAAAAGGTGAAGCTGTTGGTATTATGGCTGCTCAATCAATCGGTGAACCAGGTACACAGTTGACCATGCGTACATTCCATACCGGTGGTGTTGCATCAGGTGATGATATCACTCAAGGGCTACCAAGAGTTGAAGAATTATTTGAAGCACGTATTCCAAAAGGAAAAGCTACGATTGCTGAAGTTACTGGTAAAATTATTGGTATTGAAGAAAACAATGGTAAACATACAATTACTATTGAAAATGAAGCTGGATGCCATGAACACATTACAAATTACAATATGAAACTTCGTGTAGCTATCGGAGATGAAGTTGAGGCTGGAGATAAATTAACGGAAGGTGTTATTTCACCAAAAGAATTGCTTGCTGTAACTGATCCACTTACTGCACAAGAATACATATTGAAAGAAGTTCAAAAAGTTTATAAATTACAAGGCGTTGATATTTCAGATAAACACATTGAAATTATTTGTAAACGTATGATAAATAAGGTAAGAATTACCGATGCTGGAGATTCAGATTTTGTTGAAGGTTTGGCCGTATCATTAAGAGACTTTACTGAAGGTAATAAGCCAGTTATTATGGCTGGAAAGACACCTGCTAAAGGTAATCCAATTATGCTTGGTATTACTAAATCATCTTTGGAAACAGATTCATTCTTATCAGCTGCATCATTCCAAGAAACAACTAGAGTGTTAACTGATGCTGCTATTCATGGTAAAGTTGATAGACTTCAAGGTCTAAAAGAAAACGTTATTATTGGTAAACTAATACCTGCAGGTACTGGTTATAGTCAATATAATAATATTGATATAGAACTTGAAAAAGCTTTACTTAATGATGATGCACAAGAAGTTTTGGAAGAAAAATTAATGGATAATGATGATATAATATCTGATACTCAAAATATTATTGATGAAGCTGATGATTTTGATGAAGAAATAGATACTGAAGAAGAAATTAATGAAGAAGATGCTGAATAGGCATCTTTTTTCTATTTTTTACTGAATAATTAATAGAATTTCTGTAACTATATCATTTTATTTTTCTAGATACAGTTGAAATATTTCTATTTAATAATTTTGCCATTTCTTTAAAATTACTTATACAAGGTAAGATGTATATAGCTTATATTTATTACTCCTTAATGTTTGACTAGATACTAACATAATATATGTACTTTTTTATTGAAATTTCAAGTATTGCACTTGTTATTATAAATTATCAAATAAAAAAACAACCAAATCTGGTTGATTTATATTATAAAATATTATCGTAGCAACAATATGAGTCATTTACAAAAAAATTAGAAACAAATAATTATGTTAATTAGAAACTTCTTCCATATTGCTGTAAATTATTTTGTTGCATATTTTGTTGTAAATTATAGTAATAACCTACTGCATAACGATAATTATCATTAAATTTAAAGATAACTTGTTCCAAATGCTTTTTTAAAACAGGATCATTCTCCATTTGATATCTATTATTTAAATATTTGGCTAAAACTTTTAAATATTCTTGAACATTATAACAATCTACTTTCCTACCATTTTCTTTAAAATCAGTTAGTATTCTTTTAGATATATTTTCTAAAGTCACCCAATCTCCTTCTGTAGTATACTTTATAAATTTATCTTTTATTCTAAGCGGATCATATAAAATCCCATATAATAAATCGTTATAATAAACAGTTTCATTATCAGTTTGATATTTTGCCTCGAATGTATTTTGTGATAATCTATTATAATCACAGTCATAATTTGTAAATGCCTTTATAATGCACACTCCTAAAGGAAATAATTCACTATAACCATTTCCTATACCATAATTATTTTTTATACTTTCAATTCCGTTTCCGTTAATTACTTGGTCCTTGACATTTTCATAATATGAACAATAAGCTGACATATCGGTTACAATCTCATTAAATAATACTGATGCTTGTGAGTCATTTTGATCAGTTCTTGGATTTGACAAGTTTCGTTCATTTATTTTTCCCCCTACATTTAAAATCATTTTTTTAAAATTTGTATTTAGTCTTATTGTTTTGTTATTTAAAAGATTAGCAAATGCATGAAAAAATTCATGTCTCATATCTATTCTGTAATGATGGATATTAGTAGTATTTTTTAAGGGTGGTAAGATTACAACGACTTTTTTTACATATAACTTAAATTCACCATTATCCTCTTTAAAATCTATTTTAGGTACTGTAGCTGCTGTATGTGAAATATCAAGTCCTTCATTAGTAAATTGAACTTCTACCATGCTTTTAAAAATTTCAATTAACTGTTTAACTTGCTGCTCATCTTTACTTATTAATTTAGCAACATCATATATAGCATTGTTTATTTCATTTTCCATGTTTACCACCATTTAGTTTTTAAGCATTGGCTCATAAATAACTTCTACCTTTCTATAGAAAGTATATAATACCCCCCTTCCTGGTGTCAAGTTAATTCCCGCAGAAATATTCTATAATGTAAAACTTATGTACTGGTAAAAACAAAAAAGAAACTATGTGAAAGAATATGAAGTTATTACTAAACTTTCTACTACCTAATGATTAGAAATAGGTATCCTTTATAAATGGTAAAAAAAATCATAAAACTATTTCAAAGAAAATTAAATAAAAATTTGAAATATATCATAAAAATTATCTTTTTCCTAGATATATCTGGTTAAATGCTCAAATCAAATTAATTGTCACTGATATGGCATTATCATGCACTTAATTTATTTAACAATAGAATCGCTTGTAAATGATATTATAAGAATGTACAAAAAATGTAATATAAAAATGCACAATATTGTACATTCTTTTTGTTATACTTTTATAGATTTAGGGGGTATAATATGAAATAAATAAATTAAAGCAAGAGGTATTGTAATGAAAACAACTATTTAAAGTGGTGATATTTTAGAAGAAAAAGCATTTATGCTTTCTAAAATATTTGCTAATAAGCTACCATTATTTGATTTTATTAATTCTTTTTTTGATTATATAAATTATGGTTATCAGATGATTGATAGAAAAGTTAATGTATTAAAATTAAATAATGATAATTGGGTTATTAATTATGATGATAAAGATAGTGTTTGTTTAAATATATGTGGTATTTATCAAATCATAATTAATGATATTACTTTTGAAAAAGTAGTTTAAGTAGGTCGATGATGTCGGCCTAAATTAAATTGAAGGGACGAAAATTATGAATTATTATAATGAAATAAAAACAGAAATAATAAATAATGAAATAACTAAAAAAATTAAGGATTATTTAAAAATAAAAGTGATTTAACAACATATTATAATGTAGGTAAACTACTTAGTGAAGCTGGTAAGCATTATGGTGAAGGTATATAGAAGAATATTCAAAAAAATTAAGTAAAGAATTAAATAAAAAATATGAAACAAGAACTTTATTTAGAATGTGTCAATTTTATTTGTTTGTAAATGACCAAAAAGTGTTACCATTGGTGTCACAATTGATAATGAGTTATTATTTACAATTATTGCCATTAAAAGATAAAGATAAAATATTAAATAAAAAACTTGAGTTTATTTTACCCAAGTTCTAATTTGCTCTAGATCCAATCGGAGCTATATTTAAATCTTGTCCTAAAGATTTTAAGACTCCGGTGTATTTCTCATAAAGTCTTTCATAATCTTTTAGATATGTATCATCAGTCATTTTGCTAAATGGTATTACGGTATGTTTGGTATGAACTGCAGTTGTTACAGGATTACCAGTATATTTTGTGAATATCAATTCTCCCCCTAGATTATCAAATGTCATTTTTACTTCATCATCTTTAGTTACAGTTTTGGTTATATCTAAAGTAGCCATAAATCCAATTAATTTATTCCAATCTCCATTAGTTCCACCATATTGATTAGAAATAAAATTTCCCAAAGAATACATTACAATTGTATCGCCGATTTTAGTAATAGGTTGAAGTATATGTGGATGATTACCAATTACTATATCAACTCCGAGTGAAGATAGATATTCAGCAATTTCTTTTTCTTCTTCATTTGGCATATTAATGTATTCAATACCCCAGTGCATTGCAACGATTAAAACATCAACTTTATCACGAACTGCTTCAATATCTTTTTTGACTTGTTCCTTATCATAAAGGTTTAAAAGATAACTTTTTCCAGAAGGCACTTGCAAACCATTTGTTATGGTAGTATAAGATAGCATTGTGTATGTTATATTATTTTTCTCTTTTATAATAAAGTTATTTCTCATTTCTTCAGAGTCATTCATTCCACTATATAGGGTGTCTGTTGTTTTAAAATATTTTACTGTATTTAAAATTCCTTTTTCTCCTTTATCAAGAGAGTGATTTGATGCTAATGATATAGTATTAAATCCTGCATCACGCATAGCATCTACATAAGCACTTGGTGTATAAAACATGGGATATCCTGTATAAACAATAGAATCATCACCAGTTGGAGTTTCTTGATTGTAATAAGCTATGTCATAATCTTTAACAATATCCTTAACATATTTTACAGCATCTGTAAAATCATAAACGCCATTTTTATAATAGTTTCTAAAAATTACGCTATGAATAAGGCCATCTCCAGTTGCAAGTAACTTTAATTTATATATTTGATCTTTTTTTGTCTCAATATTATTACTGTTATTTTTTAAAGGCGTTTTATCCGTAGTCTTCGGAGTATTAAAATAATTATAAGCATTATAAGTTAAATAACTGACTAAACAAACTAGTATTATACTTAAAAATAATTTTATAATATTTTTTTTAAATTTTTTCTTTTTTCTTCTCATGTTAATCCTTTAATAAATTATATACTTCATCTTTATCTAAATTATGTGTTTTATGCATAAAATCTGGAAGTAAATGTAAGTGAATATGCTTTATAGCTTGTGAATCACCATAGTTTATTAAAAATGTTAAAGCACTTTTATCTAATTTAAACATTAAATCTTTTGTTAATTCTTTAGCTTTTTTAAACATTTTAATTAGTATTTCATCTGAAACTTCATAAATATCTTCAAAATGTTTTTTAGGAATTATTAATGTATGACCATCAGTATCTGGAAAAGCATCAAGCATTACAAGTATGTCATCATCTTCATAAAGTATTTTAGATGGAACTTCCTTTCTTACTATTTTACAAAATAAACAATCATCTTTCATTCTAACCACCATAATAAGTATATCAAATCGTGTGTACTTTTGTAAAGTAGCTGCATATACTTAATTAGGAGCGTGATTAATTTGTCTAGTTTTAAGGAAATAGTTACTAAAGCTGTTATTGGAAAAGCTAAAAAGACTAATAGTAATTCTTTTACATTATCTCCGGAAGAAGTTCCAAATACCATTTTAGGTTGTTGGGTTATCAATCATTCATTTAATGGCGTTAAGGGGAAAAATAATTCAGTTATGATTAATGGTAGTTTTGATGTAAATGTTTGGTATTCTTATGATTCAGATAAAAAGACTGCAGTTACAACTAAAAGATTTAATTATAATGATAATTTAAATGTTCCACTTCGTAATGAAACTAATATTGATGGAGCTAGTGAAATAATAGTTAGATGTTTAAAACAACCAACTGTTTCAAATGTAAAGATTGATTCTGGTAACGTATTACTTGATATTGAAAAAGAAATGGGCGTAGAAATTGTCGGAGATGCTAAAGTTAAAATAAGTGTTGAAGATGATTATGATGATTATGATGAAATTGTTGATGAAGAAGAAGTAGATGAAATTGTTGATAATGTTGATGAAAATTATTTAGATAATAATTAAAATAAAATCACCTCGAAAAAAGGTGGTTTTATTCTTTTACTAATGGATTAAAATTACTGATAGCATTAATTAATTTAGGATGTTTGATGATGAAATGAATAGTAGGGTTTTCTTCTTTAGATATAATTACTAGTTGCTTACTTAATATAGTTACTGTTATATTTTTAAATGTAGATGTTTCTAATTTATTTAACTTATAGTTTTTATTCTTTTTAGAAAACTCTATTGTTTCGTCTAAATGTTGTAAATATTCTTCATATGTATAATTAATTCTTTTTTCATAAAATATATCTGAAAGTAATAAGTTCGGTTTAGTATTTTTAAATTCTTCCTTTGAAAATATATGGATATTGTCACCTATAGGGGATGAATTTAGAATAGAGTTGTAGGTTAAGGTTAAGTTATTTTTATAGTTTATTATTTTTGTAATATCATTTTTATTTATGTTATTTCTTTTTAGTATAGATGTAAGAAGATTATTGCTGATAGTAAAAAGAGGTAAACTAGATAAGTATCTTGTTCGAGGTTCATTTATCTTGTAATAATCTTTTAGAAAATCATTATATAAATCAGCAGTATCTTTTTTATATATATTCATTAATGGACTAGCTTTTTTTAATAAACTTTGTGATTTTTCTTGATAATATGCTACTTCTTTTTTGTTATTGGTTAAATAATATTTTCCTTTGTTATGGTATCCATTTATTGATTCACCTGCTAGGGCTAAATTATTTGATACATAGGTTAGATTTTGATAAATATTTGTTTTAATATCTTTAAAATAATATGGAGTTACTTGGCCAGTCATATATATTGGAATCCAACTTTCAAGTCCTAGCATCATTTCATTAAATGGTCGATCTAAATTATGTATAATATTTAAATGAATACCTTTTTTTAACATACATGCTATACCAAACATCCATTTTTTTCCGAATTCTATATCTTTGGCCATATCTTCCATTGGCATATCACTACACATAAATACCTTATTATTTTTAGTTAGAACAGTGCCTTTAAAAAAATCAAGTTCTCCTTTTTTCATTTCTTCAATTCCATAATAAGTTTTGGTTTTCGTTATGTAAAAAGGTATATTTGGTATTTTTAATTCATCAAATTTTATAGCTTTAATATAATCATTTAAATTAAAATTATCTAAATTTGTTAAGAATGTTTCTATTTTAGTTTCTTTTGTATTTTTATTATTTGTTAAAAATATAAGTAATTGATCATACAATGTATTTTGATTTAATTCCTTATAATCAATATTTAAGATACTAGCTAGTTTTTTTAAATCTTCACTTGTATTATATTTATTTATAATGTATGTTACTACTTTTTTGGAAAATTCAATTGGTTCACTAGGTTTAGTTTTTCCATATCTAATTCTTGATATGTGAGATGAATCAAATAGGGTATATTTTGACATGTCTTTTAAATTTATTTTTAAAGTATTTATTAAGTCATTTAGGTTTTTACTAAATGTTTCATAGTCAAAATCATCTTTATTTAAAGAAGTGTTAATTTCAGATTCTATTTCTTCTTTTTTATATTTTTTATTACTTAATGTTGTTAGGGCATCAATGATTTTTTTAGCTTGAATACTATCTTTTTCGGGAGTTCTTTGACTACTTCTGTATCTACTTATTACAGAAGGAGAAATACCTGTTAAATCTGATAGTTTTTTTGAGCTGCATTTAAATTCTTCTAGATATTTGTTTAGTAAATCACTAAATTTCATAATAATATTCACCTAAAGGTATTATACTATATATAGGTGTAGTTGTCATTAAAAACAATGCTTTAGATGGAAACTTAATTGTTATGTTATTGTATATAAATTATAATATTATTAGGAATGGAGAATATTTATGAATAAAAAGAAATTAATTATTATTGTTTGTAGCATAGTTTTGGTTGCAGGTTTAGGATTTGGAATTTATAAAGTAACTAAATCAAATGATACAAATAATAATGGGGGAGTTATTAAAACAGATAAGGGTAATGTTAAAATAGTTAAAAATGCTGCTAGTCAAATTGTTTTGGAAGACTATAGTGATGCTAATTTTAATATGAAAATACCTAAAGGGTGGAAAGTTCAAACACTTGGAGACTATATTCATTTTACAATTAAGGTTTATAATCCTGAAAATCCAACATATCAATTTTTCTTTAATTTAAAAAGTGAAGGATATAATAAATCTGAAGAAGCAAAAAGATGGCAACAAAAGTTTTATCCGAATGATATGTTTGCTAAAACTGCAGTTATAGCTACGAAGGATACTGAAGGATTTTATAAAATATTTAATGAAATGGGGCCTTTAAATAATAATGCAACATTTACGTTTCCTATTTTGACTGATTTTACGGTTATTGAAAATTTAGGAAAGAGTTCGCTTGGTGGTGATGTTTTACGGGCATCATTTAAAGATGAAGCTGGTAAAGATGCTGAAGGATTGTTTACAGCTTATGTTTATGATGCAGGACCATATTATGTTTCAGAAGACTTCATGTCAACAAAACAAATAGATATTTACTTTTTAAGTGTTTATGATGCTATTTTTGTAACTACTCCGAAAGATGAATTTGTTGATTGGGAAGAAACATTAAATAAAGTTTCAGCATCATTAGAATTTACTGATGCGTTTATGAATGGTTTTAATCAAGAACAAGATGCAGTTATGAAAACATTTCAAAATGTAAGAAGTATTTGTAATCAAATTTCTGATGGTATTATGGATTCTTGGGAAAAAAGAAGTACAACATATGATATAATGAGTCAAAAACAAAGTGATGCTACACTTGGATATGAAAGAGTTTATGATACAGAAACTAATGAAATTTACAAAGCTTATAATGGATTTACAGATGATTATGATGGAGAAAGATATAAGTCTATAAGTGATGATATGTATACGAAGAAAACAGATGGCTATATCGAAAAAATAGGTGAATAATGAAAGATAAAAAGACATGGATAATAGTAGGTTGTTTAGTTTTAGTAGTATTAGTTGTGGCAATAATTTTATTTAATAAAAAAGATAGTGAAACTGATGATAAAAAAGATGATAAAGATGTAACGTCATTAGTTTTAGAAACTGCTAAAAATAGTAATAAAAATGCTAGTGATTATAAAAAGTTTTTAGGGGGAGAAGTATTAAGTGAAAGCACTTATTTTAATGAATATACTTTTATAAGTAATAATAAGACTTATGTTTTTGATCCTCAAAAGTTGGAAAACGGAGAGTTTAGTTATAGAAAAGTTTTAGATATTCCGGAAGATTTAAAAATAGTTAATATAGGAATACCTGTGGGAGCAGATATTTGTTTTATAACTAGTGATGATGTTTATTATAGAATTGAAGATACTAATATAGATAATAAAGTAGAAGATAGTTATAATATGTTTGCTAATGCAAAATATGAATTACAAAAGTTTTATGACTCATATAGTAAAGAAACGTATGGAGAAAAATTAGATTATGATTTAATATTTAATTTACATATGGTTAAAGATAATATAATTTATAAATTAACTATTCCATTTGAAAGTTTTTATGATAAGAAATTTTATCCATTTACTAAAACCAAAGTTGAAGGAAATTATGAAGGGGAAAAAATATTAAATGTATATAATGATAGAATAATAAGAACTGATAAGGCTTTTTATGAGATTGTAGATTATTATAAAGATGGAGAAAGAACTACAACAACATTGAAAATGAAAATGCTAACAAAATATTATGATGAAGTATTAACATTTACATATAAGTATGTGGTGCTTAAAGATTATACTTTAATACCTATTAGTGATACATTAGTAAATCGTGGTAAAAAATATGTAGAATATAATTATAAAGATTGTTTTGAAGAAGAAATAAAAGATTTTACAGAATAGGAGACAAATGATGAAAAAAATATTTTTTGCGGTAGTTTTATTTTTTGCAGTTATGTTTAACGTTAATGCTTTAGAGAAAAATGAAGTAACTTTAAACTTTGCAGGGGGAATTATTCACGATGGTTATGTTGAATATGACAAAGTAGCAAATGTACAATTATTTAAAGGAGATGAGTTAGTTACTAATATTACAAATAATATGGTAATTGATTTAAATGAAGCAGAGTATAAGTTTGTAATTGAAGAAATCCAAACTGAAACTATAGGTGTTACAAAACCTGGAACGGTAAAATTAAGAGTTAATAATTGGTATTATCCCATTACAACATCATTAGTAGAAGGTGGTAAATCTACATTTAAATTAGATTCAACTATGTTTAGTGGAACTTTAGAAGTTAAATTTATAAGAACAAATATTGCTATTAATACAACAGTTAAAAATGAATACAATGACGTATCATCAAAAGGTAGCATTGATTTAACTGATGATAAGGAATATGTAATAGATTTTTCTAAAAACGATGAAATAACAGAAGGATTAAAGTCATTTGTAGATTTAGAAAAAACATTATATTACAAAGGAGTAAACAATGGTCTATCAATTACAGATAATGAAAATGAAGCTGTTATAAAGATAGTAGGAAAAAAGTCTGAAAATAAAGCAATATTAACTGCAGTAAATGTTGGAACTAAAAAAAGTGAAATTTTTAAAGGATTTCATATGCAATATACAGGTTCAGCACTTGATTATAATAGTACTAATGATGGTATTATATATGAAACAAGATTTGATTATTATACTAGATGTACTTATGAATTTACATTTAAATATGCTGAAGATGTACAAGAAAGAAGAGAATATCAAGTAATCGAAGGAGCTAATCAAGAATATACTATAAATAAAGATAATGAATTAACATTTAAAGTTGATGCGGATTATAATTTGTTTGCTAAAGTATATATTGATGAAAACTTGGTTGATGCAAGTAATTATAAAGTTACTGAAGGAAGTACAATTATTACATTGAATAAAGAATATGTAAATACATTAAGTAATGGAAAGCATACTTTAAAAGTTGACTTTAATGATGGAGAAGCAAATACAGAATTTAGTGTTTTAAAAGAAGAAATTAAAAATCCAAGTGTAAATGAAGAAGAAGTTAAGAATCCTAGTACAAGCGATAATATTGAAAAATATGTTATATTGGGAATTGTTGCATTAGTTGGTGTTATTGGCTGTACATTAATTCTTAAAAGAAATTTAGAAAAATAAATTAAATTAACTACCTATTGTGGTAGTTTTTCTTTTCTCATGATATAATATGTTTTAAGGAAAGTGATTTATGTGAATCAAGAGAAGATTGGTAAACTAATTAAAAAGATTAGAATAAATAATAAATTAAGTCAAAAAGAATTTGCGGATAAATATGGAGTTACACCACAAGCTGTAAGTAAATGGGAAACTGGTAAAAATATTCCTGATATAGCAATATTAAAAGAAATATGTAATGATAATAA
The DNA here is from genome assembly GCA_934085585.1 of uncultured Bacilli bacterium. Lineage (GTDB taxonomy): Bacteria > Bacillota_I > Bacilli_A > RF39 > UBA660 > Onthocola_B. Next base: position 81,653 of record CAKOHI010000004.1, read on the forward strand.
TTTAAAAGTAGATGAATTTTTGAGTGCAAAATCTAAAGAGAAGAAAAATGTTATTTTAATTATGATTGGTTTAGCTATAATTATCGTGGGTATTGGAATTATTTCTGTAATACATGGTAATAATAGTTTTAAATTAAAAACAATATCATCCGCATGTGAAGAATTTGGTTTATATGGAAGTATTGCTTATAATAAGAGCAAGTCAAGTATTTATATTGATAATGTTACTTATTGTGGTGAAGAAGTGTTACCTAGATATAAAAAGATAAGTTGTACATTATTTGAGAGTGAAAATGGTACTATAAATGTTATAAATTCTTATGAATCAGATGGAGATAAAAGTTTAACAATTGATACATTTTTAAAAGATTATTCATTTAAAGTAGATAACTATGAGCATTCTTGTAATAACTTTAAAAAAGATTCATTTTATTTAGAAATTAAGGCAGTAACCTTAGATGGAAAAGTAGAAATACATAAGATTCCTTTGATATTAGAAGATTGTAAATAACCTTTACAAAATTTAGATGTAAAATATAAAATAAGACTAGTAAAATAGTCTTTTTTTTGATAAAATTGATTTAGAAAGTAAGGTTGATGAAAATGTTTTTAGGTGAAAATCCAATTCATATTGAAGTTTTAAATAAATCTGATATTGCTAAATTAGTGTTAATGCCTGGGGATCCTTTGCGAGCTAAATATATTGCTGAAAATTTTTTGGAAAATGCAAGGTGTGTTACTAGTGTTAGAAATATGCTGGGGTTTACTGGTACTTATAAAGGCATTCCAGTTACTGTTATGGGAAGTGGAATGGGTATGCCTAGTATGGGTATTTATTCTTTTGAATTATTTCACTTTTTTGGAGTTGAAAAAATTATTAGAATTGGTACTTGTGGTGCTGTTAGTCCAAAGGCTAATATAAATGATATGCTTTTAAGTGAAAGAGTATATAGTGAATCTAATTTTGCTTATACTTTTAATAATTATAGAGAAAGAGTTGTAATGGCAGATGAAGCGTTAAATAATGATGTAATGAAGGCAGCAGATGAACTTGGATTAAACGATAAATTACATAAAGGAATGCTTACAACTATGGATGTATTTGGTCCATATATAGATTTTGAAAGAGTTTTAGCTAGAATTCCAAAAGAATATGAAGTTTTAGGAGAAGAAATGGAAGCTTTTGGACTTATTCATATAGCTAATAGTATGAATAAAAGTGCAACAGCAATTGCTACAGTTGTAGATTCTAAATATAGTGATGTAGTTTTATCAATTGAAGAAAGACAAACTTCACTTAATAATATGATAAAATTAGCACTTGAAGCCATAATAAAATAAAGAGGTAGGGTTGATTTGATGCAAACTATAAATGAAGAAATATTTAGAGCTTATGATATACGAGGAACTTATCCTGAAACAATTAATGAACAAGTAGCGTTTACAATTGGAAAAAGTTATGGTTCTTATTTGCAAGAAAAATATAATAAAAATACGTGTATTGTATCTCATGATAATAGATTGTCTAGTGAATCTTTAACTCAAAATTTGATTAAAGGACTTATATCAAGTGGGCTTAATATTATATCTTTGGGTTATACTACAACTCCGATGAATTACTATGCAAGATATATAAATAGAATGCCTGGTATAATGGTTACTGCTTCACATAATCCTAAAGATGATAATGGGTTTAAAATGTCATTTGATGGAATGATTAATGCTCGAGGAGAAATGATTGAAGATTTTAAAAATTATACTTTACAAGGTAATTTTAGAAGTGGACAAGGAAGGATAACTAATGCAAATATTACAGATAAGTATGTTGAGTATTTGAAATATTCTATAAAATATGGAAAAAATAAAAGAAAAATTGTTATAGATCCTGGAAATGGTGCTACGGCTCATATCATAAGAAAAGTTTTTGATAGTACATTTTGTACACCAATATATATAAATGAAGTTTCTGATGGAAGTTTTCCAAGTCATCATCCAGATCCATCTGTTAAAGAAAATATGGTGCAATTACAAAAAGCGGTGAAAGATAATAAAGCAGATTTTGGGGTTGCATATGATGGTGATGGAGATAGAATTGGGGTTGTTATGGAAAATGGTGAGTTGCTTCCGATTGAATATTTAATGTTATTTTATATTAAAGATATGATTGGAAATGTTAAAAATAGGACTTTTCTATATGATATAAAATGTTCTAAAGTTATTGAAGATATGTTAAGTGTTTGGGGAGGCAAAGGAATTTGTTATAGAACTGGAGCTTCATATACACAATTTAAAACTCATGAAGATAATTTGCCTTTTGGGGGAGAATATTCAGGACATCTTTATTTTAGAGATCGTGATGCTGATTGTGGTAGTGCTATTTATGCTTCTTTAAGATTACTAGAAATAATGAGTAAGACTAGTGAAAAAATGAGTAAACTAATTAAAGATTTTCCAAGTTATTATTCGACGCCGGAGATAAAAATACCTAGTGAAGATAGTTTGAAGTTCGGGGTTGTTGAACAAATTAAAGCTTATGCTAAAAAAAATAATTATCCGATTAATGATATTGATGGGGTAAGAATAACGTATACTAATGGATGGGTATTAGTAAGGGCAAGCAACACTGGACCAAATATTACTTTTAGAGCAGAAGCAACAAGTCCTGAAGGTATAATATCTTTACAAAATATATATTTACCTATGATAGAAAAATTTAATACTCATATAGATATGTTATAGAAACTTTTTAATTAAAGTTTCTTTTTTTATTGTTAATTAGCACTTACACTTGACAAGTGCTAATTTGAGGTTTATAATATTCTTGTTCAAGTTAGAAAGGGATGATATTATGAATTTTGAAAACAATGAAGAATTAAAAGATGTTTTAAATAAATATGGACGAGATATAACTAAAAACGTTTTAGATAATAAAGTTGATCCAGTTATTGGAAGAGATGAAGAAATTAGAAATGTTGTTAGAATATTATCTCGTAAAAGTAAAAATAACCCAGTTTTAATTGGGGAACCTGGGGTAGGTAAAACTGCTATAGTAGAAGGCCTTGCCCAAAGAATTATAAAGGGAGATATTCCAAGTTCTTTAAAAAATAAAACAGTTTGGGAACTTGACCTTGGAGCTTTAGTGGCAGGAGCTAAATATCGTGGGGAATTCGAAGAAAGATTAAAAGCTGTTTTAAAAGAAATTAAAGATTCAGATGGCAATATAATTATGTTCATTGATGAAATACATATGATTGTTGGTTCTGGTGGCGATGGGGCAATGGATGTTTCTAATATGTTAAAACCAATGCTTGCTCGTGGAGAAATACATGTTATCGGAGCTACAACTTTAAATGAGTATCGTAAGTATATTGAAAAAGATGGGGCTTTGGAAAGAAGATTTCAAAAAGTATTAGTAAGTGAACCAAATGTAAGTGACACTATAACTATATTACGTGGTTTGAAAGAAAGATTTGAAATATTTCATGGTGTAACTATAAAAGATAATGCTTTAGTAGCAGCAGCAACTTTATCAGATAGATATATTACTGATAGATTCTTACCTGATAAAGCTATAGATTTAGTTGATGAAGCATGTGCTACGATAAAAATGCAATTAGAATCTATGCCTGTAGAACTTGATGAACTTACTAGAAAAATAATGAGTTTAGAAATAGAAAGACAAGCATTAAAGAAAGAAAAAGATGATATAAGTAAGAAAAGAATTGATGAAATTGATGAAAAACTAGTTAGTATGAAAGAACAAGAAGCAAATTTAAGAAGCAAGTGGGAAAGTGAAAAAGAAGCTAAAACAGAAATAAATAAGAAAAAAGAAGAACTTGAACAAGCTAAATTTGACTTATCACAAGCTGAAAATAATTATGATCTTGAAAAGAGTGCGATGCTTCGTCATGGTAAAATACCTGCTTTAGAACAAGAATTAAAAAAATTACAAGAAGAAAATAACAATAGTATTTTATCAGATATAGTTAATGAAGAAAGTATAGCAGAAATAATTTCTAGATGGACTCATATTCCTGTTTCTAAATTAGTTAGTAGTGAAAAAGATAAATTATTACATCTATTTGATAGATTAAGCATGCGCGTTATTGGACAAGATAATGCTTTGAAACTTGTTAGTGAAGCAGTAATTAGGGCAAGAAGTGGAATTAAAGATCCAAATAAACCAATTGGTTCGTTTATATTCCTAGGACCAACCGGGGTAGGTAAAACGGAAGTGGCAAAATCTTTAGCTTATGAACTATTTGATGATGAAAAACATATGATAAGAATTGATTGTTCTGAATATATGGAATCATTTAATGTATCTCGTTTAGTTGGGGCTCCTCCAGGATATGTTGGTTATGATGAAGGCGGAGAACTTACTGAAGCTGTAAGAAGAAATCCATATAGTATAGTTTTGTTTGATGAAATTGAAAAAGCTCATAAAGATGTCTTTAATATTTTACTTCAAATACTTGATGATGGTAGACTTACAGATAGTCAAGGACGACTTGTGGATTTTAAAAATACAATTATAATTATGACAAGTAATTTAGGTAGTGAATATATATTAGATAATGAAGCAAATGCAAATGAACTTGTTATGAATGAACTTAAAAATACATTTAGACCTGAACTCATAAACAGAATTGATGAAATAATTGTCTTTAATTCTCTAAAACAAAATGTAATCGGTGAAATAGTTGATAAAGTTATTAAAGAATTAAATGAAAGATTATCTCAAAATTATATACATGTAGAAATTACTAATGCTGTTCGTGAAAAAATTATTGAAGAAGCATATGATCCAAGATATGGTGCTCGTCCAATAAAAAGATATATTACTAAAAATATAGAAAACTTAATAGCTCATAAATTAATTGATGAAAATATGAAAGTTGGAACAACTTTAGTAGTAGATGTAAAGAACGATGAATTTATTATAAATTAATGATTGGTGCATGATTAGATTCATGTATCAATTTTTTTAGTTTATAAATTGTGCAAAATTATGTAATTTGATAATATAAAAAAATTAATGAGTAAATTTTAAAAAATAAGCTATCTGTATTTCTATATTTTATATAATATTTTAGGTTCATTGGTTTTAATATTGGAATTATAGACAAAGAATAATTATTTTGTTAGAGTAAAAGCATATTAAAATTTGTTGTATATTTTTCTATTAGGGAAAATGTATGAATAATATTAAATTTTGTGATTTAAATTTAGCGATTCAAGAAGAATTAGATAATTTTAAAAAATTGAAAGGATAATATAAATGGAAACTGAAGTTAGATTTTACTATTCGAGTGATAGTAAGAGTGAAATTATTGAATATTTAAGAAAGTTTAAAGAGTTGAATTATAAAGGGAGATTTTACGAAAAAACAGATCAATATAATCAACCAATGAAAAAATATGATTTTTATAGTTTGGAAATTGATGGAAGATTTAGAATAAGAAGAACAGTCAAAGACGACTATGCAAAATGTATGATAACTTGGAAAAGAAGATTAAAGGATAACAAAGACTCATTGATTCATAAAGAAGAGGAAGTAGAGGTATCTATTAAAAATGAAGAATATGATAATTTAATATTTCTTGTTGAAAATGTGCTTCATTTAAAAATTGTTGAAAGTTATGAAAGATATAGAAGTATTTTTACAAATGAAGATATCGAAATAGTTGTTGATGAGTATCCATTTGGTATTGCAATTGAAATTGAAAATAAAAGTAAAACTAAAAATGCTGAAAAAGTTATTAAAGAGTGGATTTCAAAATTGAATTTTGATTTAGAAAAAGCATATAGATTGTCATGGGATGATAAATATAGTGAATTATGTAAAGCTCAAAATATTTCAGTCTCTAATATAGTTAGGTTTAATACTAACATGCCTAAAGTACTAGAAAAATTTGATAAATAAAAAAATAAAAATATATGTGTCAACAAAAAAATGTTGACACATATATTTTTATATGGTAATATAATTTTAGTTATTTAAAGGAGGAGAAAAAATGGCTGTTAAATTAAGACTTAAAAGAATGGGTTCTAAACAAAGACCATTCTATCGTATCGTTGCTGCAGATTCAAGATTTCCAAGAGATGGAAGATTTATTGAAACTGTAGGTACTTATAATCCAATTGCTAATCCAGCTGAAATTAAAATTGATAAAGAATTAGCATTAAAATGGTTAAGTAATGGTGCTCAACCAACTGATACAGTAAAAGCAATCTTTAAAAATGAAGGTATTATGAAAGCATTTAATGATGCAAAAAAAGGTAAATAATTATGAATATAGTTGAATATACTGAATTTTTAGTTAAGAGTCTTGTTGAAGATCCTGAAATGATAAAAGTTGAAGAATTTTTGGAAGATGAAACTAAAATAATTGAAGTAATGGTACCTGAAGATCAAATGAAATATGTTATAGGTAAAGGTGGAAAAAATGCCCACGCTTTAAGGACTTTAGTTTATGCCTATGCGTATATTCATAAGATGAATAAAATAAGATTAAATATTGAAGCATTTTAAATTAAGTAGAGATACTTAATTTTTTCTTCAAACAGGGAGGCAAAATGAATAACACATTTAAGTTAACGGAGCAAGAAGCAAATTGGGTAATTTCTAAATATTTAAGAACAATTACTGATATTGTTGATACTCAAATAAAATATAATGTTGATGGTTGTATGGCTATGGATACAATTATTTATCATGGCAAAGAGGTTAAAAGATTAAGAGAAATAAGATTAATGAAGTATATGGATTTGCTTTTTCAAGCTTTAAAATTTGCCGGATATCCAGTTGATATGGTAAATCAATCATATGAAAAAAATGAAAATGGTGAAGATGAACCAGTTTTCATTTGCTATATAAATTTGTTAAAAAGAGTCAGGTCTTAATCGATGTTTTTATTCTTTATGAATTCTGTGAGCATTTTAGTAAGTGCTCTTTTTTCTATTCTAGAAACATAACTTCTAGATATTTTTAATTCATCAGCTATTTCTTTTTGAGTCATATCTTTAGTATTATTTAGGCCATATCTTTTGGTAATGATTTCTTTTTCTCTTTTATTTAAAAGTTTTAAATATTTATCTAAAAGTTCTATGTTATTTTTTAAATCAAGTTCTTTAAATAAATCAACATCTTTATCTTTGATAACATCTATTAAATTTATTTCGTTACCTTCTTTATCATGACCAATGGCATCGTTTAAGGAAACTGTGGGTCCAATTTTTTTTTGACTTCTAAAGTGCATTAAAATTTCATTTTGAATACATCTGGCTGCATAAGTTGTAATTTTAGTTTTTTTACTATTTTTGTAAGTATCTATTCCTTTAATTAAGCCGATCGTACCTATGCTAATTAAGTCATCTGTATCTGCTTCTTTTACATCAAATTTTTTTACTATGTGAGCTACCAATCTTAAATTGTGTTCAATAAGTTTGTTTCTGGCATCATTATTTCCCTCGAGCATTTCTTTAATACACTTTTCTTCTTCAATGCTTGAAAGTGGCTCTGGAAAGACATTGTTTGAATATGAACCTGTAAAAAATAATAAATCTTTGATGATATTTAAAAAATTTAAAAACATAAATATACCTTCTTTATAAAAATATATACAATTAATTCGTATTTTATGTTATAATATGTCGATATGTGGGGGATTTTTATGGATATATTAAAAGTTAAAGAAATTGAAGAAAAAATTATTAATGAAAATATTAAAAAAAGTGATATTTGTTCTTTATTTATTGGTAAAATAGATGATGAATTACTTAAAGAGTTAAAATTAGTTTCTGATGAGAGTTCTTTGATAAATAAGTATCTTAATTCTTTTTTGAGTGATAAGTCACTTTATAGTGAAGATGAAATTAAAAGTAAATATGGGGATGCTTTTGGAAATATATTGTTTTCTTATGCAATTATAAAAGATAAGATTGATGTTAATAATATAGATTTTTCTTCTGATGATTTTAAAAGTTTGAATTCGACGAGTTTGTTTTTTAATGAATTATCAAAAATAGAAATTTTACCTAGAGAAGTAACAGATAATTATGTATTAAAGTTTCAAGAAAATTTAAAAAAATATGAAAATTGTAATGAAGATAAAGAAAAATATAAAAAGAATTATGTTTTTTATCAAAATCAAATTATTGAAGGAAATATAAGATTAATTGCTTCGATTGCTAAAAGAAAGGTTAATCGAGGATTGGATTTTTTGGAACTAGTTAATGAAGGTACTGAAGGCATGATAAAAGCTATGAAAAAATTTGACCAATCTTTTAATGTAGCATTTACAAGTTATTCGACTTTATGGATTAGTTCAGCTATGGATAGAGCAATAATTAATAAAGGAAAAATGATTAAAATTCCTGCAGAACAACACAGAATTTATCGTAAATATATAGATGTGGTAAAATCATTAACAATTACTTTAAAAAGAGAACCTACGTTAGAAGAAGTGGCTGAACATTTAAATGTTGAAGTAAGTACTTTAGAAAATTTGTTAAATGCTTTTCAGGATGTGACTTCGCTTGAATTTAAAATGACTAATGATAAAGATGAAGAAGAGAAAAATGTTTTAAATGTTATTGGATCTGGAGAGTTTGAGAATCAATTTATTGATAATGATTTATTATTAAATTTGATGGAATGTCTAGATGAAGAAGAAAAAAATATTATTTTGTATAGATTTTTAGATCAATATTCATTAGATAGAATTGGAAGAATATATGGATTAACTAGAGAAGCAGTAAGACAAAGAATAAATAAAGCTTTAGACAAAATGAAACGTTTTAATAATATGAAATTAGTTAGTTTTTTTGATTTAGTTAATATTCCCAAAGATGATGTTTTAAGAATTATTTCTAGAAATGGTTATATGAATATTCTTTCTCGTATGTTTGGTGAATCTTTAGAGAAAAAAGTTTTACCATCAGAAGTTTTAAGGGATGATATTAATAAAATTGTTGTAGATATAACTAAAATATATGAAGAAGAAATGGATGAACCAGTTGTACTTAAAGTTAAAAAAGAATATTCAAAATATGCGGGAAAGTCTTTAAATGAAATTTTAAATGAATATCCGGTTGGCTCTGTGGGATATGAAATGTCTTTTGAAAAAATTAGAATTTTGTGGGAAAAAATGGATAGACATTCAAAACAATATAGGTTGATGGTTATGGCATTTGGTCAAGATGGATTAGGAAAGTGTTCATATGATAATCTTACTAGAGAAGAAAAAAGTTATGTTAATGGTGCTATATTAAGATGGAAATCAAGTAAGAATAATATTAATTTAAATAAAAATATTTTAAAATTACTTGAAATAAGTAAGTATGAAAATGATAAAAATGATAAAGAACTTGAACAAGAACTTATGAAATGTTTAAGTGATTTAGAAAATAAAATTATACTTTATCATTATACTTATAATCGTTCATTTGCACAAATTGCAGAATTGTTAAATTATAAAGAATCAGAAATTGAAGAAATCTTAAATGAAGTTCTTTTGAAATTAAAAAAATATTATGAAGATAATTATATTTCTTTACCAATGTTTTTTGAAATGTCCTTAAAGGATATTATTAGTTGTGCTATAGAATTAGATGATGAAGAAAAAGATTATTTATGTAAATTATTTGGAGCAAGTTTAAAAGGCTCTGTTCGTAAAGAATTAGTTATTGAAGGAAAATTAGAGTTTATAAAAAATAAAATGAAAATGATAAAAAGCAATAGAGTTTTAAAGATTCAAAATTATAGATATGATAATAAAACTTTATATGAACTTCTTAATATACCTAAAGAAGAACTACAATTAATTATTAAACATCTAAATAAAAATACAAAATTTTATTTCACATTAACTCAATGTTTTGGAAGTGATTTATTACAAGTATATAATGGAAGTAGTTTACCATTATCTGAAAAAAGAAAGTTGTATTTATATATTAAAAATATGAAGGATAAGTATACGTCTGAAAATATACTTTTTAGAAAAAAATTAGATGAAATAATTGGGACTGATTTAATTAATTATGAAGAATTAAAAAAAGATTATCTTTTTGTTAAAGCTTTTGGAGCAAATTTAGATCAACCGTATTTAAATGTTTTGAGAGCAGATGAATATAAAAGATTAATTAAAAAAATTAATGCAATTTTAAATCCAATAGTTTGTGAAATGGAAGAAAAAAAAGTTGAGATAAAGGAAAATAAGAATAAAGTTTCTAGAATAGATAATAGTGAATTATTAGTTTTTATAAATAGTTTTCCTGATGATATTAAAAATCCTTTTGTACTTTATTTTGGATTATATGATGGAATATGTTATTGTGTTGAAGATATTTCTTTAATGCTAAATATGAATGTTTCTGCTGTGATAATAAAAATAAAAAAAGGATTGGTATTTTTAAATGCTTGTAAGGGAATGTTTGCTAAAGAGTTTTTAGAAAAAAATGCTATGAAATTAAAGCGAATCTTATAAATTCATGATATAATTTATTTAAGGTGAATTAAAATGGTAAAAAAATTAATTTTAGTAGATGGTAATAATTTAATGTTTAGAAGTTATTATGCAACGGCATATACGGGAAATATGATGAAGAATTCTAAAGGAGTACCTACGAATGCTTTATTTGGATTTGTTTCAATGATAAATAAAATTATATCAGAAGAACAACCTACCTATATGGCTGTTGCTTTTGATATTGGAAAAAATTTTAGAAAAGAAGAGTATGATTTTTATAAAGAAGGAAGAATTGATACTCCGGAAGAATTAAAAATTCAAATGCCAATAGCTCGAGATATTTTAGATAAAATGGGTATTAAGCATTTTGAACTTGCTCCGTATGAAGCTGATGATATAGTGGGGACGATTGTTAAAATGACTGAAGAAGATAAAGATTTTGCTTCTTTAATTGTTTCAAGCGATAAGGATTTACTTCAGTTAATAAGTGATGAAACAGAAGTAAAACTTCTTAAACAATCTGGTTTTATAAGATATAATCATGAATCTTTTGTGGCTGATTATGGTATTGAACCAATTAGAATGATTGATTTAAAAGCTTTAATGGGAGATTCATCTGATAATATTCCCGGAGTAAAAGGAATTGGTGAAAAAACTGCATTAAAATTATTACAAGAATATGGTAGTTTAGAAAATCTATATTTAAATATTGATAAAATAACTGGTAAAACTAAAGAAAAATTAGTAAATGATAAAGAAATGGCATTTATTAGTAAAAAAATAGCTACGATTTATAGAGATGTACCTTTACATATTGTGCTTGAAGATTTAAAATATGAAGGAATTAATAATGAAGAATTAATTGATTTGTTTAAGGAATTAGAGTTTTTTTCACTTTTAAAAAATATGGAAGTAAAAAAGAATGAAGAAGTATTAGATTATCAAGAGATAAGTGATATTGATGAAATAGATGGTGATTTAGCTATAGAAGTGATGCTTGATAATGAAAACTATCATATTGCAAAAATCGTGGGGATGGCAATTAGTGATAAAGATAAAAATTATTTTGTAAGAAAAGAAAATGTATGTAAGATACTTGAAAAAATTAAAGATAAAAATATAATTACTTATGATGCTAAAAAAATAATATGTAATACTAAAATAAAGATAAATTGTGTTGATGATATTATGATTATGGCTTATTTACTAAATTTAAATATCAAAGATGATTTAGCTTATTTGGCTAATCAAGATAATGAAAATTTTTTGTATTATGAAAATATTAAGAAAAATAAATTTTTAGATATTGAAAAAGAATTAGTTAAAAGAAGTAGATTTATATATAATGTAAGGGATGGATATAGAGAAAAAATAAAAGAAAATAATGCTTTAGATTTATATTTAAATATTGAAATGCCTTTGTTATACGTACTTGCTGATATGGAAATGACTGGTATTAAATGTAATAATGAAGTATTAAAAGAAATGTCTTTAGAACTTGAGGCTAAATTGGATTTATTAACAAATGAAATATATAATTTGGCTGGTATGACATTTAATATTGGAAGTCCTAAACAACTCGGAGAAGTATTATTTGAAAAGTTAGAAATAGCTCGGGGTAAGAAAAATAAGACTGGATATAAGACAGATGTAAAGGTTTTAGAAAAGTTGGTTGATAAACATCCGATTGTGGAAAAAATTCTTGAATATCGAAATTTAGCTAAATTAAAAAGTACTTATATTGAAGGATTAGGTAATTATATTTTAAGTGATGGAAAAATTCATACAATTTATAAACAAACTTTAACTAGAACAGGTAGATTATCATCTACAGAACCAAACTTACAAAATATTCCGGTACGTGAGGAATTAGGTAGAAAAATAAGAAAAGCATTTTTACCTTGTAATGATGTGTTTTTAAGTGCTGATTATAGTCAAGTAGAATTACGTGTTATGGCATCTTTATCGAATTGCCCAAGTTTAATTGAAGCTTTTAAAAATGATGAAGATATTCATACTCATGTAGCAAGTGAAGTGTTCGGAGTGTCTGAAGATGCAGTTACAAAAAATATGCGTAGATGTGCTAAAGCTGTAATTTTTGGGATTATTTATGGTATAAGTGGTTTTGGTTTAGGAGAAAATTTACATATATCTAAAAAAGATGCTGATTTATTTATAGATAAATTTCATGTTCTTTACCCAGAAGTTAAAGCTTATACAGATAAAAGAATTGAAGAAGCTAAAACAAAGGGTTATGTTACAACTTTATTTGGAAGAACTAGAATAATTGAAGAAATTAATAATCCTAATTATTTGATACGTCAGATGGGGGAAAGAATGGCTATGAATACACCGATTCAAGGAACAAGTGCAGATATTATGAAGCTTGCCATGATTAATGTTTATAAAAGATTTAATAAAGAAGGTATTACAAGTAAAATCTTACTTCAAGTACACGATGAAATAATTGTTGATTGTAAAAATAGTGAACTTGATAAAATAAAGAAAATTGTTAAAGAAGAAATGGAAGGAGTATATAAATTAGAAGCACCATTAAAAGTTGAAATAGATACAGGTATTAATTGGTATGAGGCAAAATAATGAAGAAAAAAATAATTGGAATAATTCCAACATTTAATTTGCATGATATTAATAATGATCCATATCAAGATAGAGCAAGTTTTGTTACAATGTATATTGAAAAAATAAAGGCTTGCGGAGGAATACCTATTGGTATACTTGATAAAGATGTTAAAGAATATGCTGATATTTGTGATGCGTATCTTTGGCCTGGCGGGGTAAAAATACGTCATGAATTTTATTATTTGCTTGATGATGCAATTAAAAATCATAAAAAAGTTTTAGGAATATGTTTAGGTATGCAATCAATTAATACATATTTTAATATTCTTGAAGATGGTAAAAATTTAGAGAATTTAAATTATACTGAAATATATGAACACTATAAAATTAATAATCCTTATTTAAAAAGACTTGAAGATGATTTGGTTCATCGCAAGCTTGTAACTAAAAATATTGACACAATAAATAATGCTAAACATAAAATAGATATTAAAAAAAATAGCGTATTATATGGTATTTATAAAAGTGATCAAATTGATGTTGTAAGTCTTCATTCTAGTGTTGTAAATAGAACTACACAAGATATTAAAATTAGTGCAATGTGTGATGATGTTATCGAAGGCGTGGAATATAAAGATTTTATTTTAGGTGTTCAGTTTCATCCGGAGATTCTTCAGGATAATAAAATATTTGAATGGTTAGTAAAGTGAGGTTGAATTATGCCAGAAATAGCAGAAGTTGAAACAGTTAGAAATACTTTAAAGAAAATGATTTTAAATAAAAAAATAGTTGATGTAAAAATTATTTATCCCAAGACTATTGAAAGTGATATAAATGATTTTACAAAGATATTAACGGGAAGACAATTTGTGGATATTGATAGAATAGGTAAATGGTTAATGTTTGATTTAGAAGATTATTATTTACTTAGTCATTTAAGGATGGAAGGTAAATATTTTGTTAAAAAAAGTAGTGATGAAATTGTTAAACATGAACATATAATTATAACTTTTGAAGATTCTACAGATTTAAGATACCATGATACAAGAAAGTTTGGAAGAATGAATTTAGTTAAAAAAAGTGATATTGATAAAGTTGAAGCAATAAAAAAACAAGGAATTGAAGCAAATAGTAGAGATTTAAATGGAAATTATTTATATGAACATATTCATAATAAGAAAATACCAATAAAAACACTGCTTCTTGATCAAACTATAATAAGTGGGCTTGGTAATATTTATGCAAATGAGGTTTTATTTGCATCTGGAGTAAATCCATTAAGATTAGGTAGTGAAATTAGTTTAAATGAGTGTGAAAATATTGTTTCTTCTTCAATAAAAATAATAAATGAAGCTATTAAAAATGGAGGAACAACAATTAAAAGCTATACCTCATCTTTGGGGGTTACAGGTAGATTTCAAAGCCATTTAATGGTTCATAAAAGAGAAAATGAACCTTGTAAAGTATGTAATACCTTAATATTAAATATAAAAGTCGGAGGAAGAAGTACATATTATTGTCCAAAATGTCAGAAATAGGGTGGTGCTTTAGCATTATCTTTTTTCTAGTAAATTTTAGTGTTTTATGATATAATTAATTTACTTAAAAACACATGTGAAGGAGTTTATTTTATGTATGACTTTTTAAATAGATATTATAATTTAGTATTTTTAATTGCAATTGTTTTTTATAATTTTTTTCCAAAGAAAATTAAACCATTTTATTTACTTTTTTTTAGTTGGTTATTTTTTGCTTTAATGAGTAAATGGTTAATAATTTTTTTGCTTCTTACCACTATATCAATTTATATATCGGCATTAGCAATTTCTAAATTGGAAAATAAGAAAAAAGATTTAGTTAAAGAAGCTATGGAAGATGATAAAAAGATTATTAAGGATAAATTTAAAAAGAAAAAAAGAGTAGTATTAATTTTATGTATATTATTTAATGTGGCATTTTTGTTTGTTTTTAAATATTTAAAGTTTTTTACCTTAAATGCCAATTATCTTTTAGATTGTTTTAATGTTGGATATAATTTTAATGTTTTAAAATTAATTGCACCGATAGGAATATCATTTTATACACTTCAAGCATTATCGTATCTATTTGATGTATATAATAAAAAACAAGAAGCTGATAGAAATTATTTTAGAGTAGCTTTGTTTATGTCATTTTTTCCAAGTATTATGGAAGGACCAATTACAAGATATAGCGATACTGCAGATGATTTATATAAGGGTGAAAAAATTACTTATGAATCTTTGTGTTTTGGACTTCAAAGAATTTTATGGGGATTATTTAAAAAAATAATTATAGCTGATAGATTAAATATTTTAGTTAAAACTGTCTTTAGTGGTTATGAGTATTTTTCGGGGATAACTATTTTTATCGGAGCTTTATGTTATACGATTATGCTTTATATGGATTTTTCTGGGGCTATGGATGTTGTTTTAGGAATAGGTGATATTTTTAAAGTTAAAGTTCCAGAGAATTTTAAACAACCATTTTTTAGTAAAAATGTATCAGAATTTTGGACAAGATGGCATATAAGTTTAGGTACTTGGTTTAGGGATTACATATATTATCCAATTTCATTATCAAAACCTATGAAAAGTTTAACTTTAAAGTTAAAAAAGCATTTAGGTAATCATTATGGGCCTTTGATAAGTGGTACATTTGCCCTTTTGGTAGTGTGGTTACTTAATGGTTTATGGCATGGGGCAGGATGGACATATATTTTGTTTGGATTATATCAT
Source organism: uncultured Bacilli bacterium (assembly GCA_934085585.1). Taxonomy (GTDB): domain Bacteria; phylum Bacillota_I; class Bacilli_A; order RF39; family UBA660; genus Onthocola_B. The sequence goes on from CAKOHI010000004.1 coordinate 97,464, forward strand.
TTTGTTATGATTTCAATTGGTAATATTACTAGACCTGAATTTAATAAACTATATGTTAAACTAAATATTTCAAAGTCAAAAGTATTACATTTTTTACAAATTTTGAAAACTTCATTTTTGGTTGTTATCGGAGAACTTATATTTAATTCTAGTACTGTAAATCAAGCTTTTAAAATGATTAAAAAAATATTTACTAATTTTAAAGTTAATACTTTGGAATTATCTTCTTTAGGTTTGGATTTTCCTGATTGTATTATACTTATGCTTGCTTTAGTTGTAGTTTTGATAATTGGGTTAAAAAAAGAACATGGAATTGATGTTAGAGAAAAGTTAGCTCAAAAAAATATTGTAGTTAGATGGATTATTTTATATATATTGATTTTTTCAATTTTAATATTCGGTGCTTTTGGGCCAGGTTATGAACCAGTAGATCCGATGTATGCAGATTTTTAAGGAGGAAATATGAAAAATTTATTAAAAGGTACTTTATTTGTTGCTATATTTATTTTTCTATATTATGGATTTTCATATTTGCTACTTCCTAAAGAAAATATCAAGGATTTTGGTTTAATTAAAACTGCTCAATATGAAATTTTAGGGGAAAAGAAAAATTCAATAGATGCAATTGTAATCGGAGATTCATTAGTTTATTCATCTGTAATACCAATGGAAATTTATAAGAATTTTGGTTATACTGTTTTTGATTGTGCTGAAGCTGCATTTATTTTACCAGATGCTTATGATTATTATAAAGTTGCTTTAGAAAGTCAACATCCAAAAGTTGCGTTGGTGGGAGCTAATATGTTTTTTAGAAATACTAGAAAAAGAAGATGGTATATTAAATATGAGAGAATGTTTAAAAATATAATGCCTCTTTTAAACTATCATAATAATTGGAAAAATATTTTATTTTCAGATTATGGAATAATGAGTATTCAAAAAGGATATAAATTAAATAAGAAAATTATTCCAAGTAAACCTAAAAGTTACATGGAAAAGAATGATAAAGAGTATAAAATGATTGATGAAAATGTTCTATATTTAGAAAAGTTTGTTGAACTAGCTAAAACTTATGATACTAAATTAATTGTAATAGGTTTTCCTTCACAAGATACTTGGAATTATCAAAAAGATCAGGCTATATTAAATTTAAGTAAAAAATATGATTTTACGTATATTAATTTAAATAATTATGATTTAAATATTGATTGGAAATCAGATACCAAGGATAAAGGAGGACATTTAAATTATTATGGAGCTTTAAAAGCATCAAGGTTTGTAGGAAATATATTAAAGGATACAAATTTATTAGAAGATCATCGTCATGATAAAAATTATAAACTTTGGGATAGAGCATTAGAAAGGTATGAAGAGGAAGTTATAAAATAACAAGGAGGGTTAAAAATGCAAAATGATTGGCAAGGTTATTTATTAAATGTACAGGGTGTTGTTTGTTTTAGGAGGGTTACAGATAAGTATGGACAAGAGGTTTTTGTGAAAAAAAACATAAATTATCCATGTGAATTATATATTGAGAAAAGTAAAGTAAATGATAAAACCGGTAATAGTATAGATGTTATTACAGGTCGAATTTTTTCTATTTTAGAGTGTGGAGATAGTATTATGTTATTTCCAAGCAGTATTTCATTAAATAAAAATAGTTTGGTTGAATTTTCTAGAGTATATGAAAGTGGGTTATCAATACTAGAAAATAAAGAGCTGTTAGGAGAGTATACGCAAATATCTGAAGATGTTTTAATTAATACTTATTTTTGTGAAAGAATTTGTGATAAATTAGGAATATCAGAAGTACCTGCTTATATATTAGAAGAAGAAATTAAAAGATTTAGACAAGAGAAAGATACAAAAAGAGTAAGAAAATAATTTTATTAAGAAGGGTTTGAAAATAATTGTTATGAATGGTAGTTTAATAAATTTTGATTTAATAAAAAAAATAAATTCTTTTTTTAAAAAATCCAGTAGTTTAAGATTTTTAGATCCTTATATATTTGATAATATTGATAAATATAAAGAAACTAGTAATTGTTCTTTTAATGATTATTATTTAGAATATATAAAGAGTTTACCTAGATTAAATTTTGATAGTGTTGTTAAAATATCTAGAGAAGTATATAAGTTATATGGTAAAGAAAAAGAATTTGATGAAATATTAGAAAAATTAAGAAATAGTTATAGTATTAATGTTGGTTCATTAAATGAAGCCGATGATAATTGTATAATAAAGGCTTCAGAAAATAGAGTATTGTTATCTGGAACTTATTATGATGTTATATTGTTATGTCATGAAATAGGGCACAAATTGAGATTTGATAAATCTGTAAATACATCTGATTTAATGGATAGTTTCTTGTTTGAAACTCCATCAATTATTTTTGAGTTTGCAGCGAATAGTTATTTACGAGATAATTATGGTGTTGATATAAAAGCAGATGAATTAAGAAAAGTACATGTATTAAGTACATTGAGAGAAAATAGTATAGAGAAAAGTATATTTCAAATTATAATGAATTTATTGAAAGAAAAAAAGTTAACTGCTATAAATTTATATAAAGAATTTATTAAAAATAGTGATATTGTGCTATCTTTAACTAAAGAAGAAATATCTATTGAAGATTGTGTTGATGAGGCAATATCTTCTTATTCGTATGATGTGGGGTATATATTAAGTAATTATATAAATAATAGTGATAATAGAATTCCATTTTTAGATATGATTTTAAAATATAAAGATAAAGGCATTGATGCTTTATTTATTATTGATGAAGAGATTATTAAATCTGCATTTGGGTATCAAAAAAATATGAAATATTAGAAAGGATAGCATAAATGAATAAAGAGAATTATGTAAAAGTAACTAAAGCAAAATTAAAAGGCAAAGCAAAAAAAATTATGTTAAATCAAATTGATAATTATTATGATGCAAAGAATAGCAGTTATGTTTTACAAACTAAATATAAGACGGGAGAAAATGTATTACTAAAAAAAGGTACTTTACTTCATGGTACTTATAAAAATATTGAAGGATTAAAAGAAATATTAAAAGATGGTTTGATATCTAGTTGGTTTGTTGATGGCAGATATTCAAAATATCCAAGTTCTGTTGGAGTATGGAATTTAAAACAAGATTATTTATTAAAAGACTATATTAATTTTTATAGTGGTGGAACAATAGAATATAAAAATTTCGATGGTGAAAAAATAAAAACTTCAGTGGTTTCATATGATGAAATGAAAAATATAATGGATACAATAGATACAGATCTTTGTTTTAGATGGTATATGGAACAAACTAAAGAAGCAAGATTTATGCCAAGTTTAGCTCAAAATTTTGTGCAAATTGGTATTATATTTGATGGAGATAATGAGTATATAAAAGAATTATTAAAATATGATATATTAAATCCAGATAATATAAATGATAAAGATGTTAAAGCTTTTGTAAATCCATATTATTACATGAGATTTATTAAAGAAAGAATTAATAAAGATGATTTTTTCACGGATAGAGAAAGTGCTATTCTTTTTGGAATACCAGCAAATTTTATTGAAGGTATAATTGTGGGTAGAACTTATGAAAATGATGAAAATATTCTTAAAGAAATAAAAATATTACTACCAAATTCATATATATGTAACCTAGATGGTATAGTAATTGTGGGTAATAAATAAAATTTGTTAAGATAAGGCTTGACTTAAATAAATATAGTGTATTATAATTAAATCACTTGGAAAGACCGTGAATGGGACAAGTGTAAAAATTGAATTTTAAAGAGAGTTTTTCAATTTGGTGCGAGAAAAATATTTGAAGATTTTTATATATCACCCAGGAGTTGAGTAATTGAAATCTAGTAAATTACTACGTTAATCGCGTTAAGATAATTGAGTAAAATAAAGGATGGTACCGTGCATATGCACTCCTTGGTATCATCTTTTTTTATTGAAGGGAAGGAAGATTATGGAAAGATTTAAAAGTTTAAGTAAAGATGCTGTAGATGTTGTTGAAGGTAGAATACTTGAGAAATGGAAAAAAGAAGATATATTAGATAAATGTATTGAAAATAGAGCAAATGATCCATATTTCGTATTTTATGATGGACCCGCTACAGCTAATGGACATCCAGGCTTACATCATATGGTTGCAAAGTTTTTAAAAGATACTATATGTAAATATAAAACAATGCAAGGATATAAAGTATTACGTAAAGTAGGTTGGGATACACATGGATTACCTGTTGAATTACAAGTAGAAAAAGAATTAGGATTTTCAGGTAAAAAAGATATTGAAAAATATGGTATCAAAGAATTTAACCAAAAATGTAGAGAAAGTGTATGGAAAAATGAAAGTACATTTACTGATCTTACAGAAAAAATGGGACAATTTATTGATATTAAACATCCATATGTTACATATGATAATAATTATATTGAAACTGAATGGTGGATTTTAAAGAAATTCTTTGAGGAAGGTTTATTTTATGAGGGTGTTAAAATACTTCCATATTGTCCAAGATGTGGGACAGGACTTGCATCTCATGAAGTAGCACAAGGTTATGAAGAAACTAGCGTTGATACTGTAATTGTACCAATGAAGAAAAAAGATGAAGATGTATACTTTTTAGTTTGGACAACTACGCCATGGACATTACTTGCAAACGTTGCATTATGTGTAAATCCAGATTATGATTATTCACTTGTTTTAAGTAAAGGTAATAAATTTATATTAGCAACATCCCTAGTAAGTAAAGTTTTAGGTGATGATGTAGAAATACTTGATACATTTAAAGGAAGCACTTTAGAATATATGGAATATGAACAATTAATACCAGAGTTAACTGTTAATAAAAAAGGATTCTTTGTATGTTGTGATTCTTATGTTACTGCTGAAGATGGTACTGGAGTAGTACATTTAGCCCCAGCATTCGGAGCAGATGATGCTAATGTTGGAAGAAAATATAATTTACCATACTTAAATCCAGTTGGTGAAGATGGTAAATATACTGAAGGGCCATGGAAAGGTACTAATGTCTTTGCAGCTGATGAATTAGTAATAAGTTATTTAAAAGAAAATGATAAATTATTTAGAAAACAAAGAATGGTTCATAACTATCCTCATTGTTGGAGATGTCATACACCTTTAATTTATTATTCTAAACCAAGTTATTATTTAGAAATAACTAAAATTAAAGATAAGATAGTTGCTAATAATAAAACGGTTAATTGGTATCCATCATATGTTGGGGAAAAACGTTTTGGTAATTGGCTTGAAAATTTAAATGATTGGGCAATTTCTCGTTCAAGATACTGGGGAACACCACTTCCATATTGGATTTGTTCATGTGGACATACTGAAATGATTGGTTCTCGTAAAGAACTAGTAGAAAAGGCAATCGAAGATATTGATGAGTCTATCGAATTACATAGACCATTTATTGATGATGTACATTTAAAATGTCCAGAATGTGGTAAAGCTATGGAAAGATGTAAAGATGTAATTGACTGTTGGTTTGATTCTGGTGCTATGCCTTTTGCACAATACCATTATCCATTTGAAAATAATGATTTATTTGAAACACAATTTCCAGCAGATTATATTTGTGAAGGAATTGACCAAACTCGTGGATGGTTCTATACATTACTTGTTATTTCAACATTTGTTAAAGGTGTAAGTCCATTTAAAAATGTATTAGTAAATGATTTACTTTTAGATGCCCATGGAAAGAAAATGAGTAAAACAATGGGTAATATTGTTGAACCATTTACAACAATGAAAGAATATGGTGCAGACACAGTTAGATTCTATTTACCATATGTTTCACCAGTTTGGGTTCCACTTAAATTTGATATTAATGGCCTAAAAGAAGTTCATTCTAAATTCTTTAACCCACTTAAAAATACATATAATTTCTTTTCAATGTATGCTAATATTGATGATATTGATATTAATGCTTGCAATATTCCATTAGAAAAAAGAGAAGATATTGATAGATGGTTAATAAGTAAATATAATAAATTATTAAATTATGTAACAGAATCATATGATGAATATGATTTGAATAAAGTAGTTAGAGCTTTAACGGATTTTGTTTCAGATGATTTATCAAATTGGTATATCAGGAGAAATAGAAATAGATTCTGGGGAAGTAAGTTAGATGATTCTAAAAAGGCAGTTTATATTACTACATATGAAGTGTTGGTTGGTTTATCAGAAATGATGGCACCGGTTGTACCATTCCTATCTGAAGAAATGTATACTAATCTTACTGGAAAAGAATCAGTTCATCTAGCAGATTTTCCTAAATATGATGAAACTAAAATTGAAGAATTACTAGAAGAAAAAATGGATTTAGTTCGTGAACTAATAAGTATTGGAAGAAATATTCGTGAAGAACAAAAATTAAGAGTTCGTCAACCATTAAGTGAAATCTTAATTGATGGCAAAAATAGTATGGTAATCGGAGAACTAACTGAACTAATTAAAGAAGAATTAAATGTTAAGAAGGTTACATATGTTAAAGATACATCTGAATACATGAACTTTACTGTTAAACCAAACTTTAGAAATGTAGGTAAAGTATTTGGAAGTAACTTAAAAGAATTCCAAGATAAATTACTAGAGTTATCTTTAAATGATATTAAAAAGCTTCAAAATAATGAATCTATAAAAATGACTGTAGCAGATACTGAATATGATATTTATAGTGATATGGTTGATATAAGAATTAATGCTAAAGATGGCTTTGATGTAGGAATGGAAAATAATAACTTTGTTATTCTAAATGCCACATTAACTAATGATTTAATTAATGAAGGTATTGCTCGTGAAATTGTATCTAAAGTACAAACTATGAGAAAAAATAATAATTATGAATTAATAGATAGAATAAGTGTTATTTATAATGCTAGTGTAAAAGTTAGAGAAGCTATTGAAGACTTTAGTGATTATATTAAGAAAGAAACATTGGCAACTAAAATAGAGTTTAATGAAGATGCTAATGAAGAATTCTTTATTGATAATGAAAGAGTATTAATTACTATTTCTAAAAATTAATTATTAAAATCGTTTTGTGATTTTTGACAGAAAGTATTTAGTCTTTTTACGAATATGTCATAAATAAAATTAACTCGAATCCTTTTGAGGTTCGAGTTTTATGATATGAAAAATTGTTTAAAATAGTGCCTTTTTGACAATACGGAAATTTTTTGTTATTATTAGTATGTAAGCAAGTGAATTTGCATAAAATAAAAAAGAGGAACATTTGGTCTTGCAAGTGAATGCCTTCTCTAAATTAAAGGGTTTGACACTCTCAAAGTTGAAGAGTGTCTTATTTTTTTATTGCTAGTACCAATAAGGTAGAAAGTAACAAAATGATAGCAATGAGCTTTAATATTTTTTCATAAAAACATGAAGATTGCTATTTCTAAAAATAAATGATAAAATGTTTATGGGTCCTTGTAGCTCAGTTGGATAGAGCATATGCCTCCGACGCATAGGGTCATGAGTTCGATTCTCATCGAGGACACCATAATTTTTTTGCTTTCAACGAAGGAGATGCTAATAATGAAAATTGCAGAGAAAAAAACAAAAATTGAAGCTTTAGAGAATTTAATATTTAAAAAGAAGCAACAAACAGAAAAGAATACTAAAGCATTAGAAATACTAGAATTAGAATATAAAAGATTAAATCAGTCTGGGATGCCAATGCTTTTATTTGTTTATCAAGATGATATTAATTCTAAATATAATTATATTTACTATTGCCCAGATTTAGATTCAGTTAAATTAGAAAGTAGCGAAAAAGAAAATAGTTTTTTAGAAAATACTCTTGATTTACGTGAAAAATTTAATGAGTTAGTAATTTCTAAAGAAGATATTAGTTCTTTGGACTCAAAAGTTATTCAAGTAGCTATAAATAATGTTAAGTCTATTATTAATGATGCAATTAATTTTGGGCTTGTTAAAAGTTGGAATGAAGTTAGAGAATTTCTAGAAATTGTTCCAAATTGTTTTTTTACTAGTTCTTTAGATGAAGATAAACAAAACGATATAACTTTAAAAAGAACATATATTTTATAAAATTAATATATAAAAGCAACAAATTGTTGCATATTAGTAGATATAGTGTTATAATGTAATTGGCAACAAGTATGCGCTTACCAAAGTCATTTTCTTACTTGTTGCTTTTATTTGGTATTAATTTTTTTTAGGTAATGTGATATAATTTTAAAAGAAAAGGAATGATTATATGCTTGATTTATTTATACCTGATGTATATGCTCAAAGTATTTATACAATTAATTATAAAAAATTGAAAAAAAATGGAATTAAATGTTTGTTATTTGATTTAGATAATACGATTGCTTCATATAAAACAAAAGAACCAGATCAAAAAGTTAAAGAGCTTATAGCACGTTTAGAAGAAGATTTTAAAGTTATTATTATATCTAATAGTAATAAAAATAGATTAAGACCTTTTAAAGAAAAGTTGAATATAGATGTTGCTTTTAGTAGTAAAAAGCCTTTAAAAGGAAAGTATAAAAAAATATTATCTTTATATAAATTTAGAATTGATGAAGTTGCTTGTATTGGAGATCAATTACTTACTGATATTCTTGGTGCTAATAGAATGGGGTTTACTAGTATTCTTGTAAATAGAGTGGCAAAATATGAAATGTTTTTTACGAGAGTTAATAGATTTTTTGAAGGATTTATTTTAAAAAAACTAGCCAAAAAAAATATTTTAGTAAGTGGTGTTTATTATGATTAAGTGTGTAGGTTGTGGGATAAAATTACAAGATATTAATCCGAATGAGGTTGGATATACTCCGAATATGGATAATAAATTGTGTGAAAGATGTTTTAAACTCAAAAACTATAACGTTTTAGTAAATCAAGGTGTAAATATTAATAATGATAAGTTGCTTGATAAAATAAATAAGTTAAATGTATTTGTATTTTTTTTAGTAGATTTTGTTAATTTAGATAAAGAAGTAATTGATACTTTTAAAAAAATTAAGAGTGAAAAAGTATTGGTAATATCTAAAGTTGATATTATTCCTAAAAATATAAAATATGATAAATTGATTGCAAATATAAAGAATGTTTATGAAATTAGTGATGATATAATACTTTCAAGCAGTAAAAATAATTTTAATATAAAGAAAATTATAGATTTATGTAAAATGAAAAAAAATGTGGTTTTAGTAGGTTTTACAAATGCTGGTAAAAGTAGTTTAATAAATAATATGTTAGATAGTGATATAACTGTAAGTAGAAAATCTAATACAACTCAAGATTTTATAAAATTAAAAGCAGATGAATTTGTAATTTATGATGCTCCGGGTTTTATGAGTAATTTTAATAGAGAAAATATACCTAGAAGTGTTATTAGACCTAAGGTTTATCAATTGCCTAAAAAACATTATCTATTGATTGGGGATGTAAAACTAAATATTTTAGAAGATACTAATTTTACTATATATGTAAGTAATGAGGTAAATATTTTAAGAAGAAGAGAACAAGAAGTAATTGATTGTAATATAATTATTCCTAAAAATAGTGATTTGATATTAAAGGGAATGGGTTTTATAAAATTTAAAAATACCTCATTAATTAGTTTAAATACCTCAAATTATGAAATTAGAAGTTCTATAATAGGTGATAATAATGAGTAAAATAAGAGTTATGAGTGAAAATCTTGCTAATAAGATTGCAGCTGGAGAAGTCGTAGAAAAATGTGCATCTGTATTAAAAGAATTAGTTGAAAATTCTATAGATGCTGGATCAACAAATATTAAAGTTATCCTTAAAAATGGTGGATTAAATGAAATAACTGTTATTGATAATGGTATTGGAATGGATCCAGATGATGCTAAACTCGCTTTTTATAGACATGCTACGAGTAAAATATATAAAGATGATGATTTATATTTTATTGAGACTTTGGGATTTAGAGGTGAAGCTTTAGCAAGTATAGCTAGTGTATCTGAAGTAGTTTTAAATACTTGTGATGGATTTGTTGGTACTAAAGTTCATATCAAGGGTGGTGAATTACTTTCTGTTAGTGATGCACCTTTAAGAACTGGGACAGAGATTCATATAACAAATTTGTTTTATAATACTCCGGCGAGACTTAAATATTTGAAAAGTGAAGTAACTGAGTTAAATAATTGTACTCAATTTATTGAAAAATTAGCATTATCAAAACCAGAAATAGCATTTAGTTTAAGTAATAATGATAGGTTAGTAGTTAAAACTAGTGGAAGTAATAATTTGCTTAAAACAATTCATGAAATTTATGGTTTAAATGTTTCAAGTAATATGTTAGAATTAAAGTGTAGTAGTGATGATTTTTTAGTAACTGGTTATATATCAAAGCCTAGTATACTTAAAAAAAATAGAAATCATTTTAATGCATTTGTAAATGGAAGGATAATTAAGAATGTAGAAATTAATAGAGCCATAAATGATGCTTATAATACTTATAAACATGAAGGCTTTTATCCGATTGTGGTTATTAATATTTTTACAGATCCTACCCTCGTGGATGTTAATATTCATCCTACTAAACAAGATATTAAAATGAGTAAAATGGAGGTATTAACTGATTTAATATATAAAGAGATTAAAAAAGTTCTTTACAATAATATGCTTATTCCTGATGCTGTAATAGATGAAGTAAAGAAGAATGTAAAAGATGATGATTCTTTTATAAGTTTAAATGAAGTATATAGTACAAATAATGATATAGAAGATAATGAGATAGTAGTAAATGAAGAGATTATACAAACATCAATGGATTTTGGAAAAAAAGAAGACATAATAGTAAATGAAGAATTTAAAAGTTTGAATCTTTATCCGGTTGGTCAAGTTCATGGTACTTATATAATTGCTGAAAATGAAGATGGAATGTTTATTCTTGATCAACATGCAGCTCATGAAAGAGTTAATTATGAAATGATAACAAAAATGTTTAAAGAAGAAAATGTAAGTATTATAGATATGTTAGTGCCAATGAAGTTTGAGTTATCTACGAGTGATTATATAGCATTTATGGATAAAAAAAGTGTATTAGTAGAATTAGGGTTTAAAATTGAAGAGTTTGGTATTAATACAGTAATAATAAAAAGTCATCCAACTTGGCTTAAAAGTAATTATGAAGGTGATAATTTAAAATATATAGTAGATTTAGTAATAGATTCAAGTAAGAATTTTAATAAGGATAGATTTTTAGATAGTTTAGCTAAAATGGTTAGTTGTAAAATGAGTGTTAAAGCTAATGAACATTTAAGTAAGATGGAAATGGAAAAATTACTTAAAGATTTAGTTAAATGTGATAATCCTTATAATTGTTGTCATGGTAGACCATCAATTATGAAATTTAGTAATTATGAATTAGAAAAAATGTTTAGGAGAGTGTTATAATGTTACCAGAAAAGAAAAAAAGATTAATAATTGGAATAGTGGCGGTTTTATTAATTATTTTAGTAGTATTGGGGTTATGGAAGTTATCAAATTATCTTAAATCTAGAAATAATGTTACAGATGAAAAAAGTAATGATGCGTATCCAGAAGAATATTCTTATTATGGAATAGTAAAAGATAAAGATGGAATATATAAATTATATGGAATTAGTGATAATGCAGAAGAGTATTTAAATGTTAGAACATTTTATGATATTAAAAGTTTTGAACTTTTGAATGATAAGTTAATGATTTATTCAGACGCTACGAATGAAGTAAGATATGATAAAAAATTAGATGAATTTTATTTTTATGTATTAGATGATTATTATTCTAATAAAGAAGATATAAAATTAGGTGATAATATAGTAGTTAGTAAAGATGGTTCTAGTATTGTTTATTGGAAGTTTGATAGTGATGATAAGAAAAATGTAACTAATGATAGTTTAGATACTAATTATTATGTTGTTAAAGATAAGATTTATTATGTTTTAAATGATGGTATTTATGAATATGATACTACAAAAAATGAAGAAAATAAGGTAGTATTAAAAAATTCATATGATAATGTGGAATTACTTAATGCAAATGAAGAATTTATATTTGTTAATTATAATAATAATTTTTGGGCTTATAGAATAAAGAATTCTGTTAGAGTAAAAATTGAAGATTATATTAAAGAAGAATATGATTTTGTGGGGTATACTAATTCAGGATTTATGTTAAGAATGTATAATGATATTATGGAATTTTCTTTAGTAAATAATAAGTTATCTGGTAAAACTTTTAATGTTTTAGGTTATGAAGTAACTGGACTTATAGATCTTGGAGATAGTAATTATTATATGAATTTAACTAATGATAATGAAGAAGAAAAAAGTGTTTTAGTGGATATGAAAAGAGAAAAAATTATAAGAGAATTTGAAAATGATTATTTATATTTAATAAAGGTGGCACAATGAAAATAAATTTAAATTTATTGCCGGTAGAAATTGATACAATAGTAAAAATACCTGAAGATTTTTATTTAAAAACTAGTATAAAAAATTTAAGTGATGTTAAAGTAAAGGGAATTATTAAATATAATGCTAGTGATGAAGTGGTAGTTAATTTAGAAGTTGATGGGGTTATGGAGCTTAATGATGCTGTTACAAATGAACTAATTAATTATCCATTTTCGTTTGAAATTGATGAAAATTTAGAAGAAAATGAAGAAAATTGTGCAAAATATTTAGAAAAAAGTCAAAATATACTTGATATAATTGAATTTTTATGGGAGAATATTGTATTGGAAGTTCCCATTAGGGTTACAAATCTAACGAATGCTCATTTGAAGGGTAATGGTTGGGAGTTAAATAGTAAAGAAGATAATGATGGGGTAGATCCAAGATTTGAAAAATTGAATGAATTATTTAAAGGTGGTGAATAAATATGGCAGTTCCTTTTAGAAGAACAAGTAAAACAAAAAAAAGAATGCGTAGAACTCATTTAAAAAAAGAAGTTGGTGCATTAACAAAATGTTCTAAATGTGGGGCAACATTAAGACCTCATAGAGCATGTACTAAATGTGGAAATTACAATGGAAAAACAGTAATTAATGTAGAAAATGGTGAAGAATAGAATTTAATACAATGAAGATGTTTTTCATTGTGTTTTTTTCTTGCATTTTCTTATTAATTATGGTATTCTAATAATAAGAAGGGAAGATTTATTATGAATGAAGAAGAATTAACAAAACTTATAAATGATAAGGGTTTTACAATAGCAGATCCAGTAGCTTTTTTTAACGGAATGACTTCAAGTGAAGGAGTAACTGTGGAAAGTGTAATTAATGAACTATCTGAACTTGAAGAAAAAATTGAAAATTCTAATAAAGTAGAAGCACAAAACTTTTTTGATTTTTTAACTGGAGTAGGTAGGAATTTATGGAAAATAGAAAGTGTTGTAAAAAAAGATAATTATTTTACGACTGCTTTAGGTGGAAGTGATTTTTTAAATCAACTTGAAAGTGCCACGAAAAACATTGTTTCAACTGCAAATGAATATTCATATTGTTTAAATGAAATAAATGAAGATGAGACAAGACTTGCTAATATTAAAATTGAAATTGATTCTTTAAAAAATGGTAATACTTTTGAAGATAATACTTTAAAAACTGTTGAGTTACTTAATGAGTTTCAAAAGATTTCTCGTAGTTTAGATAATAAGAAACAACATTTAGCAGATCTTAAAAAACAATTTTTTGAAGATTTTGAAAACAATTTGAAAACTGAACATATTGATATAGCAAAATACGAAGAAACGATTACAGATAAATTAAAAAGTGATATTATAGCGCTTGATGAAGCTCAACGCAAATTAAGTTTTGAAGTTTTGAATAGAGAAAAATTGAGAGATTTATTAATTGATACTAGAAATAATATTGTGCTTTTTGAAAAGGGAATACAAAAAGATGAAAAAAGATATAATGAGTTATGTGAAAAATTTGGTTTGGGTAAAGTTGTTAAAAATCGATTTGTAACTGTAGTTCCACCAAAAAATCTAACTGAAACTTTAGGCCCTGATAGTCCTCAACCTGATGCTTTTGAAAATTTTGATAGAATTTTAAATCAAAATACTGGTGGTTCACAACCTGAAGAAACAAAAGATGATAATAAGGAAATTATTGTAAATCAAGATCAATTAGCTAAAAAAATAAAAGAATTAAATCCTTTTGTAGAAACAGAAAATAAAGAAGTACATCCTCTTGTTGAAATAAAATACGATGCACTTGGTCATGCTGAAAGTATAATTTGTGAAAATCCAGAAGCACTTAAATTGCCAGAAGGTTTTAAATATACTGAAGGATTAGGATTTAATAATAAAGTTAGTGATGGACAAGGATTTATAAATTTAACGTATGAACCTAGAAAAAATAGATTAGCACCAGCGGGTTCACTAAATACTCCAGAAGTAGAAGAAAATAAAGAAATAAGTTCTTTAGAAGATTTAATTTATGAAATAAAAAAATTAAATCCAAGTGCTGAAGTAATCGTAGATAGTGAAGGAAAAGCAATAGGAATTAAAACTGATAAACCTGAAGAATTAAAATTGCCAAATGGTTATAGTTATGATAAAGAACTTGGTATTAATAATAAAAAAGATAATGAAGAAAAATTTATGAAGATACCAGTAAGTGTTAAGGCTAAAGAAACTGAAAAAGTTGAAAAAACTGATACTACAACAAAAAGTAGTATTCCAGAAGGAAAAGTTAAGGTTAAAAAGACTCGTAAAGCAATTTTAGCACCTTATGGAGCTGCAATCCTTAAATTTGGTGCATTAGGTGGAGGACTTGGACTTGTTCTTGGTGCTTCTGCTGGTGTGGGCTTTGCTGCTGGTCTTCCTGTAGCATTAGCTGGAGCTGCAATTGGTGCAATTGGCCAAACAATTTACAATAAGATTGTTCTTTCTGGTAAAACTAAAAAGGTTGATGGCGAAGAATTATTTGAAGACAAAAATGTAGAAATACAAGAATGGTCTAGTGCTGGTTATAAATCTTTAAAAGATAAAACGAAAGTTTTATGGAAAATGTTAAAAGAAAAGATGAAAAATAAAGAAGAAAAACGACCAGTTGAAAGAAAAGCAGAAGTTTCAAAACCTGAAGTGGTTAATAATCCTGTTACACCAGAACAAACTGATAGTTTATTGGAATATTTAGAAGCACAAAATCAATTAAATTTAGATGATGATCAAATAGATTATGATAGTATATTGGATTGGAATTTACCTGATGAAGGAAGGGGAAGATAAAAATGACTGTAGATAGTGTGATTACTTTAGAAAATGATGTAAATTGTTTATTACTTGAAAAAGCTAATTATGAAAATAATAATTATTTTCTAACTGTGGTGCTTAATCAAGAAGAAGAACCAAGTGAAGAATATGCTATTTTAAAAGAAATTATCGAAGATGGTGAAACTTTTATAGAAAAAGTTACAGATCCTAATTTAGTTATGTCTCTTCTTCAATTATTTACATCAGATGTTAAAAAGTTTGTAGATAATTTACCAGATGAAATTTAAAAAGGAAACATTATTGTTTCTTTTTTTTCTATATTATAGTATAATTACTTTAGAAAGGAAGTATTTATGGATTGGATTTTTTGGTTAGTTTTAGTTATTATTTTAAGCTTTGTAGAAGTGGCAACTGTTAATTTAGTATCTATTTGGTTTGTGGCTAGTGGAATAGTTGCAATGATATTATCATTTTTTATAGAAGATATTGCTATAGTATCAACAATTTTTGCAATTTTGGGTATTGTGTTATTAATTATTACTAGACCTATAGTAAATAAACTTAAAAGCAAAGATAATGTTAAAACAAATTTAGATCGTATTATTGGTGAAGATGCCATTGTAACTCAAGACATTATGAAGAATGAAGTTGGTGAAGTAAAAGTTGATGGAAAAAGATGGAGTGCTATAAGTAAAAATAAATGTTTAAAAGGGGATATTGTGAAAATTTTAAGAATAGATGGCGTAAAATTAGTAGTGGAAAAGGAGAGTGATTAATATGCCTGGATTATTACTTGCAATATTAATAATAATTATTATCATTATTATACCTAATATTAAGATTGTTCCTCAATCAAAATGTTATGTAATTGAAAGACTTGGGTCATATCATACAACATGGCAACATGGACCTCATTTTAAAATACCTTTTATAGATTCTATATCTAATAAAGTTACTTTAAAAGAAATAGTTAAAGACTTTGCACCTCAACCAGTTATTACTAAAGATAATGTTACAATGCAAATTGATACAGTAGTGTATTTTCAAATAACTGATGCTAAACTTTATACTTATGGTGTAGATTATCCGGTAAGTGCTATTGAATCATTGACTGCAACAACTTTACGTAATATTATCGGAGAACTTGAACTTGATCAAACTTTAACAAGTAGAGATATAATCAATACTAAAATGAGAGCAATACTTGATGAAGCAACTGATCCATGGGGAATTAAAGTAAATAGAGTGGAAGTTAAAAACATTTTACCTCCGAGAGATATTCAAGATGCAATGGAAAAACAAATGCGTGCAGAACGTGAAAGAAGAGAAAAAATACTTCAAGCTGAAGGTGAAAAAAAATCAAGTATTTTGATTGCTGAAGGTGAAAAAGAAAGTGCTATTTTAAGAGCAGAAGCACAAATGATGAGTCAAATTAAAATTGCTGAAGGTGAAGCAAAAGCTTTACTTAAATTAAAACAGGCAGAAGCTGATAGTATTAAATTATTAAAAGAAGCAGGAGCTGATGAGGCTGTTCTTCGTTTAAAATCTTTTGAAGCATTAGAATCTATAGCTAATGGTAATTCTACAAAAATTATAGTTCCAGCAGAACTTCAAGGGATTGCAACATTTGGTACAACATTAAAAGAAGTTATGAATGAAGATAAAAATAAAAATAAAAAAGGTGTTTAGTGTTAAACTAGACACTTTTTAAATTAGATTATTAGACTTGACTAAAGTTTTATTATAAACTATAGTTAAATTGATAATTGTAAAGAATAAGATAAAAGAAGTTTATTATGAAACGTAAAATTTTATATATATTACCAATTTTTATAGTTTTAATTTTATTAATAATTTTATTAGTGCCTAAAAAAGAAGAAACATTTAATGTTGAAGGTAAAGCAATAAAAAACGAAAATATTATTTCTATAATGCTTGAAACGGATGAAGGAAGTGAAGTATACACTTCTTCTTCATCAAATACATGGCCAACTAATGGATATATATTTAATAAAGAAAGATCTGGATGCGAAAATGGATCAATATTGTCTTGGGATGATACCCAAAAAAGTGTAATAATGAGTGGTGATTTATTAGATAAATGTTATGTCTATTTTGATGTTTGGGTTCCAACTATTGCAGATTATTGTACGAGTGGGACTAGTTTAGCAACTTGCATTAAAAATTTTGGAAATCAAGGTTCAGATGTTTCAAGTATTTATATCCATAATTCAACACTCGCAAATGGTGCAAATGATAATAGCTATAGGTATGCTGGAGCATCAGACCAAGTAAATAATTTTATATGCTTTGGCTCAACAACAAGTCCATGTCCCGAGAATAATTTATATCGCATCATCGGAGTAATAGATGGCAAAGTAAAATTAATAAAATATGATTATACAAATAGTAATCTACTAGGAACAGATGGAGATTATTATGGTGAAACAACACCAGATACAAATTATTATAAAGGAAGTTTGTCAACAATAAATACATATTATTGGAATTACAAAGCAGCAAATAAAGCAACAAATACATGGAGTACAAGCTTACTAAATAAAACAAACTTAAATACAAATTTCATAAATTACATAGGAGAAGAGTGGTCAAAAAAAATAGCAACAACAACATGGAAAGTCGGAGGAAACACATATTCAAAAATAGAAGATGTAACACCATCAGAAGCATATCAAAATGAAATAGTAAATCCAGATGAAACAAATAGTACAGATAATGCCACAGAATATCAAGCAAAAATAGGATTAATGTATGTGTCAGATTATGGATATGCAGCCAGTCCAAGTGCATGGACAATAACATTATATAATTATGATGGAAAGGATACAAATGAAACTGTAATAAAGACAATAAATTGGATGTACATGGGAGTTTGGGAATGGACTATTTCCCGTTGTGTGGACAGTTCGTACTATGCGTTCGGTGTGAACGGGTATGGCAATGACACTTACGACGATGGGAGCGACGGCAGTGTTGTCAGGCCGTCCTTCAATCTTGAGTCTTCCATAACCTATGTATCGGGGAGCGGAAGCATGAGCGATCCAATTCTAATTAATTAAAAATATTATTGTAAATAAATGTAAAAATTATAAAAAGTAGATATTTAGTATTTACTTTTTTTTGTTTGTTTGGTAGTATAATTATAAGACAGTGGTAAACTGTGGGAGAAAGTGGGGAATAGTATGTTGCTGGGTGAATTTCATCATAATATTGATGACAAAGGCCGACTTGTTGTTCCTACTAAATTTAGAGAAGAACTTGGAAGTGAATTCATTATCACTCGTGGTATTGAAAAATGCTTGTATGTTTATTCTTTAGAAGAATGGGAAAAGTTGGTTAGTAAATTAAATACTCTACCTTTTACTAAAAAAGTAACCCGGACTTTCACTCGATTCTTCTATTCTGGTGCTACTGCCTGTGTATTCGATAAAAGTGGTCGAATGAGTATTACCTCCCCATTGGTTAGTTACGCCGGTTTAGATAAAGAATGTATAATAATCGGCGTTAATGACCATTTGGAAATCTGGGATAGTAAAGCATTTAATGAATTTATGGTGGATAATAGTGATATTATTGAAGATATTGCAGAAAGTTTGTTTAGTGGTGATAATGATGCATTATAGTGTACTTAAAAATGAATTAATTGATGCTTTAAATATTAAAGAAGACGGTATTTATATCGATGCTACGATTGGTTATGCTGGTGATTCTAAAGATATTCTAAAACGAATACCTAAAGGTTATTTATATGATTTTGATCAAGATGTTAAAGCTGTAGAATATTCTAATAATGAATTAAATAAAATTGGTAATAATTTTAAAATATTTAATACTAATTTTGTTAATATGAGTGAAGTATTAGATAATGAAGGTATTGAATTAGTTGATGGAATAATATTTGATTTAGGATTTTCATCACCACAGATTGATGATAGTAAGAGAGGTTTTTCATTTATGAATGATGGACCATTAGATATGAGAATGTCTAACCATGGGGTAAGTGCTAAAGATATTATTGATACGTATAGTGAAAATGAATTAGCACAAGTATTTTTTAAATACGGAGAAGAAAAATTAAGTAAAGTAATTGCTAGAGAAATTAAAAAAAGCAATAAAAATATTAACACGACATTAGAGTTAGTTGAAGCAATTAAGACTGGTGTCGGTGCAAATTTTTTTTATAAAAATCATCCAGAAAGAAAAATATTTCAAGCATTAAGAATCGAAGTTAATAAAGAACTTAATGTTTTGGAAGATGTTTTACCTAAAGCAATTAAAAGATTAAAAGTTGGTGGTAGAATCGGGGTAATTACTTTTCATTCACTAGAAGATAGAATAGTTAAAAATATATTTAAAAAATATAGTGAAGTTGATGAATTTGTTAAAGGTTTAGTTGAGATACCGGAAGCATATAAGCCTTTGATAAAAATTATAAATAAAAAACCAATACTTCCAAGTGAAGAAGAATTAAATGAAAATTCTAGAAGTAGAAGTGCAAAGTTAAGAATAATTGAAAGGATATGATATTATGGCTAAAAAGGGGAAAAAAGTTAAATTACTAAAGGGTGAAAAAATGATGTATATTTTACTTTTGTTTTTAGTTATGGCAATTCCTATTTTTAACGTATATACTTCTTCTTTATTATCAGAAACAAATAATGAAGTTGAAAAAATAAAGAAAAATATTGAAAAACAAGAACTAGTAAATCAAGGTCTTACAATGCAAATTGATGAACTTGCAAGTCTTGAGAATATACAAACTATTGCAGAAAGTCACGGTTTGTCTTATAATAATAGTAATATAAAGTCTGTTGGAGAATAGAGGAGATAATAATATGAAGAAAAGAGTAACAGTTAAAATATCAAAATTTATTATTTTAATTGTTGCTTTTTTATTTATGGCAATAATAGCTAAATTATCTTATGTAGTATTAAGTAGTGAAGTTGATGGGATAAATTTAAAAGATAAAGCTGCTAGTATTGCTACGGTTAAAAAAACATTGTATGCAAGCCGAGGTAGTATTTTTGATGTAAACGGAGAAGAACTCGCTAGTACAGTTAATTCATATATAGTAATTGCTTATTTAAATAGTAATAAAACAAATGTAACTGATAAAGAAATGACAGCAAAGGCTTTGGCTCCGATACTTAATATGAGTGAAGATA
This sequence comes from uncultured Bacilli bacterium, assembly GCA_934085585.1. GTDB lineage: Bacteria > Bacillota_I > Bacilli_A > RF39 > UBA660 > Onthocola_B. The sequence goes on from CAKOHI010000004.1 coordinate 117,907, forward strand.
AATTAATGGAATTATTAAATAAAAATTTGTATCAAGTAGAACTTAGACCTGGAGGTTATGGAATAACTGAAGTGGTAAAAGCAAAAATAGAAAAATTAGAGTTACCAGGTATTGATTTTATAAAAAATTCTAAAAAAAGATATTATACTAAATCGACATTTGCATCATATTTAATTGGATATGCTAAAGATAAAGATGATGGAACAATTGTAGGTGAACTGGGTATTGAAGGATATTATGATGATATTTTATCTGGTGAAAATGGATATACTAAATATTTGAAATATACATCAAGTAATTATAAAATACCTAATACTGATGAAGAAACTATAAAAGCTAAAAACGGATCTGATATTTATTTGACTATAGATAGTGGTGTTCAACTTATTGCTGAAAAAGCTGTTTCTAGTATGAAAGATAAATTTAATACTAATTGGGCTGTATTTACAGTGATGGATGCAAATACTGGTGCAATTGTAGCCAGTGCAACAAGTCCAAATTTTAATCCAAATGATACTAATACCATTAAAGAATATATGAATCCTTTAATAAGCTATCAATATGAACCCGGATCAGTTATGAAGATATTTTCTTTTGCTTCAGCGATTGAGTCTGGAAATTATACTGGTGATGAAACATATAAAACGGGTTCTTATACTTTAGATGATGGTACAGTTATTAGAGATTCAGAACGTCAAGGTTGGGGTACTATAACATTTGATGAAGGTTTTGCAAGATCAAGTAATGTAGCAGCGACTATGTTAGCTTTAAGACTTGGAGTCGATAAATTATATGGATATTATGATTCTTTAGGCTTTGGAAAAAAGACAGGAATTGAATTATCTAATGAAGCTATCGGGGATATTGAAATAACTTATCAGTCTGAACTGGCAACAGCATCTTTTGGACAAGGGGTAAGTGTAACAGCAATTCAAATGTTACAAGCATTAAGTTCTATGACTAATAAAGGCGTTATGATAAAACCTTATATAGTTGATAAGATTGTTGATCAAAATGGTAATGTCACTTATAAGGGAGAACGTAAGGTAGTTGAAAAAGTTTATAGTGAAGATACTGTTAAAAAGATGCACGAATTAATGAAAAAAGTAGTAGAAATAAATAAAGTATGGCAAGTTAATAATGTTAGTGTCATGGGAAAAACTGGTACTGCTCAAATAGCTGCTTCAAATGGCCGAGGTTATTTAGATGGTACATATGATTATATTAAATCTTTTGCAGGAATTTTTCCTAGTGATAATCCAAAATATATTGTTTATGTAGCTGGTAAAAAACCCGAAACTAATTTAGGATCTTGGGCTAAAGTTATTACAACTGCTATTGAAGAAATTGCTAGTTATGCTAAACTTACAGAAAGCAAGAATGATACCGATTTTAGTAAGATAATAAAGGTTGATAATTATATCAGTAAAAATCTCGGGGATACTTTAAGCAGATTAAGTGATAGTAATATTAAAGTTGTTGGTTTAGGTGATGGAGATTATATAATTAATCAATATCCAAGTAAAAATAGTACGTTACTTGCGGGTAATAAATTGTTTTTACTAACTAATAGTAATAATTTTAAAATGGAAAATATAATAGGTTGGAGTATAAGTGATGTTAAAACTTATTGTGAACTTATTGGACTCAAATTAGATGTACAAGGTTATGGATATGTTGTAAGTCAGAGTATAAATGCTGGTGAAGTAATAGATTTAAATAATATGACGTTAAGTGTTACTTTAGAAAATAAAAAAGACTAGTTTAGTTTTTGAACTGAATTAGTCAACAAAAAGTAGACACTAAAAAAGAATTTTTAGAACCCTAGTTCAGTTTTATACTGAATTGGGGTT